>JAJRVM010000070.1 GCA_024277285.1 Planctomycetota bacterium
CATTCCCTATTGCGCATTCCCTATTTCCGATCGTCATTGTCACTCGCTTCGACTTGGAAACTACCCCGGACTATTTCAATGATTTCGGGAATTCTTGGGCCGCCAAACACATCTTAACCGCTGCCGACGCCGCTTGGGGGAAAGGGGGCACTCTGTGCACTGGCAGCAACCGAATCACACCGAGGGCGGATTCGCGATTCTCACCCCAATTCGTTACCCCTCGTGAATAATCCGGGCTATCATAGCGCCGACCCTTCGGGCCGGCCGCGCGACGCCGCGAAGGGAACCCCAGTACCACGCATCATTTGGCCCGGGAGTGCCGCTGGATAACAGCCATCGGGGCCGGGTAGTACAGGTGGCTGATCATCGAGCGAGATCAGGCTATCGACGTGAGCCAACGAGCGCTCCGAATTGAGCGCTTGCTCCCACGAAACAATTTGCCCGGTGTAAGCGGCCACACGTCCCATGATCGCGGTCAACGTGCTCTTGGCGGCATAGTCAGCTTCGTTGGGAAGGTGGCCCGCGCGCAGCGCCGCGAAGAGATCAATTTGCTGCTGCTGGCCGCCACCGCGTGGTGCGCGCGTCTGCCAAATCATCTGGCCACCCGGATCGTAAATCTTACCACCGCTGATATCGGCGCGTCCCGACGTAGCGTGCAAATGCTCGGAAACGTTGTTCCAGCAGTTAGACAAGTAACGACACTGGCTGAACATCCTTGCGCCGCTGGCATACGTATACTCACAGAAGAACTGCTGGAAGGTCTCGCCGCAATCGTTGCGTGTTTCACATTCACGATCACGTCCACCGTGCCCGTTGGCGGCAATCGGATAGGCATCCATCAGCCAATTGCCGACATCAAGGTTGTGAATGTGCCGGTCGGTGATGTGATCACCACCAAGCCACCCAAAAAAACACCAATTACGCAACTGATACGCAAGCTCCGTTTCGTGCGGCCGCCGCACGGCAGGTCGCAAGCGGCCGCCATTACGGTAAACGCGCAGCGCCACGGGAGTACCAACGACGCCGTTTTGTAGCTGGGCTATCGTCTCGCGGTAAGCCTGCTCGTGGCGGTGCTGCAAGCCAACCGCCACCGCGAGGCTCTTTTTTCTGGCGATGGCTGCGGTTCGCAACACTCGGCGAACGCCTGGCGCGTCAACCGCGACCGGCTTCTCCATGAAGACATGCTTCCCAGCAGCGATCGCGGCCTCGAAATGAAGTGGCCGAAAACCGGGCGGAGTGGCCAGAATCACCAGATCCAAATCCTGAACCAGGAGCTCTCGGTACGCATGCAGGCCGGTAAAACGATGCGCTCGCGGAACGTCCGTCGCATCCGCGTGACGGCTGTTGATCTGGCGCCATGCCGACTGAATCCGATCGCCGAAGACATCCGCCATGGCGACCAGTTTGACCGATCCACACGCGCTGTTCAACGCACGAACCACCGCCTGCTTGCCGCAGCTCCCACAGCCGATCAAGCCGATACGGATCATGTCGCTGCCCGGCGCATTGGCCGAACGCGCGATCGCCAGACCGCCCGTCACAGCACCGCTGGCAACCAGCAACGACGATGCGCGGATAAAGTCGCGACGTGACTTCTGGATCATATCCCACTCCCTCGCCTGTCGTTCTGGCCGAGCAGCGTCAGGGTTACGCGACGTTCGTTCCACTCACGTCGCTTCACCCTGGGCTTGTCTAGGGTCGTCCCTTCGGGACTGGAACAATCGCAGATACGAAACAACATGTGAAATGCCGACGTAGCCGTCCCTGGCCAAGCACCGTAAACGGTCACTTATTTCTTGACCGATACTAACGCCCTTGCTCGCGGTCAATAAACGGCTCTTCCTTGTCCCACTTGACCTTCTCGTCTTGCGGAGTCGGTTCAACCAGTGGGCGTACGATCCGGAACCCGACAAAGCTGGCGTCGGTATGGTACCAGATGCTCTTGGGAATCTGCGGATCCTGAGCCTTCCATTCCTCATCGGACAGCAGTCGCGAAGCACTGCGACACTGCTCCGGGTCCGATTGCCACGATCCACCGCGCACGACACGTGGGAACAACGTGGTCGGAATGGCCAGCGGATTGTCCGCTACTTTTCCGGCTGATTTGCCATAAAAATCGGTGGTGAACTGGTCGAGCACCCACTCGGAGACGTTGCCGTGCATGTCGTACAAGCCCCATGGATTGGGCTTTTTCGTGCCGACTTCCTGATACTTGTCATCGGCGTTGTCGTAGTACCAACCATAGTCGCCGAGTTCGTCCGGATCATCACCAAAGGAATAAGCCGTCTTCGTTCCGGCGCGGCAAGCGTATTCCCATTCGGCCTCGGTCGGTAAACGATAGTAGCGCCCCGTTTTCAAGGTCAACCACTTGCAGAACGTTCGCGCGGCAAACTGCGTCATGCAAATCGCGGGGCGGTTCTGTTTGCCCATACCGAAAGTCATGTCTTGATAGGGTGCGGTTGGCTGGGAAATCTGATAATCCTCGGCGGCCTTGTCGCGATCCGTTTCATCTTCTTTGAACAGCTTGCGGCGCTGGATATCCAAGTCGATCATCCACACTTCGAAAGCATCCCAACAGATCTCGTACTTGCCCATCCAGAACGGACTGACCTTCACCTTGTGCTGAGGACCTTCACACTCCTCGCGTCCCTCTTCGCTCGCCGGACTCCCCATCAGGAACTCGCCACCTTTGATCGGCACCATCTCGATCTTCGCGTCAGTATGCTCGATCAACTCCACATACGGCTTCATTTCGCTTTCGGCCTTGGCTGCCGAATTCTCGATCGGCAACACCGATCGTTTGGTTTCCGCCGCCCAGAGCGTCGAGGCGCCAACAATCACGAGAAAACTGATCGCAAACCACTCAAATCCTAAGAACTTGAGTTGCACGCGGCGAGGTTGCCGATTTACGCTAGACATAGATCTCGGTTCCTTTCTCTGGAAAACACGACGCACTGCCAGTCGAGTGCAAAAAACGAACAGGCTCAGCCAACGCAGGACGGTTTGGCCGCAATCCAATGCGGCCGGCCGCTCGGTCGAAAGTGGCCCGCAATGTGGGTCGCTCAGCCCGTCGACAAGTCAACGATCTTGGACCTTTAAAGTACAGGGCACCGCCGATATGATACTCAACGCATGGCTTCTTGGGGCAGGGGTGGTCTTGGCCACCTGTCATCCGGCTGGCCTCGAACGGTTCGAGGCAGCACAACTTCATATGGGCACAAAGTTTATCATAGTATTGTATGCTCCCAGCGAAGAACTCGCAAATCGGGGGTTTGAGGCCGCTTTTGCACGCATCGCCGCGCTCGATGCCAGGTTGAGCGACTACGATCCCGGCAGCGAGTTGAGCCAGCTGAGCCGCGCCTCCCCCACCCCCCAAGGGGCTGGAGTCAGCAAGGATTTGTGGAACGTGCTGCACGCGGCCCAACAACTGAGCGACGCGACCGACGGGGCATTTGATGTGACCGTCGGGCAATTGACTCGACTGTGGCGCCGAGCACGGCGCCAACATCGCCTGCCATCGGACCAACGGCTACGTGAAGGACTCGCGGCCACCGGCTATGCCGCGCTGCAGCTTGACGAAAAACGCCAAACGGCAAAACTGCTCAAGCCGAACATGCGACTTGATCTGGGCGGTATTGCGAAAGGATACGCGGTTGATCAAGCGATTAAGGAACTCAAGCAACTGGGGATCACGCGTGCCTTGGTCAATGCCAGTGGGGATATGACGGCCAGCGGCCCGCCCCCGGGCAAACCAGGCTGGCTGGTGGGGGTCGCACCGCTGCAGCCTGCGGCACCACCAAGTGTCTTCGGGTACCTCGCTCATCAATCAATCGCCACGTCCGGCGATGCTTTTCAGTACGTCGAAATCGATGGCAAACGTTATTCGCATATCGTCGATCCACGCACCGGCCTGGGGTTGACCCAGCACAGCAGTGTGTCAATCCTGGCCAGCAACGGTACCGATGCAGACGCCATCGCCTCGGCGGTCAGTGTCCTCGGGCCTGATGCGGGTCTTAAGTTCGTCAAACAGCGTTCGAGCGTCGAGGCGCTGATCGTAGTGGAAGAAAATGGCAAAACGCTCACGCGACAGACTAACGGGTTTTGCGAATGGGGGGCCGTACGCCCCAAGAAGTGACTCCTGTGCCCTTTGACTAGCGAATGACGAAATACGCAATGACCAAGGAACGCCGAAATTCGAATCGCCCCGCGTGGTGCATCGCCTCACGGAGCGCGACCTTTCAGGCCTCGGAGGTTTGGGGGTGATGCCGTGAACTAGGCGAAAGATCAACAGCAACAAACCTTGAGAGAAGGAAGAGCCGCAACGGCGAGATCAATCACTATGTCAGACGAGCAATCATTGCAGATCGAGACGGCCGTGTTGGGTGGCGGCTGTTTCTGGTGTACGCAGGCGATCTTTGATCAACTGCGCGGAGTGCGGTTGGTGACTTGCGGCTACAGCGGCGGAGCGGGCGCTGCTCCCCGCTACGAGCAAGTATGCGGCGGTCAAACGGGGCACGCCGAGTGCGTGCGGATCGAATTCGACGTGCAGGAGATTGCGTATGCCGATCTGCTGCAGGTTTTTTTCCAAACTCACGACCCCACCACACTCAATCGCCAGGGCAACGATGTGGGTACGCAATACCGGTCCGTCGTTTTCTACCAGACTCAATCGCAGCGACAAGTCGCGGAAGATACGATCGCTGAACTCGAAAATGCCGGTGCGTTCGCAACGCCAGTCGTCACGCAGGTATTACCAAGCCAATCGTTCTACGAGGCCGAGCCGTATCACCAAGCCTATTTCGCTACCCATCCGGCTCAATCCTACTGCACCGCGGTCATCAGCCCGAAACTAGAAAAGTTCCGCACGCGATACCGAGACCTGCTCCAATGACCAAATCGGACCGATTGTGCGTCGGGAACGATTTTCAAGACACGTTCTTAATCTGTCCCGCCAGAGCCTGCCTGCGCAAATGCCCGATTGACGTCGGAATTCAGATAGCAAATCAACCCGTATATGCCCAATGCAACCGCCGTGGGTGCGCAGTAGCATGTGAACAAAGTGGTCATCATTCCGGTAATCAGCGCCACGATACCGAGCACACGATTGCGGAATCCGTAGTTGCGCACCCCAGCGAAGATGTGCAATACGGCAGTGCAAAACACGAGCAGGCCGAACCCAACATAGACGCCCGTCACGATCCAGCCCATGGTTTCCGGCGAGGGCCCGCCCGGCGGTGTTTCTTGCTGTGCCATTTGCGCGCGCATAAGGCCCGGCATTAAGAACGCCATGCCGATCACACCCAGCCCCATCAACAACTCGAAAACACCTTGAATTATCATCAAAATGGCCACGACTCGTACGTGACCGACCATCCTCCCGCCCGGCGGCACCCTCGCAGCAAGCATACCCCCGCCTGCTTTGCCAGACGGCAAGTCCGGCGATGCATACGGGTTATCGCGAAACGGGTTCGGTGAGGAATCATCCATAGACATAGGGGTCGGTCAAGAAATAAGTGACCGTTTACGGCGTTTGGCCAGGGACGGCTACGTCGGCATTTCACATGTTGTTTCGTATCTGCTATGGTTCCCGTCCCGAAGGGACGACCCTAAACAAGCCCAGGGTGAAGCGACGTGAGTGGAACGAACGTCGCATAACCCTGGGGCTGCTAACGGCAAGCAACCGGTTCCCCGGCGCAGATCGCGGCGTTCAGGCGGCATGTGCCGACTGGTTCCCTTTCGGTTCGGCCCCCGCCGCGGGGCGTTTCAGCTTCCATAGGGCCTTAAGTAATCGCTGGCGTTCCACGAATCCTGTCGACTTGTCGAGTTCGGCACGGAGGTGTTGCTCTTGGCTATCTGCCATCTGCCTGGCACTCCTACTACGGTGTGACGTCCATCGGATCGAATGTTCCGTCACCGTCAACACTCAAGACACGTCGTGAAGTCGCTCAGAAATGGCGACAAACAACACGGGCGATCATGCAATGCGGCGGCAACCCACGTATTAGTACTGAGCGATCGCGGAAAAAGTTCGTTACAAGAAATCCGGCATCTTTCTCGAAAAAGGCCATCCACGTCGGTACCCGAGCGTGCCCGCGATCACGTCTTCTGTTGGCCTGAAGTATCAAAATCCAGAATCTGTATCAACAGGAACCTGGAGCAAAGCTTTGCGGAATCCCTCTTCGGCCTGAAAGGCCGCGCTATGACAGCCTAGGTCGGAGCCCGCCCCAAGGCGGGCGGAGGCCTAGGTGAACCCGCCCAAAATACGCTTGAGGCCTGAAGGGCCGCGCTTAGACGTTTCCCGTAGCGCGGCCTTTCAGGCCTTCAGTGGTGCGCACGGGTGCCTTTCCTAGGGTTCCGCGAGGTCCGCCGCATGCGCGGCGACCTTGCTCCACCCTAGGCTGTCATAGCGCGCCCCTGTCGGGGCTTATTTCGCTGCCAACCGCGCGCGTCGGCGTTGGGCTGCACTGACGCGTTACTCACAATCGCACTGGCACCCACATCCTCCGTGTTCGTGTGCATCGGGATCATGCGGATGGCCATGCTCAACTTCCTCGGCGGTAGCATCTCGAACGCTAGCAACATTAACGTCGAAGTGCAACGTCATACCGGCAAGCGGGTGATTCGCGTCGACGGTCACATGGTCGTCGTCCATGGCGACAACTTGCACGACGCGAGGCCCATCGGGGGTATTCGCTTCGAGTTGCGTACCGACTTCCAGGTCGGGAATCTCCTGCAAGTGCTCGCGAGGAACCTGTTCCACCAGCTCATCCCGACGTTCGCCGTACGCCTGGTCCGGTGTTATCACGGCGTTCACTTCATCGCCGACCGATTTTCCGTCCAACGCCGCCTCAAGACCGGGAATGATATTGTCCGCTCCGTGAAGATACTCCAACGCGTCCGTGCCTTCTGACGAATCCAGCACATTGCCATCCTCATCCTTGAGCGTGTAGTTGAACGCAACCACTTTTTCTTTCGTAATCACCACAAATCTCTCCTTGCAGCCATAGATGCAACGCAGACGCGATCCAATCTACTCGCTGGCACAAACCGCGAAACCCCGACTCTCCCAAGTCGGAAACAAGATTTACCATACTGGAGAAACGGCCCAGCACCAAGGGTTGCGGGCGAAATCCGGCCAGGCATCTTTGTTGTTCCAGTCTCGAAGGGACGTTCCTATAACCCAGGGCTCGTATAAGGCGGTGCCTTCGGCACGTAGCGGACCATAACAAGAATCGTAGCTCGTACCAATTCGCTCGCCGAACTGCTGCACGACAACTTCTAGCTGGAAGAACGTCGTCGCGCTCATGGACCGTGTTTTGGTTGTTCTTTTTGGAGGGCAAAGAAAATGACGGACAAGAAAAAAGAGAACCGTTCACGGAAATGAGGATACGATCGGCACATTTGGGAAAGGACCGCTAATGAACGGTCATCGACGCTGATGAAAAGACGCTCCGCGGTCGGCGTGACGAGTCGGTTGTGGTTTGAACTGCGTGAACCGCTTCAAGTCATTGTTTCGTCTCGAAAACAACATGCCAGCGAAGCTGACCGGTTGACTTCGGATCGATCGTCACGCGCACCGCTGGTCCGTCCTGAGTGCAGGTGACCCGCGCCGCCCTCGACGGTGGCCGCGGCAACGTGCCAGGAAGCTCCCTTGCCCGGCACGATCACTCGCAATTCGTACGGATCGTCCGCCACAACAAGACTCACACCGCTGAGCGTCCGCTTGCCGGTATCCCATTTTTCTTCGAGCACATCGACGATGCCCTGCGTAATGTGGCGCGACGTACTGACCAATTGCGGTCGCTCCAATTGCGCGTAAATCGAAACAACTTTGCAAGATGCGGCGGGCAATTCGTGCCGCAACGTGCCGGTGAAAGGCGATACGAAACGGTCGGCCCAATAGTCAAAACCGACGTACTGGCCCTTCGGATCCAAGCCGAGTTTCTCCAGTGGGTCGCCATTCACGCCTGCCTCCGTTTTGGATAGATCACGCCCGGCTGCAGTCGCGTTGTCGCGTTCCAGTTGGGCCAGCGATGCTGGCACGTGTCATACCAGAACGGAGGCAGGCGTCGTTCTTTACCGCGAAGCGCACCCTGGGAAAACCTTGTCATTGCCAGGAGGCGGTGGCCAGTTGAAAACATGGCCTTGACAGGTTCCAATCATGGCATCAGCTGTAATGGGCCCCAAAAACTGGGCAACCTGTCTTGCGCGGATTGAATATCGAATATCGAGCAGGCATCTTCTTGGTTTGGGAAACGTTCCCGATCCTATCTGAGTATCTCTGCAAGGTATTTCCGCGCGCGATTAATCTCACCAGTGACCGCCGCAGTGTTATCGAGGATCGGAATACCGCGAGGCACCGGGTGCATGAATATTTCGGTCCAACCCTGGTAGTTGATATCGCCCAACGCGCTCATCAACGGCGCGAAATCAAGCTTGCCGCGTCCTGGCATCTGCAACAGCTCTTGCTCTTTGGGCAACTTCTTCATGCACCCCAAACCATGTTGCCAGGCGTAGAACATCGCAATCGCATCGCCAAGCGAGCGGATCAAGTCAGCCAACAACTTCTCGCGTTGCGGCAAGTGATAGGGGGCCAACGCCACCGCCAGGTGCGAAGACGGCCGAAGTTCGGCAAGCCACTTGAGCGAGTCGGGGGATTCGATCAAGTTGTTCCCGTGGTTTTCGATCGCGATCGTCACTCCCATTTCCTCGGCCACCGCCAAGTGCGGTTTCATCTTTTCGATGAATGCGGCCACCGCCGTCTTCAACTCCTTGCCCTTGAGTCCTCTCGGGCCGCTGCCACCGGTAACCATGGTGCGACAACCGAGACGTTGAGCCAGCCGCATCTCATTTTGCAAACCAAACGGCCCAAGCTTGTATTGAGTGATACAACCGAGTGAAACGTGGTGCTTGCGCAACAACTGCGTGAAACGCGTTTCCCCCATCTCCGCGAGCTGTTCGCGTTGATTGCCGTGCACTTTCGGCCAGATATCGAGCGTTACCGCCCCAATCTTAGACACCTCCGGCACGATCTCGCTGAGCGGTGTGTAACCATACATGCATGACCCGAGGATATAACGCAGTTCGAGTTTGGGTTTTGACTCGGCAGGTGTCGGGGCCGCTCCGAGCACCGCCCCAGCCAAGGTACCGGTTGCGGCCATGCAAAACGTACGGCGATCTACCGGACCGGCAGATTTCGCATTCTCCCCGTATGACGTCGATCGCCCGCATGTTGCCGATCGCCCGCCCGCCATTTCGTTCGCCATCGCAGATGCTCCGTTTTGACTGCCCACACCTGATTCCGCACAACGCTCAGCCAATTCCAGCCACAACCAACAGGCAGTTGTGATCCCCGCAATGCTCCTTTATCCTCTACAGCCCTCACGCTCGGCAGGATCATTACCGCGGCAATGCGGGCCAGCCCCGATCATTTCTAACAAGCGATTCTTCCGGTGGGAAGTAGGGGAATGCACGGTCATCGCCCCGCCCGCCAACAACGAACGCCGCTTTACAAGCCGCTAAGAACGCGACAACGGCTGCCGTTAGGCCGCAACGCGACTACGCGCCACTCAAGTGACAGCAAACCGTCATCTTCCGCGCCGACAACGCCGAGCGACTCGCGGCGGCTCTCGGTAAGATGGGACGTGAGCACTTCTATTGCACGCACATCACGCGGCGCAGATCAAAATAGCTCCCTGTTACCGCGAGCTCGATCTTGCTAAACTGGATCGCTTGAAGGAGTGTTGTCTATCGAGTCGCTTTGGCGAGTCGCTAGATGATGAGAACCGCCTTCGCCCACAACACCGGATGTGTTGCCATTTGGCTATTGGGCATTCCTGCCTGGATGAGTGCGGCATTGCCGTTGCCACCGACGGTGTTCCTGCCGGTGTCATCGACCGAGTCCTTGCCATACCTGATATGGCTATCGACGGGGTCATCGACAATCCAGACTCCGCATCGCGAAAACAAACACTTCCACACCGTTTGCCTTCTTCGCGACGCATCCACGCTCAGACCGTAGCTGGTAACGGCAAACGGCTGTTAACGGCGAAGACGACCCGCTCTCAAGGAATTCCGGCGGTCTGTGATAGGCGGGCTGCCAAAGAACCTGCGCCGTAATCCGCTACCGCAATATTCCCTGAAATCTCGTCGCTGGCGGGCCGCACACGGGGAAAACTCGGGCTGGGGTTTTGCGCAGCAGCTAACCAGATTTTTTCTACGCACCAGGAGCTTGTTGCATGTCCGAAGTGAAAACAATGAATCGCTGGCTAGTGGTAGTCGGCGCGCTGTTGATTCAACTCTGCTTGGGCGCCATCTATGCGTGGTCGGTCTTCACGCCCGGGTTAACCGCGGAACAGCCGATGGACTTCGCCAATATCTATACGGCCCGTCAACTGGGAATCGAGCAGGCGACGTATGACGAAATGAGCGCCAGCTTGAAGGCCCCGCAGGGAAAACTGAAAGAGGCAACTGCCAGGCTCAAAGGAGCAATCGACGCTGCAGATAAGAAGACGTTTGGCGATGAAAAGCAAGCGATTGTCGAAGAAATTAACGGGATCGTCGGGAAATACGTACCTGAAGAGAACATCAAGAACCTGGAATACCACTTCTCCAAATTCCAAAGCCAGGCGATTTTCTCCGTTGGCCTGGTCTTCTTTGCAATCGTCATGGTCCTGGCCGGCCGCCTGATGCCGAAGATCGGACCGCGCGCTCTGGCAGCCTTGGGCGGACTAGTTCTTGGTGCGGGCTATGTGCTGGCCGGACTCTTCGGCGAACACGATTTCATCAAACACCTTTTCTTCATCGGCATTATCGGTGGTTCCGGAATCGGGCTGGCTTACGTCGTACCGATTGCGGTCGCCATGCGGTGGTTCCCAGACAAGAAGGGCTTGATCACCGGCCTGGCAGTCGCGGGATTCGGCTTTGGCGCCATGGGTTGGGTCAAGATTGCCGGCGCCTGGTTCGGCTTGATCGCACTGCTGGGCCTGCCGACCATCTTCATTATCTATGGAGTCGCGTTTCTTGTGATCGTCGGCATCGGTTCGATCTGGATGGTCTTTCCGCCGGAAGGTTGGCTGCCTGAGGGCTGGACGCCACCCGAACCCAAATCGCAAGAGGTCGCTCCGGCTGCTGGCACGGTCGATTTCACGAGCAGCGCGATGCTGCGGACGCCCCAGTTCTATATGATTCTGCTCGTCTTCGCGTTTAGTGCCGGTGCCGGCCTGATGAGTATCGGCCTGATGAAGCTGTTTCCCACAAAAGCCCTGGTCGAAGGGGGAATGGATGCCATCGAGGCAAGCGCTATTGCCGGTACCGCCATGGCCGTGTTCTTCAGCTTGGCCAATGGCCTGGGGCGTATCGCCTGGGGCGCTATGAGCGACAAGCTGGGACGCAAAATGTCGATCGTCATCATGTGTGCGACACAGGGCGTTTTCGTGCTGCTGTTCACCACGATGGCGGGAAGTACCTGGACATTGTATCTGGGCGCGACCTTGATCGGCTTCAACTTCGGCGGCAATTTTGCACTGTTCCCAACCATTACCGCAGACACGTTCGGTGCCAAATATGTTGGCCAGAACTACGGCTGGGTCTTCCTCGCCTACGGCGTTGGCGGTGTGCTTGGTCCCATTATGGGTGGCAAACTCGGTGACATGGGCAACTTCCCACTGGCGTTCACCATCTGCGGTGTCCTCTGCATCGTCGCTGCCGTAATCGCGGCCATGGTGAAACCGGCCCAACATCCGGCCACTGCCAAGTAGCCTGCGATTCGACCCAACAAACGGTGTGTGCCAACCAGGGCACGCACCCCAAGCAACAGCGCGGCGGGCGAGGAAACGTCGGCCAAGACTCTAGGCTTCGTCTCAAAACTCGTATTTACCACCTTGCGTTGCGCGTAATCTGCTGAAAATGGCATGGCTTTGCCGCGCGAAAAGACGTTTTGAGACAAAGCCTAGCTTTCCGGAGTGCGTTCCATCATGCGTGGCCTGACCTTTGAAGGGATCGAAACGGTTGTCTACCACGACGACTTGCCGGAACCCGTTATCGAGCAACCTGGTGATGTCATCGTATCGGTGCTACGCGCGGGAATTTGCGGGTCGGATCTGCATCAGTTTCACGGCCGCGAACCGGTTGGCGCGGGCATGATTCCGGGCCACGAATTTGTCGGCCAAGTGGTCGCGGTCGGCAAGCAGGTCAGCACGATCGCGATAGGCGACCGCGTCTTTAGCCCATTCACCACCTGCTGTGGCCACTGTTTCTTCTGCCAACATGGACTCAGCGCCCGCTGTGACGCGTGGCAGTTCTTCGGCTACCGTCCACCCGCGGGTGTTGACGATCAAGGTCGCGGGCTACCCGGCGCCCAAGCCGAGCTGATCCGTGTTCCGCTGGCCGACACCACGTTGGTCAAACTGCCTGGGACGATTTCAATCGAACAGGCCATGTTGTTGGGCGACAATTTCTCGACCGGTTTTTACTGCGCCGACCAGGGCAACGTTCAGCACGATGGAATCACGGTGATATTGGGCTGTGGCGCCGTCGGCTTATCCGCCGTCGTCGCAGCACAATTCCTGGGCGCCGCAAATGTCGTCGCAATCGATGGTGTGGCATCCCGGCGACGACGAGCGGCGGAGGTAGGAGCGCAGGTCACCACGCCTGAACACGCATTCGAGCTGATCCAGAAATTGGCAAGCCCCACCGGCTGCGGCGGTGCGGACAGCGTGCTCGAAGCGGTTGGCACACCGGCAGCTCAACAGTTAGCGTTCCAACTGGTGCGACCCGGCGGTGTCATTTCGGCGGTCGGCATGCACACCGCCCCACACTTCGCCTTCTCGCCCGAGGATGCCTATAACCGCAATGTGACCTACCGCGCCGGCCGCTGCCCAGTTCGTTCCTACCTAGATCGTCTAGTCCCCGCCGTCGAGTCGGGGACGCTCACCATCCCCGTCGCGCAGATTGTTACGCACGCTCAGTTCCCTTTGGCCGCCGGTGCGGAGGCCTATCAGCGATTCAGTCGCCGCGAAGAAGATTGCGTCAAGATCTTGCTGGACCCGACGTAACTGAACCCGACGTAACTGAACCCGACGTAACTGAACCCGATGCAGATGATGCGATGAACAGCACGCTGCAGGAGGGAGACCGCTGATGAACGCAGATAAACGCTAATGGAAAAGGCCCGCCGCCGGGCTTGGCTCGACACGGAGCACGGCTATTCAGCTCCGGCGTTCTCCTCTTTTTCTCGGCGAACGAACAACCGTCTTTCGTAACGGTTCACAAGCCAACTTTGCTCTGGTTTCTTCCGTGCCGAAGGCACAACTCTATACGAGCCCAGGGTACAGCCAATGCGAGTTTTTGCGAGCATTGGCGTAACCCTGGGTAACCTGCCCACACAACACCACACGCAAAAGCCCCAACGGGGCGGCCCTAACCTTCTTGGGACTGGAACAAAAGCAAGCACGAAGCAGCACCTGAAATGGCGTACGTAACCGTCGTCCATGCCCGTTGTGTTCTTGGTGGTCCATAACAGGGAACGCAATCTCGTCTTCCCCGGGGGCACTCGACGCCACTGCGCGCCGCTAACTATACTAGTAGCCATGGAACTGCCCTCTCATTCAGCCCCCCCCTTTTTGGCTCGAGCCCAACATGACATACGCTATCTCGCTTCGTGCGATCCCCCAAACCGTCGCACTCATTCTCTTGGCCTGCACCGGCGCACGCAGTGCGGAATCGCAACCCGATTGGATCACGCTGTTCGATGGCCGGTCACTTGATGGCTGGCACGCATCGGAAAACAGTGACAGTTGGAGCGTCCAGGAAGGTTGCTTGGTGGCACATGGAAAACGGAGCCATTTGTTTTATGACGGTGCCGTCGCCAAGCACGATTTTCGCAACTTCGAACTGGAGGCGGAGATTAAGACAGCACCGGGTGCGAACAGCGGGATCTACTTCCATACTCGATACCAAGAAACCGGCTGGCCCGCCACCGGCTACGAAGTGCAGGTCAACAACACGCACCGTGGCTCGGGCAACTATCGTGAACTAAAACGGACGGGCAGCTTGTATGCAGTCCGGAACATCTACCAGGCTTGCGCAAAGGACAACGCCTGGTTCCGCGTTCGCGTGAAAGTCGTTGGCAATCGTGTTCGTGTGTGGGTCAACGATTACCCGACCGTCGACTACCTGCAGCCAACCGATCCGATTCGTAACAAACACAACCCGGGACGTCTGCTGGGGCACGGCACGTTCGCCCTCCAAGGACACGATCCTGACAGCCGCGTCGCATACCGTCGTATTGCAGTTCGCGTGTTGCCGGACGATGCCGACCCGAACTCGGAACCGCGTGCACCGGACGCGGGCTATGGGCTGACCGAGAACCTGATGGACAAGCTCGGTGGTGCCTACATACCGGTCATCGACATGCACGTCCACTTGCGCGGTGGCATGACCGTCGAGAAAGCGATGGATCGCCAAGCCGTTACCGGGATCAACGTCGGCGTACTGCGCAACTTGGGCGAAGGCTGGCCATTGGAAACCGACGATCAACTGCGCGCCTTCATCGACAGCGTCGACGACCGACCCGTCTTTGTGGGCGTCCAGGTAAACGATCGTGATTGGCACAAGAAGCACTCGCCCGAGTTACTCAAGCGGCTCGACTATGTGCTGGCCGACACCATGATCATGCCGATGCCCAACGACAATAGCGCGCCGGTGAAACTGTTCCAGGCCGACAAATTCACCATTGACGATCCCGAGGCATGGATGAAGCGTTACGTGCAGCACAATCTTCGCGTGTTGGCCGAACCGGCTACAGTCCTGGCCAACCCCACCTGGCTGCCCGACTGCGTGGCCGACCAATACGACGCACTCTGGACCAACGCCCGAATGCGAACGATTATCCAAGCCGCCATCGATAACAACGTGGCGTTGGAAATCAACGCGGGCAGTGGCTATCCGCATGAACGTTTCATTCGCATGGCCAAGAAGATGGGTGCCAAATTCAGCTTCGGCTCGAACAACTTCGACGACCAGCCCCATGACATGTCACGCTGCCTCAAAGCCCTCGATAAGTACGGACTGACAAAAGCCGACATGTACGTGCCTGAGTAACACTCCACTTCGTGCGGCGTCGCGCGGCCGGCCCGAAGGGCCGGCGCTATGATAGCCCAGGTCGACGTGAGCCGTAGGCGAAGATAGGCCGTAACCGTTCACGCAGTTTAGGCCTAACGAGGGAAGAGATCCGCAGAATGTCGAAGGAAGACGTGAACGCTTCTGGTGCGCCTGCAGGCTTAGATCGACGGTGGTGATAGTTGTCACGAACATGGCGATCCGTCTTTCCTTCTTGCCCGTTCATCATTCATCACTCGTTGTTCGATATTCGATATTTCGCAACTGTTTAGCCATCTGAAGTGGGACGTGCACTCGAGTTCATTTTCCATCGGTCGCCCCCCACCGCCTTGTGCGGTGGGTGAAGAGGACTGGTAGGCTACCCGTGACGTCCCATCCCCCCACATCCATGGCCTACTTTCCCTCCCCGCCGCCTTCGGCGGCGGGGAGGGAAGGGGGGGCAGCTAGCATCGCGGGTAGCTCACCAGGCGTTTTCACCCATGGGACAAGCCCATGGGAGTCTCTTGAAAGCGACCTTACTTCATTCGGCTAAACTGTTACCGATATTCGATATTTCGCAGTTCGTTTGAGCTTTCGCCTGGTTCACGGCACCACCTCCAGACCCCCAAGGCCGGAAAGGCCGAGCACCGGGCGATGTTGCACCACGCGGGACGATTCGAATTTCGGGCTTCGACCTTCATTGGTCATTGGGTATTTCGTCATTCGTCATTCACGCCCGTTGGAGTCGCTTTGCTGCGGTGACGTTTGCCACGGTCAGTCGAGTTCTTTCAGCTCGATGACCAGCTCCCCTTGCCTGGCGCGCACGAACCGGCCGTCGCGCGTGAACCAGAACGTGTTCTTGATCGGCGCAACGTCACACTCGAAGCACTCGACCTCGTTCCCACCAATCTTGATCGCCGCCAGTGGCTTGGGGGTAATGGTCAGCAAGATGATCTGCAGTGAAGACGGATGGAACGTGCGGATGGTGATCGCCTTGCCGGGTTCCAACTGCAACTGCGAACCGATGAGGACCCAACAGCCCATCAAATTATTGTCAAAGCAATAGACTCCTTCGGGCAATTCAATCTCGCGCGACAAACTCTTCGAGCCGCTGACCTCGACTTGCACCGTTTTCTTGCCGAACACACAGTCAACTCGCGTCTTTGTCAGCAGCACCGAGCAATCTCGCCGAAACGAAATTGGTGTGGCGTTCGGAGCAACAACCAACTCGGTGCGACTGGCCAATGACGACAACATATTGATCTTCAGCTTTACCTCGTCATCAAGTTGCAGCACCGACTTACCATCTTGTTCTTTTTGCGTGATCGTAAATGTCTCGCTGCCAAACTCCTTATCACTTTTGCGATACAGGAACGTATACGGCTTGTTCAGTTTCCAGCCCAATGGCTTGGCCTGTGCCGGAGCAGCCGCAGCCACGGTCGCATTGGCCGGTTGGTAGTGTGTCACCCTGATCGTTGTCGGCTTTACGCCTCCCATCCCCTCGAACAATTTGATGTGCGTAGCATTCATCCGTTCAAATTCGCCGGTTGTCGGATCCAAAGCGATCCAGCCAGCCGTTCCCATGTAGACTTCGACCCAGGCATGCTGGCCAAAACTGCCACCAAACAACGGTGTAAAGATAACGCCGCCGACCAGTCGCGCTGGGATACCGGCCGCGCGCAACAGCGCAATGGTCAAAGTCGAATGAGGGCCACAGTCACCTTTCCTTTTTTCGAGCGCCAGGTTGGCCGACGGCGTATCGCCGATCGCATAGACAATCTCCTTGTGCACCCACTGGCCGATGCGCAGCACCGCCTCCCAACGGGTCTTCGCACCGCGCGTCAACTCGGCCGACTTCTTGACGATCGATTCGTCGTCTGATTCGATGCATACCGACGGTTTCAGCCATTCGCCAAGACGTTCCGGTATTTCCACATCCGTGAATGCTGGCGAATCGTGCCCATCGTAAGCAACGCTTGAAATATTTACTTTGCCAACGATATGAGAAGCGTCTTTCTTCCCCTCGAACTTCTGCATCGCACTGGTCAACACTGCGACGTCATTTTCGATGCCGCTGCCGATCACCTGAACATCGATCGCTGCCTCCATCCGCGTGACTTTCAAATAGTCATCAAACGTGACATTCGATTGGATGAAATGGCCCGCTAACAGCTCCTCGGCACGCGTTTTTTGTACCTGTGTGACCACGCTCTGGTCAGCTACTTCGACGGTTGTGTTTTGCGCCAACACGTTCATTCGCAGGAACTGGCCGGTGACCGAGTCGGTGACCAGATCCATTTGCGTCTTGGCCAGATGCCAGGTAATGACGTTTCGCTTTGCGCCGCGCAATGTCATTTCGGAGGGCGCATCGCGCACGAATTCAAATTGCTCCGTTTGCAAGGCTTCTGGAGCAAAGACGGTCACTTTGGCCTTGCCGCCGACAACACGCTTCGCAGCCGCATCGAGCAAGAGTTGCCAATGGGCGAAATTATTGCTTCCCAAAATGACGACATCGCCATCGGGCAACTTCGTTTCCTTCGGCTCGCCGCAGTCACTCCCCTTGCGATAGCTCCAGGTGCGCACGACTCCGGCGTCGAACTGAGACTCGAGGTACGCAACCACCTCATTCGTCGTGTTGGTCAAGTGATAGCGAACCGGTTGCTGAGTTTTCGCATCGAGCAACGTTTCGCTACGCAGCTCGACATCGCGTTGCTTGCCCAACAGGGCAACTTTCAATGTCGTCAACGACTTGATGCGAGTCAGTTTCGTTCCATCTTGCGTCACCGTGTCGCGACTCGCCGTCGCATAGCCGATCAACTTATCTCCCATTCTGATCGCATAGAACACCGGCTCTTCGGCGGCGCCGGCAATGGCCGTCAACAGTAACGTCGCAGTCAGTGCAGTGAGGACAGCGTAACGCTTCATGGCGGTGTTCCCCAAATGGTTGTGCGGCGTGTCGCGAGAAAAGGAGAACGTGTGGCCGTTCAGGAGGAGGACCGCTGATGAACACTAATCGCCGCTAATTCCGAAAAGCCCACCGCCGGGCTTGTCCCGTAGCGCGGCCTTTCAGGCCTTCGGTGGCGTGGGTGCGTGTCTTTCCTAGGGTTCCGCTAGGTCCGCCACATTCGCGGCGACCTAGCTCCATCCCAGGCTATCATAGCGCGCCCCTGGCAGGGCTCTTCTTATCACATCCATCACTTCAGGCAGCTCGCGTCGCGATCGTTCACAGAACGCCAAGAAAGCCGCCTTGAGGCACACCCTACAGCTCCTTCCAAATGCCAGCTGCGGGTGCCGGTAAATAACCATCTTCATCTGCTTTAACGGGCGGCGGGCTGTCCATCGTCAAATCGTCCAGATAATCACAGAACTGGAACTTTGAATTGTAGACATCATCCCACGTGACCGTCTGATTCAGGTGCGCGGCCGCGCGTCCCATCAATGATGCGAAGTCGGAATAGACAGCACGTTTCGCTTCGTTGTGCGGGTGATCGTTGCGAATGCTCTTGATGAAGGCGATCCACTCGAGATCCCATGGATTGGCCGGATCCTTTTCGGGAGTCCACTCGATATTGTCCTCGCCGATCCGGTGATCCTTGAACATGTGAACGGTCGCCTTGTGAACGTTCCCGGAAAACTGTCCCGATTTCTTGCTGCAATGCACGTATGTGGCAAACTCGCGTTGGCCATCGAGTGCCCGGCGGAAACCGCAGAAGGCCTTCTTGCCATTGGGGAACGTGAACTCCATTGAATAGATATCGTTGTTTTGGCCATGATCGTCACTGCCAACTTCACGACCACCCATTCCGTGGCAGGAAACGGGCCAGGAATCCATCAGCCAACAACATTCGTCAATCTGGTGGATCAAGTTGTCAACCATGTGACCGGATCCGACCCAGAAGAGTGGAGTCTTGCCAAACTGGAGCTGAGCCAGCAAGTTATTCGACCTCTCCTTTTGGCTCCCCATCCAGCGACGACTGGTCAGCCGATTCGCACAGATGTAAGACAAATCGCCCATCGCGCCACTGTTGATCTTGTCGATCAATGCGGCGCGCGCGGGTGAATGACGGCACTGCAATCCGGCGGCAATCTTCACTCCCTTGGCTTCGGCCGCTTCGCCAGCACGTAACATGCGGCGTAACCCCACTGGGTCAGGTGAGAAGGGTTTTTCCATGAATACGTTGATCCCCTTCTGGACCGCGTATTCGACATGGACGGGGCGAATGTAGGCACGGGTCGTGCACATCGCAATGTCGCCGGGACGCAATATGTCAATCGCCTTCTTGTAAGCGTCGAAGCCCAGGAACTTACGATCCTGACTGACCTTGATTTTGTTGGGGAACAGTTTCGTCAGCGCAACCAACTTGCTCTCCATCCGCTTCGCGTCAAGATCCGCCGCAGCATACAACTCGATCGGCCCTTGGCCCTCGACCTTCAGTGCGTTCTTCACCGCCCCAGTGCCACGGCCACCGCATCCAATCAACGCCAACCGAATCGTGTTATCTTCGCCGGCATGAACGGCCGGAAGTGGATTTGCGAGGATCGCGGCACCGGCGATCGCCACACCACCTCCCTGAGCAACTTGACGCAGAAACTGCCGGCGATTCGTCGTGGACGTATTCTCAGTGTGGTGCATGAAACTCTCCTGAAACACTCAAGGTTAACGAAACTGTGGTTCGGGCCAGGCATGCGCTCGCCAGCCTCCACACCCATCGGTCACTTGCGCCGATCTCGCCTTATCATATCCGATTTCTTGACGATCTTCAGCCGCCGAGGCCAGCTTTTCGAGCGATTGTCCAAAAGGATACCGGGCTGTTCCATGACCCTCGCGTTGATGCCATAATACAGACTTCCAACGTGCCTGTGACATCTCGCAGCCACGACGTTTGACCGGCGGAAACACCTTCGCTGGCCAGCCACACTCACTACCTTCAAAAGGGAATGAACCTCATGCGTTGCGCTACACGCTCTCTCTGGGTGCTCGTCACCATTGCCGCTGTCTATTGCCCCGGAAGCTTGCGTGCGGACGAACCGCTATCGCTCTTCGACGGCAAGACGCTCCAGGGTTGGGACGTTTTGACTTGCGAAGCCGAAGTACAAGACAACGCGATCCTCCTCAAGGGGGGCAATGGCTTGGTTCAAGCCAAAAAACAGTACGGCGATTTTGTCTTGGAATTCGAGTGGAAAGCGCTGAAGCCGGACGGCTGGGATTCCGGCATCTACTTTCGTTATACCGAAGTCCCGAAGGGCCGTCCCTGGCCGAACAAGTACCAGGTCAACCTGCGCAAAGGCATGGAAGGGGACCTGGTTGGATTCCCCAAGGGCAAGAACAAAGTCGCGTTGAAACCGGGCCAGTGGAACCGCTTTCAACTGACCGTGAAAGGGGCGGTCGCCGCACTTCAGGTGAACGGCAAAGAGGCGTGGAAAGTGGACGGCATCAAAACGGCCAAAGGCTTTATCGCATTGCAAGCTGAAATCCCGGGCGGCGGTCAGTTCTTGTTCCGGAACATCCGCATCAAGGAACTCAAAAAGTGAGGGGGAGAAGAAGTGAGGGGGAGAGGGGGAGAAGAACGACGCCTGCCTCCGTTATGGTATGACACGTACCACCCCACTCCTGTACCGGTAGCGTGATTGGGGGTGGCAGCCTGGTCGCTGCCATCGAATATCGAATATCGAGCAAGGAGTGATAAATGTGGAAGGAAGGAAGAAGGGTTGTAACCGTTCACGAGCTTCGATTTTTGTTATGGTCCGTTACGTGTCGAAGGCACAACCCTAAACGAGCCCTGGGTACAGCCAATGCGAGGTTTGCGAGCATTGGCGTAACCCAGGGTGCCTTCCCACACAACCCAAAAGCCCCGTACGGGGCGGTCCTAACTGTTTTTGGGGTCACCCCTGCGGGGTTTGGCGGTGATGTTTCTCATAACTCAGGGTTGCGCGGCGAGCACGGCGCTCCACCCTTGCCCCTGGTGTAGGAACGTCCCGTCGGGACTGGGACAAGAAACCGAGTAACGGTTTAGCCATCTGAAGTGGGACGTGCACTCGAGTTCATTTTCCATCG
>JAJRVM010000071.1 GCA_024277285.1 Planctomycetota bacterium
CCCTGGGCGAACCGCTGTTGCAGAATACCCTCTGTCGATTGGGCACGAGGGGGCGCCGGCTGTTCAACAGCCGGTAACGGTTCATCGCGGACGTGACGCTTTTCGGCCCGAGCTTTCGCTCGATGAGCTCAAAGCATGGCAAACGGCCACCTGATCGGAAGACGTTCCACCGAGCGCTGTTTTTTGCCCGTAATCTTCTTTGCCCTTCTCTCCCGTTGCGCTCATGGACGACGCGTCTGGTGGTGCTCCTTGGGGGCAAAGAAAATGATGGGCAAAAAAGAAACAGAACGGTCCATGTCCTTCTTGCCCGCGGCATTGCTGCCCTCGGCTGCTAGATGCTTGCGCGCGGCACCTCATCGGCAATGAAGCACCACCACACACAGCTCTACAATCAACACAACCGCTACACGCAAACGCTAGCAGTCGCAAAAGCCTAACCTTCGCGATCAGGCAATCTACAACGGCTAGGGAACATTGCAACCGCAAACCATACAGCCAACGCAAGTTGCGCGTTTGAGTGAAAATAGGACCTCGGCAGCACCTCAAAGAAACTTCAAGTTTTTTTGTGACCGTAAGCTATTGTGTAGTAGTTGCTTTGAACAACAGGCTTGGAATTCTGAGAATTTTGGGATTTGCGGATTCTGCCTTTGTTCTGCACACTCGAAGTAGACCTTGCGCTAGTACGGTATTGCCATTTGCCTTGCACACGATGGCATACTGGCGAGCACTCGGTTTACTGGGGGAACATGTAGGTGGTGAGGAATCAGTCTTTGAAGTGTGCGTTGAGGTGAGATTGTCGATGAAAACTCTCATTCCTTTCTTGATCGCGGCCATCATGGTCGGCGCGTCGGCACGGTCGTCAATGGGCCAGGCGTCAATGGGCCAGGCGTCAATGGGCCAGGCGTCAATGGGCCAGGCGTGCCAAGACTACCGGATTGTCCAGAAGACGGTTTGCGAGCCGCAACAGGTTACGACCTATCGCTTGCAATACGAAACCGTCATGGAAGAAAAAACCATTACCGTCCAGAAACCGGTCTGGATAACCGAAACTCGCGAGCGTCGCTACACCGTTGCCAAGCCGGTCATCGAGACCTCGGAGCGTGAAGAACGCTATACCGTTCTCAAACCGGTTTGGGAAACAAAGTACGAAGATCGCAGTTACACGCGGGTCCGTTACGTGACCGAAACGGCCGAGCGTGAAGAGCGCGTGGTGGTGAACAAACCGGTCTGGGAGACGCAGTACCGCGAGCAGCGCTACACGATCCGCAAGCCGGTCTGCGAGACGGTCATGCGAGACCAGTGCTACACTACCTACCGGCCCGTTACCACGATGCACACGCAATATGTCGACCAGGGTGCGTGCGTGACAACGCAGGTCTACAAGCCTGGCATCACGACCACGCGACTCAAATGGCTCCCCGGAGCAAACTATTGCGACCCGAATACCGGCCAAACCGTCAAGCGTTGTCCCGGCTTGCACTGGGTGAACCAGACCAGCCCGGGAACCTACACGTCCCAGCGTCAGTACGTGCCGAACGTCGTCGCTCAACAGGTTCCGGTAACGTCCTACGTTCCACAAGTCGTGACACAAAAAGTTCCGATTCAAGTGACGCGGTACGTCGACGAAGTTCAAGTGCGAAAGGTGCCGATCCAAGTTTGCCGAACGCAACAAGAAGTTCAGATCCGCAAAATCCCCTACACGGTTCAACGGCCCATTACGGAAAATATCAGCTACAAGGTTCCCGTGCAAACGTGCCGCTGGGAGCGGCAAGAAGTGGTTCGCAAAGTTCCCGTCCGGACACAGCGTATCGAATACGAACAGCGCGTCGAGCAGATTCCGGTGCAGGTCTGCAAGACCGTCGTCGAGACCAAGAAGATCATGGTGCCGCACACGGTTGCCAAATGGGTACCCTACGTCACCACTCGATACATACCGCGCACGATCACCATGCGGGTCCCAACCACTCCTTCCGAAGTGATTATCGATTCGACGTCAAGTTACCCACCCATGATCGCTCCGCCAGTCCCGGCGGCACCGCCAGCCGGTGCGTCGATTGTGGCTCCAGCCGAAGAACCGCCGGTAACACCGCCGACCGCGCAGGAGAGCGAACCGCGCGATAGCGACCCGACCGGTAAGCCGCAGATTGACAAGAACCAACTCGACAAATCCGAAGTCAAGAAACCGGGCGAGCCGACTTTGGCGGACCCCAACCAGAAGTCAGCCTGAGCGGTTGAAAACTTGTTGACAAATCAACCCAGCACGCATCACAACGATGCGTGCTTTTTTTATGCGACGATGCGAATAGGCCTGAGAACCGACATTGCTGCCAGCGGCCAAGGAGAGCCCCCAAGAGCAACGCTGCTTTCGAGACGGACCTATAGGAACGCGGCGAGAGCCGGTCGGTAGCCAATCACCACGCAACCGCTTACCTGCAGCACGGCAATTGACAGCCTGGGGTTGCTGAGCCACACTGCGGTAGCGCGCTCGCAAACGAGGCAGGCACCCTGCACAAAACCGAGCCCTGCGGAGACACCTTCTTTTTCTTTCCCGGCCTTGATCCATGCCTCCGTTCTGAGCATGAACAGCGATCATGAGGCACCTCGAAACCGGCGACCAGCACAACAAGACGCTATTAGATCACACTATTAGATCCATGTGTAAATCAGAACATACACCACTCCCAAGTATCCTCCAGGATCAGCGCGTCGCCTTCGTCGGCAAACTGGGCGGCATGCCCCGGCGCGACGCCAAGAACCTGGTACGCGACCAAGGCGGCACACCAGTCGAGCGTTTGGAGAATGACGTCACCCTGGTGGTCATCGGCGCCGATGAATTGCCTTTGAACGAAGAACGCCTACTGGACGAGTCGATTCGCGACCGAGCCGCTGTCGGCAAGCTGGAAATCATCTCGGAGACCGAACTGTGGCATCGCCTGGGGTTGTTCGATGGCGAAGCCGACCAGCGACTCTACACTCCCGCGATGCTCGCCGAGTTGCTGCACCTCCCCGTCTCGATCATTCGTCGTTGGCATCGCCGCCGCCTGATCGTGCCGGTGCGCGAAGTACGTCGGCTTCCTTATTTCGATTTTCAGGAAGTGGCCACTGCGCGACAACTCGCCGAACTGCTCGCGGCCGGCGTTTCGCCAGATGCCGTGGAACGCAAACTGGAAAAACTCGCCCGATATGTCCCCGACGTAGAACGCCCCCTGGCGCAACTGTCGGTGATCGTCCAAGGCCAGCAACTACTGCTGCGCCAAGGCGAGGGATTGATAGAGCCGGGCGGACAATTGCGCATCGATTTTGATGCACTCGAACAGCACGTCGAGCCCTCCGATTCCAAGTCGCCACAAGCGCCGATCCTAGCCATCTCCGACGATCCGCCATTGCCCGCCGAACCGCACGCGCTGCTCGAAGCCGCCGCGCAACAAGAAGACGATGGCAAGCTGGACTTGGCGACCGATTTGTACCGCGCTGCCCTGGCTGCCGGCGGGCCCAACGCACAAACCTGCTTCCAGTTGGCCGAACTGCTCTACCGGAACGGTGATCTCCAAGGAGCCCGCGAACGGTACTTCATGGCCGTTGAGCTGGACGAGGACTACGTCGAAGCGCGCGCCAACCTCGGGTGTGTCCTGGCGGAAACCGGCCAGCTGACGTTGGCAATTGCCGCCTTCCAAGGGGCGCTGCGATTCCACAGCGACTATCCGGACGCGCATTACCACCTGGCTCGAACGTTTGACGAACTTGGTCAACCCGAACAAGCCGCCCCCCACTGGCATGAATTCCTGCGTCTGGCACCAACCAGCCCCTGGTCCGACGAAGCGCGCAACCGGCTGGAGATCGAAGCAAGCTCGTAACGGTACGCGACACGACGATGCGAACCCACCAGTTTACCGGTTGCACCGATTTACAGGGCAGCAAAACAGGGAACGCGAGTTAGTCAAGCGCTCGCACGCAACCGCTAACCCCTTACTCTGACAGCAGATAAGACCGTTCACGCCACAATGTTAACACCGCACGGGTTCTTGCAAATCTGCGCCGTCCACTTATCCTGTTAAGGTTCTGGCGGTCCGTGTACCACCCCGAGGACCGTGGATACCGTGGGATCATGAACGAAATTCTGTTTCATTACGAAAAGATCGACCCGACAACTTGGGTTTATCTTGCGTCGCTATTCATCATCGGCCTGTTTTTCAAATTCGGCCGCTTTTGGAGTGTGCGCAATCTGGACTTGTTGCTGCTGATCTTACTTGCACCAGGCCTACTGCTGGTATCCGAAGGCCAGCAAACACGACTCAACGCGATGGCCGCAGCGGCCGCTGCCCACGAGCAAGCTACCGAACAGGCAACGCAGGCGCAAGACAAACCGATCAAACCGGACCATGATCGGCCACCCGATAAGGCTGCTGCGCCCGAGAACCCGGCTGCCGACGCTCCTGCGAGCGAAGCCGTAGACGAGGCGCGCAAGAACGACGAGCGCAACGGCAAGAAAGTGCGCGCCGATGATGAAGCGGTCACCGAAGGCACCGTTACCGAAGATGGAGTTGCGACCGAGCTCGCTTCCGCGCAGCAGGAACTACTACACGGACAGACGATCGAGCGCGTCGGTTTTATCTGGCTGCTGATTACCGGACTGTTCCTATTGATCCGTTTGCTGGTCGACCCCACCATGGTTCGGCGACCGTTACTCGAACCGAACATGACGACGGGCGGGTTGATCTTCAGCTGCTGTTCGATGTTCGTTTTCTTGATGGCCAACGTGGCGGCAAGTCGGCCAACATCGGACGATTTAGCGGGCCCCATCAGTGCTGAACGGATGTTAAGCCGCCGAACGAGCGACGACTTGGATCGGCACGGCCCTGGCTATGCACTCGTTTTCGCCTTGCCGAGCCTGCCAACGATGAAGATGGGCACACGTCCCGCCGTGGACGATCCGTCGGTCAACATCCGCAGCTGGAAATACCGCGCCGCGGCCAACGCACCGTTTGAAGAGGTGAACGCCAAATTTCTTGACGTGTCGTCAGACGAAACGGTTCAACTGCAGAGGTCGGATGGGACGGAAGTGTCGATTTCGTGGGAGAATCTGAGCGAAGGCGACCAAGCGTTTATCAGGAAAGTGCGTGCCTACACGACCATCGCCAAGCTGGCGGCCATCTTGTCTCACTTGGCGATCGTGATCGGTATCATTGCGATCGGGTATTGGCATTTCAACAGCGTCAAGATGGGGATCGGTGCAGCCACTCTCTACCTAATGCTCCCCTACACGGCACAAATGACGGGACGCGTCGATCATGTGCTACCCGCCGCATTGCTAGTCTGGGCAGTACTCTGTTACCGGCGGCCACTCCTTTCCGGAATATTCATGGGGTTGGCGATTGGCGTTATCTATTATCCGCTTTTCCTATTGCCGCTTTGGTTCAGCTTCTACTGGCGTCGAGGCTTGCTCCGTTTCTCGGTCGGGCTCGTCTCCGTGCTAACCGTAATGGTCATCACACTGGCCCTCATCTCGGCCGATCTGGAGACGTTCTGGCAATGCATCAAGAAGATGTTTGGCCTGATGGCACCACAATCCGAAGGGCTTGGCGGCATCTGGGGACTCGGTTGGGCACCCGTCTATCGCTACCCCGTCTTGGCTGCCTTTGTTGCCCTGTGTGGTTCACTGGCAATCTGGCCAGCTCAGAAGAACCTCGGCACACTCCTCTCCTGCTCGGCAGCCGTCATGGTTGCCACGCAATTCTGGCACGGTCACGGCGGCGGCTTATACATGGCCTGGTACTTGCCGTTGCTGTTGCTGACCGTTTTCCGCCCCAACCTGGAAGATCGGGCGGCGTTGAGCGTTGTGCATGAAGGTTGGGGCGCACGCTAGAACGGCAACAGGGGGATGGCAACTAGCAGTCCATTTGTGAAGCTTTTCGAGCAAGACATGATCGCGTCTCACTTCCGCCTGCAGGCGCGCTGGCGCCCCATGAAGAGCTCTACGGTATTAGAAAAGAGTCGCCAAGCCACGATGACCACATCTTCAGTTGCCCGCTCCAACAGTCCGGCATCCGCTGAAGTCAAGCGGCTGGGTAACATACCAGTTCAGTATAGAGTTTTCCGACGTGCACAGGCAAGCTTTCCCATTGAGGCCCCACGACATCACTTGCACCTTGCGCACTGATTCGCCGGTGATCTACGATCTGTTGGTTCGTGCCACCCTGACGAACGTCTCTCGGTGCAGTGGCACGCCTCCTGGGCTGCTAAAAACTTGCTGATCTGTAGTGGTTTTGTTTCTCCCGTTGCAACCGTTCACGCGGTTCAAGTCACAATCGACTTATCACGCCGGCCGCGGAACCATTGTCCCGCTTCAAGTAGCGCCCGGGATGAAAGGCGAGCGGCCAGTGTTGAAGTCAAACGCGTCTTGATTCGATCTCAACAAAGCGACGATTACGGGAAAACTTCACGTTCGACCGACGGAAGACGAAGGGCGCGTTGCTGGTAGCCGACCAGTCGTGCTCCCAGCCGGGGCAAGCCCGGCGGAGAGCCTCGTTTTGCCCGTCCTTTTCTTTGCCCTCCAGCGAGGACCGCCAGGCGGCATCCGTGAGCGTGAGGGCAGCAAAGGCAAAGAAGTTGAGGGGCAAAGAATAGCGTTTGGTGGATAACGTTGCGACGAGGCAACGCCCCCCCCTGCAACACGCCTGCTTGCAACGGCGTTGCGCTGGCAGCGCCGCGTTGCCCATGGTTCGCGCCAAACCCCTGACAGAGGGGCACGAAGCCGCATTTCCAAGTTCCATTCGGACGTTTCACAGACCTCCCGATTCAAGCCCCACCGCATCATGAGCCGATGAAAGAGCCGGGTACGTATTGACTTCACCCCGAAGAACCGAGCATTCACAGCCTGGGAGGGTTCTGTGGGAAGATCAACTGTTCTGTTGCTGGTCGTTGCCACGGCCGTCGTTGGTTGGTTCGTGCTGCAACGCTACGAGATTCGAGGGTTCAAGAACCTCAAATTCGTGCGTCGCGATGGCACTTCGCTTGGCGCCGACGGACTCGCAACGCGGGAAGGCAACAAAGAGGTGATTCGTATCGCGTCATTCAACCTGGAATCGTTCGGTCCGGCCAAGGTCGAAAACATGGCCGTCATGGAAGTGCTGGCGCGCGTTATTCGGGAATTCGACATCGTTGCGCTGCAGGAAGTTCGCTCGGCACGCCCCGATGTCCTGCGGAGCCTCATGGACCATGTTAACGAGACCGGTCGTAACTACTCGATCCTGGTCGGTCCCCAAGTCGGCCGAGACTCCGACAAGGAACAATTCGTCTTTGTTTTCGACCAAGCACGAATTGAAACGGATCGGGCTGCCGCTTATACCGTAGACGATCCGGACGATCTGCTGCGCCGTCCTCCTCTGGTCGGTTGGTTTCGCGTCCGGGGCGCTGATCCGGAAAAAGCGTTCACTTTCACACTGGTCAACGTCCACACGGATCCCGATGACGCCGATTTGGAAACACGCCATCTCGACGCCGTCTTTTATGCCGTGCGCGATGACGACCGTGGTGAAGATGACCTGATCATGCTAGGAGATTTCAGCCGAGACGACCAGCACCTGGGCGAACTTGCCTCGATCCCCAGCTTCCTGGCGGCGATCGCGACGACGCCGACCAATACGGCCCAGACAGAACAGGTCGACAACGTGGTATTCCAGCTGTCGGCAACCACGGAATATGCCGGGCGAAGTGGTGTGTTCGATTTCATGCGCAAGTACAACTTGACGCTCGAACAGGCATTGCAAGTCTCGGACCACCTTCCCGTATGGGCCGAGTTCAGCGTGCAGGAAGGTGGCCACAATCCGGCCGTCGCGACGGTGCAAGGAAACGCGCCGATGCGGTGAGCGCGTTTGAATCGAGCGTTGCGTGCGTGCGAAGGATGAACACGGCGATCGGATTCATGGCAAGAATGTCGATCGACGGAATCCACTTCCTGGAGGATGGAACTGCGGAAGCCTACTACTTTGACGGTGGGCTCTTTGCAGGCCATCTGATGGTCATACCTATCAACGAAGACGGTTCACTTGATGAGGCGGTTCGCACTGCGTGCAGTGTGCGACGGTGTGATGGTTAACTGTCCAAAAGCACCAAATCGATCGGGATGGGGAACTCGTTCGAGCATACAGTGGCACACAGCAAGAACTTCTTCAACGCAACCGCTGACTCCGGCAGCCGGGGCGAACCGGGTGTTTTACTCCCCTGAGGCATCGCTTGAGACACCCGGCCAACACACGACGAAACGGCCGCACCGTGCAATGGTTGCTTGACAACTGGCCCACCGGTGCGAAAGAATGCGTCAGGAGATTTTTTTCATGCGTATGTCGTGTATTCACTGTGGCCAGCCCTTTTCCATAACCGCCTCGCAACTTGGCGGCAAGGGGCGCTGTCCGCATTGCCGCGGCGAGATCCGCTTGCCCAAGGCAACCGACGATGTCGAACAACTGCCCGAAAAGGCCGAACGGTCGCATTGGCTGCAAAACTCGATGTCCGGACTGCTGTCACTGATTTTTCACATGGTCCTGATTCTGGTCCTGGCACTGATTACCTACGGCACGTACGGAGGTGTCGGAGCAGGCGAAGACGTGCTGATTGGCCAGCTTCCCTCGGAATCGCTTGGTGAATCGCAAGACGAACAACTGCAAGCAGCAGAAGTGGCCGCCGATACAAGCAGTGATTTCACCGAATCACTGGAAGTCGAACCACCAGTTGATTCCAGCCTGGAGGCGAACGAAAGCGACACCATGGTGGTGGTATCCCCTTCCACCGGTGGCAGTGAGGCGACCTCTTTCGATCTGGGAGCAACCACCGTGGGCAGTGGCTCGATGGCGGGTGGGGGCTGGGACGGCCTGCTCCAATCACTGCGACGCGATGGCCTGGATATCGTTTTGACCTTTGATAGCACCGGCAGCATGCAGGGCGAAATCGATCAGGTGAAGGGGCAGATTCGGCGTCTCGGCTCCACGTTACTCAAGCTCGTCCCCAAAGCGCGTATCAGCCTATGCACCTATCGGGATCATGGCGACCAGTACGTTGTCCGCGGCCTGCCTTTGACAAATAACCTGCAACAGATTGAACAGTACCTTTCTGGGATCCGGGCGGTTGGGGGCGGGGATTCCCCGGAAGCCGTTCATGAAGGGATCCGCTGGTCGATCGAACAAAATTCGTTTCGGCCCCGTGCGCGCAAGATTATCCTCGTATTTGGCGATGCGCCGCCGCATCAGCAAGACCTGCCAACCTGCCTGCGACTGGCTTCCGATTTCCATGGAATGCAAAAGGGCGTCGTCAGCACAGTGACCTGCCGTGCACCGCGGCAACTGCGCGAATTCGTCGAGATCGCCGAAGTGGGAGGGGGCGAGGCGTTCTTGACGGCGGACGAGCGGCAGATCATGACGCAGTTGATCGTCTTGGTGTTCGGCAGTCGCCACCGCGCCAAAGTACTCGAAGCCTTCAAGCTGCTGGAAGAATAGAATTGGTAACAGTTTAGCCGAATGAAGTAATGTCGCTTTCAAAAGACTCCCATGAGCTCGTCCCATGGGTGAAAACGCCTGGTGAGCTACCCGCGATGCCAGCTACTCTCCCTCTCTCCCTCTCCCCCTCTCCCCCTCACTCCCCCTCGCCCTTACTCCCGCTTTCCGCGAACGCCTCCAGCCCCTCCGGCAGCGACTCGTAGATCTCGAACAGCGTTCCATCAAGCCGCAGTAGGCGAAACGCCTCGCGTACTTGCTCGTGCATGCAACAAAGACGAATCACGGCCCCTTTGCTCATAAGCCGCTTGCGTGCCAGCAGCATGCAGTTGATCACCGCCGAAGAACACTGCGTGACCATGGCAAAGTCAACCAACAGCTTGCGTGGCTGATGCTGCTCAATGTATTCCAACAGATCATCATGCAGCTCCGTTATCAAGATCATCTCGTACAGCTTGGGATCGCTGAGCCGCACCACGGTAACGTCATCGTCTAACTCGACATCGAAGCGTTCACTCGTGATCATTACGCTCGTCCCCCTCAATATCACTCGGCTGTCAGCTCCAAGACGCGTCCCTTGGAACCCCCCGGCCTTCGATTTCGCCTCATTAATCAAGCATGCAATCGAAGCGGTCAATCCATTACCGTCTCGGCAACTCTCGCTATGCCTCTTCCTGCTCCCATGGATTGCTCCAATCACCACCGTTCGCAAGATACGTGGCGTAGATCGGCCGCTGCTCCTGGTGATCGACAAGCCATTGCCGCGCGAGCGCTACCAGTTGCTTTTCGCGGGACAGCGTAATCTGGCCAAGTAAGACACACGTGCGCAGGAAGACGAAATAGGTATCAAGCACATCGCAACGGCAGTAGTCGTTGATCTCGGTCAGCTTTCCCGCGTCGTACAAATCTTGAACCATGTGGCCTTGCACGTCCATTTTGCCCGGTTTGCCGAGCAAGTTGGCGGCCAAGTTGAGCCCACCGGTAAATCGAGTAGCGCCGAAGTTGGTCAGCATTTCGTGCAGATCGAGATGCGAATTCATGTTGTAGCGGTTGCGACGTTGTTCGTACGACCGCGATTGCGTGTCGAACCAACCGGGTACGCTCAAACCATATCGAAAAGCGGCCAGCTCCATCAAGGGAATATCGAACGAACGGCCGTTGAACGTCACGAACGTGGGCCGCTTGTAGGCGTCCCAACCACGCCAGAAATTTTCCGTGATCACGTGCGGACGAAACTCCGGATCGTCCAACGCCACCAGGTCCATCAATTGCAGATCTTCGCTCACCTTGCCAATTACCAGTGAGATCGGCAACTGGTACGTGTAAGGAATGAAATCCGATCCATGTTGTTCGATGAGTTCTGCTCGATAGCGCTGCACTGCCTCATGCGGCGGCAGATCCTGATCGGCATAACGCAACTTGGATACCAACTGGCCGTCCGCCACACTTTCGATATCAAACACGAAGTACTGCACGGATGATGTCACCATCCCCCCCTTTCCTTGAGCAAGTTACTGCGCGATGATACGTTCATGGCGCTTGGCGAGGCCACCGGTGAAGCTGCATGGAGAATCAAATCGGAACGGCTCCAGCGTACCAGAACGCAGCATGCCAGTGTAGCCGTTGCTGGCGCAGGGCAGTGGACAAAGCGGGCGGCAGAGCCGCCAACCCAATTCGAGCTACCGCTCGGGGCCCCATTGGCCCGCTCCCGTTGGTCGCTGGTACTTTGTCAAGAAGTGAACAATCTTTGGAATCAGGTAACAGTTTAGCCGAATGAAGTAATGTCGCTTTCCAGAGACTCCCATGGGCTTGTCCCATGGGTGAAAACGGCTGGTGAGCTACCCGCGATGCCAGCTACTCCCCCCCTTATCCTCCCCGCCGCCTTCGGCGGCGGGGAGGATAAGGGGACCGTGGATGTGGGGGGAGATGGGACGTCACGGGTAGCGTACCAATCATCTTCACCCACCGCACAAGGCGGTGGGGGTCGACCGATGGAAAATGAACTCGAGTGCACGTCCCAATTCAGATGGCTAAACCGTTACGGAATTAGTAACACCGTGTTTCTGCGGGCCAGAACTCTGCGGTTTTAGCTACGCAGATATAGTACAATGTGCACGTTGGGATCAACAATCGTGACCGGTGATATTGGACCTGCCCTGATATGAAAAGCGTGAACAGCGAACGACTGCTCGAACGATTCTTGCGTTACGTTGCCATCGACACCATGGCCGACGAATCGTCCAACACCTACCCCAGCTCACCTGGACAATTAGAGTTGGGAAAGCTGCTTGCGAGCGAACTGACGCAGGCCGGACTGAGCGACGTGCGGCACGATGAATATGGCCTAGTGAGCGCGACCCTTCCCGCCACGATTTCGGGCCAGTTCCCCGTCATCGCGTTCAATGCGCATCTCGACACGTCGCCCGAGACGAGCGGCGCCAACGTGCGACCGCAAGTGATTCGTGAGTATCGCGGCGGCGATATCCCGCTGCCCGGCGATCCAAGCAAAGTGATTCGGGTAACCGACAATCCCGAACTGGAACAGCTCTTGGGACGCACCTTGGTCACGACCGACGGCACAACGCTCTTGGGAGCTGATGACAAAGCAGGAATTGCCATCATCATGGAAGCTGCGGAACACTTGATCCGCTGCACCGATATTCCACACGGGCCGATTCGCATTCTGTTCACATGCGACGAAGAAATCGGGCATGGCGTTGACCACGTGGATGTCGAGCAACTTGCCGCCGATGTCTGCTACACACTCGATGGAGGGGGTGCAGGCACGATCGATATAGAGACATTTTCGGCGGATCTGGCTACCGTCACGGTGCGAGGCGCCAACATCCATCCGTCAATTGCCAAAGGCCGCATGGTCAATGCCATGCGTGCCGCTGGCGAGTTTCTTGCGCGTCTGCCGCGCAAGACGCTCGCTCCCGAATCGAGTGACGGGCGCGAAGGTTTTCTACACCCTTACGTCATCCAAGGCGGTGTTGCCGAAGTGGTCATCAAAGTGCTGATACGTGATTTCGATACGCCTTCATTGGAACAACATGCGCAGCAGTTGCGGCAAATCGCTGCCGCCGTGGAAGAAACGATGGCCGGGACATGCTTCGAAATCACGATTACACCTCAATACCGCAACATGGCGGATGGGCTACGCGCCGAGCCACGCGCGGTGGAATACGCCCAAAAAGCACATAACCGGCTCGGACGAACCGCTCGGCTGACCATCATTCGCGGTGGAACCGACGGCTCGATGCTTACCGCCAAGGGACTGCCAACTCCCAACCTCGCTTCCGGCCAACACACCCCTCATTCGCCTCTGGAATGGGCCTGCATCGACGAAATGGTGCAGGCAACCGAACTCGTGATTGAACTCGCCCAGGTATGGGCCGAAGCGGAAGCCAACGATCATCGGGAATAGAAACCGAAACCAGACTCGCTCGTCTTGGTTCTTTGAGGCTTCGTTCCCGGGCCCGGTGGCAATAGATGGCTCTCTGGAGACTTGAACCGGTCCATGCTCGGGATGGAATCCCAAGCTACAAGCACAAACCAAACTGCCTAGCCACGAGCTGCCGAAAATAAAAAGGGCAAACCAGTTAAAATAGGCATCGCAATGCCGTCATGCCACACACCGAACTCGATAAATTGTGACGGTTCGGATAAACTTGCAGGCACGGATAGGCCGAAGAAACCAGACGAACGAGTAAGGCGCTGCGCGGCAACAAATGCCCAGTTTGCCTTGGCGATAGCTTCCCAACCCGAGGTTCTCTCGCCGGCATGATGGTGAAACATTCACTCTGGCAACGCAGCTCCAATATTTCACCCGCATTATCTAAGGTCGCATTGGCTGGCTGTACTCGAGCTGGTCGAATGCAACCGAGTTGGCTCCGGCCAGTGAATTACCTATCGCACAACTGTTTGGCTACTGTGTTGTTTGGCTACTGTGGCAACCAATGTGACGCGTCGGAACTGGAAGCTTGCCAGTCACGCGTTTCTCAGACGAGCCGTAGCGGCTTGTTCTCGACCAGGTGACTGAACAGTTACTTTTTTGAACGGCCGATTCATCGAACGGCACCTAATTGCCGATTCAGGGAAAACTCCAGTGCTTCGCCTCTCGATCGTGATACCGTGTGTCCATGAAGCTGAGCGTTTTGACGCCACGCTTGCGTCGGTTTTGCAGAATCGGCCGGACGATTGTGAAGTTTTGGTCATCCAACCACGCAGCTATGACGACCCGTACGAATTGAAAGAGGAGGTACGGTTCATCGAGGTCCCCGAGAGCTCGACACTCGTGGACTTGGTCAACGCGGGCGTGACGGAAGCGGTAGGCGAAATCGTCCACGTACTATCGTGTGACGTCGAGGTGACCGAAGGATGGACGGGAGCGGCGTTACCGCACTTCAACGACCCGACGGTTGGCTCGGTCGCTCCGCTCGTGGTGACAAAAGGCACCTCGCCTCAGGTAGTATCGCGTGGAGTTCGTTACGGGCTCGGCGGCGTCCGCACAGCTGCCTTGAAGGACCGGCGCGCTCGGCTGCGTCCCCTCACCGCCCCCACTCTCACTGCCGGGCTGTACCGGCGGCAAGCGATCCTTGACGTTGGAGGGTTCTTTCCGGGTCTCGGCGACGATTTTGCCGATGTCGACCTGGGACTGATGCTCCAGGTGGCCGGTTATCGTTGTGTGCATGAAGAAGACGTGAGCATCACGATCGATCAACCGACCACGTGGCGCCGATTGTCGATTGCCAACGGGCGCGCGGCCGAACAATTGTTTTGGCGCAACACTCAGCCAGGCGATTGGGCCAACATCTTGGTAGCCCACCCCCTTGCTTGGCTCTGCGAAATAACCTGCAGTCTTCATCGTCCGCAGGTCATGCTGCAGTTGCTTGGGCGTCTGCAAGGCTGGCTCCAACGTGGCACGTCACAACGCCAGCATCAGCGTCATTTGCAAACATTGCCAAAGAATCACGACACGTCTCAACCGCAATCTTCACCGCCTCATCGCGGACCGACTGTGTCGGGCAAGTCGCCAGCTAACTCGCGCGCGGCCGCATAAACATGCGTGTACGCTGCTCGGCAGCCACCAGCGCGAACAGCGAAACGAGTACCTGCAGAGCGGCGACGGTCAGGGGGTGAATGCTCCACGCCAAGGGCGCGGGCTGGTACGCCGTCACCGGTCGTTCCCACACCTCGCGCCGCTGCCAGCCGTCGGCCGTTCGCCGCCAACCATCACTGACCTGCACCTGCGGTGATACCGCTTTGGACCAGGCGCGGGGTAGCTCGGCGGTCGACGCCCCGTATCCCGCCACAAACAGAATCATGAGAGTACCGGTTATGCCGCGCACGGGTGCACCTCGCTAGGAAAACAGCAAACAAGAGCGGCGCGCCAAGATCGAGAACCGCTACCGGGGCGGATCTCCGAGCCGAACGCGATGGTTGTCCGAGGACAAACCGATTGCAAGCTGCGTGCCGAGCCTACCGAACAGCCTCACTCAAGTGCGTAAACCCTGCACTACATTAGTGTTATGCTTCCCGCGCCATTTCGCGATCAAATGTCCAACGATGCCAAAACGCAACATCACGACGGCGACGGTTGACCAAACACATCGCGTTGCCATTTCACTCGCCGAGCCGAGCACTTGAGGACGAACCGGCCCACAGGCACGATCAATTCGCGTTTTGTCACTTTGCGCCCCGTATCTTGTTTGCGATGCGGCATTACGTGTCCTAGATTTCAATATAGGTAGAGGAGGCACACGAGTACGTGCGCAGCGAGCGTGTCGGACCGTGTGAGATTCTGAACCTATGTTCGGACTGGCACCGAGATGACACGCTCGGCTCGAGGTCGCATCTGGCTTGGCAACAGGGCAGTTGTCACGGCCTCATGCATCGAGCCCTTCGACGGCTGCCAGGCATGTGGGACAGAATCATTGCAAACTTGTTTCTGCGGCATTCCCCAGTGACGTCGCGGTGGCTGAACAAGGGTGAATAGGAAATGACAAATCAAAAGGCCTCGCTTCGTATCGAATCCCTTCTGGCAGGCGCCCAATTACCAGCCTTGCCACAAAGTGCCATTCGACTCCTTCAACTCTCGCAGGATCCGGAGAACGGTCCGGCCGAATTCGCCGTCCCAATCGAAACAGACCCGGGCCTGACCGGCCAAGTGTTGAAATTCGTCAACTCGTCGTATTTCGGCTTTGCCCGCGAGATTTCGAGTATCAAGTTGGCAATCACGTTAGTTGGGATTCGCACGATCAAGAATTTCGCGCTGTGGAGCGCCGTGTTCAGCTTGATGCCGAACCCGAAGTGCGGTCCGTTCGACCTCAAGAGCCTGTGGCAAGACTCGCTGCGTCGCGGTTTGTTTGCCCGGTCCCTCGGGCGGTTGCTGGGGCAAGCGGACAGCGAAGACCTGTTTGCCGCGGCACTGCTCCAAGATATGGCCGTACCGCTGCTGGCAAAAGAACTGCCGGAAGAATACGACAAACTTTTCCAGAGCCGGCGCGGCGGGCAGACACGTCTCTCCGATCTGGAAAAGGAACGCTTCGGCTGGACGCACGCGGAAGCCGCCAGCATCCTGGCACGACGTTGGAGCCTGCCAGAAGAATTCGCCGAATTGATTGAGTGCCATACGGCGTTCGACCAACTCGTCACAGATGGTGCGACGCCTGGCCAAGTGGCAGTCAGCCTTTCCGCCTTGTTACCTTCCGTCCAAGATGAGACTTGGTATGAACGTGAACCGTTTGTCGATGCCTTCTGCCGATTGACGACTTCCACCGAAGCAACACTCCATCCGCTGCTGAGCGAAATCGACAGCAGCTTTGAAGAATTTGCGCCCGTGCTGAAGCTGGGAATCCCCGCCCAGTCACTCGTTCAATGCCTCGAAACCGAACAGCCAACGACGGCTTAACGCGACGAACCAAATCAAAATGTTCTGGCCCGCAACCGTGAAGCCCTCGGGAAGCCTCTTGGCCTCCCGAGGGTTTTTCGTTTGCCAGCGCAAGGGGGGAGCGTGCAGTTTTCCCAATAGCATCGGCCCATCCGCCCGGGTTGCCAGCCAAGAAAACGGAGGTTCCGCAGAAATCTCCACTGCGGTAACCGCGTGCCCGCCCAACCACTTGGCTCCCCCCGGGCGGCCTGCATTCCGCCGGTCGCAGGCAAAACGCCGCCACAAAAAGAAAAGATCCGCTCCTTACTGTTTACCATTGAACGACTTACGCATGCTGTTCGAGAAACCCCATTTGGGACCTCGGCCGTGACTGGTTAGAATGACGGTAGCATGTGCGTTTCAAGGTTTTGTCCTTGAGGATCCGGTGTCGTGGTGAACTACCAGCGTATAATCCGCAAGAAAGCAATTCGCGAAGCCGAGGGCTACCTCGACTTGGTGATGGGGTTTGCCGATCAGTGGCCACTGGATCCCGATTTACGAACACGTTTGGCGCGGCGCGCACTCGGCGCCTTGGATCGGCTGAATGACACCTCGAGCAGGCAAGCGCACGTGCTCTATTTGACCGGCCAAGCATATCGGGTCATGCACCAATACGAAGAGGCGGTGGCGCCACTGACCGATGCCGCCAAGCTCGACCCGGAAAACACCTCAATCTGGCTCGCTTTAGCTTGGTGCCACAAACGGACCGATCGCCTGGATCTGGCAATTGAAAGCCTCGAGAACGCTCTGGCCGCCGAATCGCATGAAGCGATTTTGCATTACAACTTGGCTTGCTATTGGAGCTTGGCGGGCAATTTGAAAATCGCGCTGCAATACCTGGCTCAGTCTTTCAGCATTGACCCAGCCTATCGCGAGCTGGTCTTGGATGAACCCGATTTTGACCAGATTCGCGATCTCCCCGATTTCCAGTCGCTCATGGGCGCCACCGTCTGAATCGGTACTCGGCAGCGTTACACCACTACGCCACACCAGCTACGATTTAGCCGCATAGAGCTCGGCATATTCGAGCACCCAGACGTCAATCAACTGGGCGAATTTCTCTAAATCGGCATCTTCAAGTTTCTCGAAGTAGCTCCGGTTGAAGACTTCTTTGTTGCGAATGGTGCCCTTGGCGGCGAGATCGAGCACGTGCAAGGAACTAGCCGGGCGGACCGTCAACTCAAGCCGGCTGTAGTCGTTGGCGTGCCGTTTGCCACGCGTCACGCGCACATCATCACGGCTGCACGCAGCACCCCAACCACGTTCGCCATAGATCGTCTCAAAACGAAAACCCGGAAAGAAGCTGGGCAATTGGCGAACACATGTCTCGATCTGCTCGGACAACCGAAGCCGATAGGTCGAGTGCAATCGCTTCAGCTCTTCTGCCGAGAGCGCTTCCGCCTTGGCTTCGTTTCGCGCTAACTCACCTCTCCGCTTACCACGGTCAATGGCCTTTTGCAGGCGTTCTTGAAAACTCATGACTTGGACTGATTATCGTCGCTTTCTTTTTTATCGTAGAATTGCATCAAATCCGAGAACGATCGGAGCGGCTCCGTCCCCTCCTTCATTTTTTTCGTAATCGGGGTAACTACTTTGGGCTTGCGGGGCGGTCGGCTCTTGAAGGTCTTGTCACGCGACGGCCGCCCTTTCCCCTGGCCCCCGCCCTCTTGTACCTTCTTGCCTGCATACGGGCGTCTTCCTTGGGGTTTACGCAATCGCGGTTTGTCCGATCGGCGACGGGACTCCGCAGGCCGCTCAGTTCCCGGCTCGATCGCCGTAAGCGAAACACGCCGGCGCTGCTTGTCGATCTCAACCACCCACACCGCCAGCACGTCCCCTACTCCGACGACCTCATGAGGATCGCGCACAAAACGATCGGCCAACCGACTGATGTGGACCAAGCCGCTGTCGGTCAACCCAATATCGACAAACGCTCCGAAATCAACCACATTCAGAACCGTTCCCGACAATCGCATCCCCGGCTCCAGGTCCTCCAGCTTGACAATACCACGACGAAACACGGGTGCCGGCAAATCTTCGCGTGGATCACGCCCAGGGCGCGCCAACGAATCCAAAACATCTCGCAACAAAATCGAGTTGACCGACCATTCGTTGGCCAGCTTTTCAATATCGAGCTTGTGCAGCTTATCATAGAGAATCTGTAACTGCTTCGCCGTCTCTTCGGCGCCTGTCTCCGACATCTCATCCGCAGCGGTCGTTTCGCTGCCAGCCCCTTCCACACCGCGTTGAGGTGCTGCCAACGGAGCGCCTTCCCGAGCCGTCTCGGCTTGGACGGCAGCTGTCTCAGCGACAGGTGTTTCAGCGACGGTGCTCTCGCCAGCATCCGCGTTGCCATCCAACGCACTCGACACCGTCTCTGCGCAAGCCGAAGCCACGCCGTGGACCGTCGCATCAAGCGGTTGCTCACCGGCGAGTGGTTCTACCGGCACCGTATCTTCCTGCTGCCCCGATACGGTCGATTCCGGTCCCGTCGATGCGTCAGGGGCGACCGTCGCGTCACGGGCAGTCGACGCATCTGTATCGACAGCCACCGACTCGCGACTGGCACCTTCTTGAGCAGGGACGACCACCGGCTCAGCCACCTTCGGGTCGGCCGATGCATCAACCTCCGCTACCGCTCCGTCCCTACCCCCGACATCGGTTGCCACGCTTTCTGGGGGCACGCTTTCTGGGGGCACGCTTTCTGGGGATACTGCGGCTGAGGATACGGGTTCAGTCGGTACCGGTTCAGGCACCTGCGTGTCAGCATCCAAATGCCCGAAGATGGCCGGCTTGGCAACCGGCGGCTCGGCAACCGGTCCGGTGCGCAGGTCGGCTGGACTGCAGCCGGCCGTTTCGAGCACTTTACGCGCCAGCTCATAGCTCTCGGGATGAATCCAGGTCGCATCCAGCGGGTTGTCCCCATTGGCAATCTTCAAGAATCCTGCGGACTGCACAAAGGTGGCTTCACCGAACCCGGGCACCTGCCTCAGCTGTTCCCGGTCGCGAAATGGCCCATTGCTTGCACGATATTCGCACAAACGCCGCGCCGTCAGTTGATTCATCCCGGAAACGTAACGCAGTAGTGCTGGGCTTGCCGTGTTGACGTCCACTCCAACATAATTCACACACGATTCCACGACCGCGTCGAGTGAATTCCGCAAATGCTTGGCCTTCACGTCGTGTTGATACATGCCAACACCAATGTTGGCCGGATTGATCTTCACCAATTCAGAAAGCGGGTCGAGTAGTCGGCGACCGATCGAGATAGCGCTGCGCAACACCGCATCGTAGGTCGGCAATTCTTCACGCCCCAACGGACTCGTCGAGTAGACGCTCGCTCCAGCCTCGTTGACAATGACAAAAGCGACATCCTGATCCTTCAGATCGCTCCCCATGACATCGACCACCAACTGCTCGGTCTCTCGGCATGCGGCGCCGTTGCCAATCGCCACCACGGACAACTGGTGCTGTCGCACCAACTCCACTAACTTGGCTCGCCCCTTACGGATCCACTCTTCCTTGCCGATGACGTGAATAATCTCGTGCGCCAACACGTTGCCGAATTCATCGAGCGCGATCAGCTTGCAACCGCTGCGAAAACCAGGATCAATCGCCAGAACACGATGATGATACACCGGCGGTTGTAACAGCAGCTTACGCAGATTTCGAGCAAAGACCTCAACGGCATGCGTTTCGGCTTTCTCGGTCATCTCGCGCCGCAACTCCCGCTCAAGACTCGGCAGCAACAAACGCACCAGCGCATCGCGAACGCAACCCTGGAGGAACTCGCGCTGAGGATGGTCTTCCGGGACGAGCAACGTGGCCGCTTCCGCCGCCATCGCTTCCATGTCTGCGTCTATCTTGACGCGCAAGATACGCGCTCGTTCACCGCGGTTGATTGCCAAAACACGATGGGGCGGAATCCGCGCAACCGATTCCTGAAAATCGTAATAGTCCTTGAAAGCCGCCTCCAGCCGCTGCCGCTTCTTCTCCTTCTTCGTCATCGACGATCCAGCGCCGCTCCGTTTCGATTTACCCGCCCCCTTTCGCGCCGACATCGATTGCTTGACCGACGGAATCACCGCCGGACGATCGGCGGCCTCGCCCGTTACCGCTGGCTCCGACGTCCCCGCCTCTTGCTTCGCAGCCGTACTCGTTCCACCAACCGACCCACCAGAAACATGGGATTCGGGACCGTGCGATTCAGACGTCTCCGATTCAGACGTCTCCGAACCAGACGTCTCCGATTCAGACGTTGTCGATTCAGACGTTGTCGATTCCGCTGGCGCTGAAGTTGGCACTGAATTCGATGACGGGTCAACCACGGTGTCGCCATCGGCCGACAGGCTCGCCAAATTCTCGGAAGTGACTTCCGGCACCTGCGGTACATCCTGAGCGCGTGTTTCGGTCACGCTTTCCAGCGATGTTTGCTCGCCCGACGCGGCGGCAGCATCTTGGCCGGCTGCCGAGTCCGACACGACGACCGGCAAATCGGGCGTCGGTGTGTCCGCTATAGCAGTGGCAACCGCATGCGTCGTCGACGTGGCGGCCGCGTTGGTCGTTACTTCGCCTAGTGCCAACACGCTCGTTTTCGGGCTCTCGGCACGGCTGCAAATCAACTTGCCGGTCCGCTGCAAGATTTTCCGCAGGCGTCCACGCACATCGGCTCGCTCACTGAAAAACTCGGCGATGAGATGCTGAACTCCGAGCAACACATCGTCGACCGAACCGAGTTCCTTACCCGGATCAATCAGTGACTCAGCTCGTTGTTGAAGATCTGCCACGGCGGGATCTGCCGTGAGCACTTCACGTGCCAGCGGCTCCAGACCGCGCTGCCGCGCCGCTGTGGCCAGCGTTTGCTTTTTCGGCTTGTAGGGCAGATATAGATCTTCCAACCGCTTCAACGATTTGGCATTCTTGATCAGATCAGCCAGTTCGGGCGTCAAGACCCCTTGCGACTGCACTGAGCGGAGGATCGTTTGTTTCCGTTCCGCCAGTCCTCGCAGCCTAACCACTCGCTCCTGAATACGCCGAACCTGCTCTTCGTCGAGCGCACCGGTCTGGTCCTTGCGAAAGCGTGTGATAAAGGGAACCGTATTTCCCTCATCCAGCAGCGTCACCGTTCTCTGCACGCTCTCTAACGGCAAATTCAACTCGCGCGCGGCGTGACCCAAATCGATCTCAATCGTCATGTCCATTGTGGACCCGTTATTCTTGCGTGAAAGATGCGCGTGCCGCGCACGTGCAAAGTACCGAAATTTGAAGCACGAAATCCCAAAGCGGCTGGGCCACGATCGACAATCAACTAGGATTTCGCACGCAGGCCGTGCAGCAACTCGAGCCTTTCAGAAAGAGGCCACCCGTTGGGCCAACACCCTATTGGTCTGGGCAGCAATGGCCAAGCTAGTGCTACCCTTTCGCAATACGGTGACGAGCCACGAGTCACTGGAATCCATATGGCGGCAATACCCGTCCCCGCCCCAGACCTCTAACTTACGACGCAACTGCTGCAAAGATACATGGTTCGCAATCTAGCGCTTGCTATGTGGGTTGTCAAGGATCATGCAGTACCGATCTGTCGGCGCAGCCGTGGTGCGTCCGGCATGAACACCGCCTGCGTGCCACCCCGGTCGAACCAACGGCACTACCCGGGGGGGGCGATCGCAGACAATCGATCGTGCCGAGTGACGCCAAAGCTCACCCGCGAGCTGGCCGGGGCAATCCTGGAAAGCGAGGCAGCAGCGGCAGCCAGGGTCGACCCCTACAACCTGAAATCCGACTGAAAACCGGAATTTCCCGCAAAAAAGAGCGAACCCGCGGCACCGATCCATCCGATACTGAAGAACGCGTGGACCGTGCGCTTTGTTTGACCAAGTAAAGGAATACTACATGGTACATCCCCAGCTTCGCATCTACTTTGGGCCCGACCAGGAACCGGGGGCAGTCGCCACAGCAACGCCGGGCCCCGACTCCGTGACAGTACCTCTGGGAGAAGTCTTCAATTGGCTCAATGATGCGGTCAAGAACGGCAAGACCTGGCTCCGCGATTTCGAGGACGACGAGGTAACGATTTCGACTGATTTGTATGAGGTCATTCTCGCATACCAACATTATCGAAGACCAACCGCCTAGCAATCGACCGCGCCGCTTCGCAATTCACGTTCGCTTCGCGTTTCACCCTCGAACCGCCAGCTTTGAACGTCAGAGCCATTCGCAACAACCCGGGTCTCCCCCGGGTTTTTCGTTGCGTCCCCCCTGGTACCGAGCGTCTCGTCGAGCCACCAGCCGCACGAGGACCTCCCCGCGGACGACCTGCGGTCCCCGTTCGAGTGACCGGTGCTGGTGCGGTGGCAGCGTTATCTGCGCACGGCCGAACAGAGCGCGCCACTTCACATCGTTCACCACCGAGATCCGATCTGAGCGTGCCAGCGCCGCCTCGGAGGGCTAGCACAGCTCTTGCCCGTGGTGTAAACCACCCCATGGCATGCTTCTATGGCGACAAGGCCCGGCCAGTCAGACCACAAGAGGTTCCTGGAACCTTTTTTTCAATCAGGGAGAATCTGCGTGAACGACCAAGAGCGGCGAGCAGCAGCCAAGCCCGCCAACGATGGAGCCGACGGCGGTTCTCGCGTGCCTCCAGATCAGGCACCGAAACGACCACACCGTCGCCATAACGACGATTTGATCCAGCGCATCAAAGACTCGGCGGACGAACTGGCCAGTGACGGGCCGGCGCGCGGCGACTTGAAGATATTGAGCCGTGCCTTGCGTGAACTTCGGCACGCCTTCCGTATCTTCTCGCCTTATCGGCGGTATCGCAAAGTAACCGTATTCGGCTCGGCGCGCACCGAACCCGATGCACCGGCATATCAACAGGCGGTCAAACTCGGTCGCGCCATGGCCCAACGTAACTGGTTGATCGTCACGGGAGCTGCGCGCGGCATCATGGAGGCGGGGCACGTGGGAGCGGGCAGGTCACATTCCATGGGGCTCAACATCCTGCTGCCATTTGAACAGGAAGCGAATCCGATCATCGCCGGCGACCACAAACTGGTGCACATGAAGTACTTCTTCACGCGCAAACTGATGTTCGTCAAGGAGTGTGATGCGGTGGTCTGCCTGCCCGGCGGCTTTGGCACGCTGGATGAAGCACTCGAAGTGTTGACGTTGTTGCAGACGGGCAAACGCGACATGGTCCCCGTGGTATTGCTCGACGCGCCCGGCGGCAGTTTCTGGGCGGAATTCCACACGTTTATTCAGAACCAGCTGATGAACGGAAAAATGATCTCGGAAGACGACCTAGGCCTGTATCGAGTCACCGACGACTACCAGCAGGCGGTCGATGAAATCGCTCAATTCTATCGTGTCTATCACAGCATGAGGTACGTACGCGACCAACTTGTGCTGCGGCTCCAGCAAGAACTCTCCAAGCCACTGCTCGACGACCTCAACCGGAGCTTCACGGACATCCTGGTCGACGGCCAGCTTGCGTTATCGCAACCGTTGCCTGAAGAACGGGACGAACCCGACCTGCAGGAGTTGCCACGTCTGGTCCTGCATTTCAACCGCCGTAGTCTGGGACGGCTACGGCAGTTAATCGACCACATCAACCGCGAAGCCTGATCGCTTAACGGGCGCTGAGTTCATGAACGGCGTCCACCAATGCGATCGCATTGTCGACGGGCGTCTGTTGCAGCACACCGTGGCCCAGGTTGAAGATATGCCCAGGACGGCCGGCCGCCATATCAAGCAGTCGCTTGACACCTTGCCGGAGCTGCTCTCGATCCGCCAACAAGAGGCACGGGTCCAAGTTGCCCTGAATGGCTCGATCGGCACCAATGGCCTGCCAGGCATCGTCCAAGCGCATGCGCCAGTCAACTCCGACGACCGCGCTGCCTCCTTCGGCCAACAGCGGGTTAAGAACCGGGTTGCCGGTGGCAAAATTAATTAAGGGTACGCCGGGCGCAATATTGGCAATGATCTGCTGTACATACGGCAAGACGTATTGCCGGTAGTCGTCGACACTCAGGCACCCCACCCACGAATCAAACAACTGGACCGCCTGCGCACCGGCCGCAATCTGGGCATTCAGATAGCGAGTAACGGCACGTGAAAACCGTTCCATCAACGCTTGCCACGCACCCGGATCACGGTACATCAACGTCTTGGTATGCAGGAAATTGCGACTGCTGCCCCCTTCGATCGTATAGCTTGCCAGCGTAAAGGGCGCACCGGAGAAACCGATCAACGGCAGATGAGCGGGCAGGTCGCGGCGGGTCTGACGCACTGTTTCGGTAACGAAATCGAGCGAATCGATGCTTTCCAATTCCGCCACTCGGTCAACATCCGCAGCTTCTCGAACCGGATTATGAATGACCGGACCGCCGCCGCCGAACTCCAATTCAAGTCCCATCGGTTCGAGAATCGGGAGCAGATCGGAGAATATGATAGCGGCATCCACACCGAGTCGCTCGACTGCCGTACACATGACTTCGCTGCAAAGCGCCGGGTTCTTGCACAATTCGAGAAACGACACTTTGGCGCGGACCTCACGATACTCGGCCATATACCGCCCCGCTTGGCGCATCAGCCAGACGGGCGTCACATCGACCGGCTCTCGGCGACAAGCGCGCATGAAGGGGCTGTTGTACCATGGAGCCTGCGTGTCGATTGGGGATGACATAGTAACCTCCGTTTGTGCCACGACGCGTCGTTTGCGCCGGTGCAAGTTATGGGCAAGCAGCGCGACATGCCGAACGAAGTGGCCCATGCGCGGCATTTCTGGTTCAATATCGACTGGTATCGCATGCCCGCGCAATATCGCGCTGGTCGTCGGTCCAATCGACGCCACTACCACCTGGCGCAGCGACTGCAGTACGGGTCCTTCAAGGTCCAGCTTCCGCGCCGCGACCAACAGATGCGTAACCTGGATGGCTGAGGTGAACATCACGACATCCAACCGGCCGGCGACGAGACGTCGCACATTTTCTTCCAGCAACCGAGTATCTTCTGGCAAATCCCAGCGGTAAACCGGAACCGACAACACGTGTGCACCGCGCACTTCGAGGCCCGCAATCAAGCTGGCGTTCGAGGCACCATATTCCTGCACGGCAACCACCTGATTGTCAACCGGCACACCTTGGTCAATCGTCGTCAGAATCTCCCGCCAAGTACTCGGCCTTTCGACGAGATGAGTTGGCTGCAGTCCCGCCTCACGCATGGCAAACGCCACCTTAAGGCCACGGGCAAGGGTCACCACATCGGTCAGCGTATCAAGATAGCGTTGCCGTGGGACATGACGTTGGGCGATCGCCAACAAATGCTCAAACCCGACCCCCGTCAGAAAGACGACGACGCCAACTTCGCCCACCAGCAAGCGATGCACGAATTCGCGCGCGACTCCGTCCTGCTCTAACGTCACCTCCCGCACCGAGGGACTGACTCGAGCCACACCGCCAAACCGCGCGATAAGACGCGCGATCTCCGTCGCGCGCCGACTCTCGAAAGCAGCTACATCCAGCCCCTGTAACGATGGTGAAGATTCATTCATACGCGTCATCATAGCGTGACGATCCGCCACAACCAAGGTTCAGCCAGCCAAATTAGCTCCGCCAGCGACGCGGCACAAATAGATTCGCCTCAAGTAAGACAACCGCCGTCACCCGACCCGCGTTGCCGCCCGGGCAACCGTGCCCAAGAAACACAAAACGGCCCGCCCGAATCGTTTTCGGGCGGGCCGCTTGTCATCGTCGCCTTCTAACCGGCCAACTTAGCGGACCAAGTTGGTTTGAATGAATCGGCGCTGTGTGGGCAGGAACGCGGAGGGATCGACTACCGGAGCCGGTCCAACTTCATCGTCACTGTCATCAGCCTCGGTGGGCTCGTCGGCGGCAGCAGGAGCTGTCGACTCATAACCGTAACCAGACTCACAACCACAGCTGGCTTCGCAAGGATCTTCACAACCACAGCTGGCTTCGCAGGGGCTTTCAAGACCACAGCTTGCTTCGCAGCAGCTGCTTTTCTTGCAACGACGGCCGAAGATGCGGTCCAGCAAGGAAACGCGAAAGCGTTTCTTCCCACTGCAACTACCACAGCTATCGCAACCGGTCGAGCAGGGATCTTCGACGCCACAGCTGGCTTCGCAAGGATCTTCGTGACCACAGCTGGTTTCGCAGCAGCTGTCGCAACTGCGATGCTTGCTCTTGCGAAGGTTCTTGAGCAGGCCTAACAGCGGGCGGCGGCACTTCTTCTTGCATCCACCACAGCTGTCGCAGCCACTCGAACAAGGATCTTCCACCCCACAGCTGGCTTCGCAGGGATCTTCGTGACCACAGCAGGGATCTTCGTGACCACATACGGGCTCACTGCAACCGGTGTCACAGCAGCTCTTCTTTTTGCCGCAGCCTCGTAAGAGGTCCAACAGCGGCGTTTTACGGCATTTCTTGGCATGAGGTGCACAAGAATCGCAACCCGACTCCAAGCCGCAGCTCGGGTCCGCGTCGCAAATTGATGTCTCACAACAGGACGCTGTATCACAGCCTCCGTTGTAGTTCATTCCAAGCATTCGGTCGAGCAAATTCCCACCGAAGCTCTGGGCGCTGAGCCCTAAGCTCAACACCAACGATCCTACTAAAATGTTCCACTTCATCGAGCCACGTCTCCTTTACGATGGAACTTTCGAACTGGCGCATTTCCCGGGTCGGCCTGCGCACTTGAGTCTCAACAACGCACTGAGTCACGCGTTGCTCAGACTCAAACCGTCAGAGATTCTCCTTCGCGGAGATGATCGATCGGGGTGTGCCTTTTTCGGGGTGAACCATGTAGCAACCTACGGGTGCTTCATACACTTTTGCCACATGGTGGTGTGCACCAGAACCGGTCGAGCCATTCCTTGACCCGATAAGTCCGCTCCGGTTAGCCTGACGCGTCGCTACATGCGGCTTTCCAGCCTGCATTCGCGTCAAGTGACATCTACCGTATCGGCGCGGCTGTCGAACAGCCTTGAGGGATCAGGCCCAATTTTCGGTAAGTGGTATAGAGCTACTGTTACGTAAAAACTGCCACTCAGTGAACCTAGTGAAACCTTGCCGATTATTCCACCGCGACACAATACGGCCAACCCGCTCATCTGCTATAGTTGTAGATGCTTGCCATGCACGTCCGTTCCTGCGTTGCCTGTGGCGAACTCGCCCCACAACGCGAAGCACCCCCTTTTCACCCGCACCCATTGCCCATGGCACCAAACCCCACCCACCCCCCATCAAGTCGTCCCGGCTACGAATTCGTCGACTTCGGCCAAGTTCCCGCAGTGTCGTGCCCCTGCGGCCATGCGCAACGTGCCCTCACCGACGTGCCCGATGCGCCGGGTACCGTACATGTCACACAAATCCAAGAAAATGCGCGGCTGCACTACCACAAGCGGCTTACCGAGATCTACTACTTCTTGCAGTGCGATGCCGATGCCCAAATGCAATTGGATGACCAGTTGCTGTCCGTCGCACCAGGAACGTGTATCCTAATTCGTCCCGGAACGCGGCATCGCGCCGTTGGCAAGATGAAAATCCTGATCTTCGTGGTGCCCAAATTTGATCCCGACGACGAGTGGTTTGATTAGCCACGCGCGTCGTCCTACCCGGCCCGCCCTCTTCTTTGCCAGCCCGGTCTTCTTTGCTGCTCAAAGCGCCAGATGCCGCGTAACAAGCGCGAACCGCACATGACACCACCCGAAATAGCGATACAAAAATCGCCTACCGACGTGGAAATCCGTCCGCACCCTGTTAGAAAAACGAGTAGTGCCCGGGCCTGCCTAGAACCAGGCAGTGAATTAACGGCTGCGGCGGTTCAGGGAAAACGAGCTGTCACACCCCGCCGATGGTGACACCGGGCCACCCAACGACGGGACCAACCAGACTGCGGCCCCACAGACATGAATCTGCAAGCCAACTACGGTGGTATCGCCTTGCCATCGGTGAAAACAACCTTACAGCATGGCCGCTCTTCATCCTCGAGCGCACGACCAGAATAGTGGTCGCGTCCCCCACCCAGACCCGTAATGGTGGCGTTCGGCCGTTGGGTATCCTAGTGCAACCACACTCTCACTTGGCGACGTTGCCCACGTGTGCCACAATTAAACCTGGATCTGCCATTATGTACATTGCAATTACTACTCAGCTTGGCGACTTCAAGATGCTCCGCTCCATCGCGTCGTTTCCCCAGCAGGCTCCCAGCCGCCATCGCGTTTGGACAGCGGCATTCGCGTTGTTGATCGCATGGTCACTCGCACCGACGGCCGACGTGCGCGCGACCGGGCCAGATACCTCCAACGGCGCGACCGCGAGGGCTCCGAACGAAACCAAGGACATCGACCCACTCGACTGGCCATTTTGGCGTGGACCGCACTATGACGGCAGCTCACCCGAAACCGGATTGATCGACGACTTCGATCCCCGGGGTGGTGAGGGCAGTAATGTGCTGTGGAAGCGCGACGACCTGGGGACGCGTAGCACGCCGATCGTGATGCGTGGCAAGCTGTATGTGCTGGCGCGTGCCAAGGCCGGCACGCCGCGCGAAGGTGAACGAGTCGTGTGTGTGGACGCTAGTACCGGTAAGACTTTGTGGGAAAACCACTTTAATGTATGGCTATCAGACGTGCCCGACACGCGCGTCGCGTGGTCCTCGGTCGTAGGCGATCCCAAAACGGGCAACGTCTACGCGCTGGGCGTCGGTGGCCTCTTGCAGTGTATTGACGGCAGCAACGGCAAGACGCTCTGGTCAATCCCTATGCACGAGTATTTTGGCATGCTCACCACCTATGGTGGTCGCACTAATTTCCCTGTCGTGGCCGATGGTCTGGTGATCGTAGGCGGCGTGATGACGAACTGGGGTACGAATGCCAAACCGGCTCATCGTCTGGTTGCGTTCGATAAGCAGACCGGCGACATCATTTGGTTCAACGGCACGCGCATCGGCCCCTACGACACAAACTACAGCGCACCGACCGTTGCCGTGATCAACGGGCAACAATCTCTGGTTTTCGGTTCAGGAGACGGAAGCATTTGGGCACTGCAACCTCGCACGGGCCAGCCAATCTGGCACTATCAGATCTCGCGCCGTGGCCTGAACACTTCACCGCTGGTCGTCGGCAACACGATCTACATGGGACACAGTGAGGAAAACGAGAGCGGCACCGCAATGGGCACGGTATTGGCGCTTGAGGTGAGCGGCAGCGGCAAGGACGTCAAGACGCGTGAGAAATGGCGCGACTACGAGGTCATGCTTGGCAAGGGTTCGCCCGTGCGGGTTGGTGACCGGCTATACTATGTGGACGACCGTGCGAAGCTGAATATCGTGGACGCCATGACGGGCAAGAACCTGACGCGCGATTTGACTCGAAAACGCGCCCTTGCCTTGGGAGGGACCTCCATGCGCAGCAGCCCGCTTGCCGCGGACGGCAAGCTCTATATGGTCTCATCACGAGGCGACTGGTCGATCTGGCGCATCGATCTCGACAAGGGGCTTACGTTGACCAAACGTGGCCGCTTTGGACGGGGTGAGAGCGGCTTGGCATCTCCCATCTGCTCGCACGGTAGTGTTTTCTTCACGACGACAGGGGGCATTTACTGCCTGCGCGATCTCCAAAAGACGCCCGGTGCCGTGGCAGTAGAAGCGTCCCCCACCGAAGCGCCCGTCACCAAGGACTCGCAAGGAGCCTATGTCCAAGTCGTTCCTGCGGAGGTTCTACTTCGGCCCGGCGCAGAGCAAACATTTCAGGTCCAGCTATTCAACGCACATGGCCAGTTACTGAATCAAGTGCCAGCCCAGTTCTCCGTCGACGGAGCGGGAGAAATTGACGCGCAAGGCCACTTCCAAGCCAACGCCGATGCCGCTCATCAAGGAGCGACGATCGTTGCCAAGATCGGCGATCTTCAGGGCCGCGCACGGGTACGTATCGTGCCCCCGCTCCCCTGGACATTCACTTTTGACGGCCTGAGCGATCCACCAGTAACCTGGGTCGGTGCCCGCTATCGCCACGTGGTTCGCAAGGTCAACGGAAATTATGTCATGGTCAAAGTAACGACCATTCCCAAGGGAGCGCGCAGCCGCTGCTGGTTCGGTCCCTCCGACCTGTCCGACTATACGATCCAAGCCGAAGTCCATGGTGCCATCGCGGACAACAAGATGCCCGATATCGGCATTATCGCTCAAGGCTATGCGCTCGACATGCAAGGTGCCGCACAAAAACTGCAGATTCGCAGCTGGTCACCCGTCTTGAGAATGGCAAAGACCATCGACTTTGCCTGGAAGCCGAACACTTGGTACGTCATGAAGTTGCGTGCCGAAACGCGCGACGGCAAAGCGCTACTGCACGGCAAAGTGTGGCCTCGCGATCAAGAGGAACCAGACGCGTGGACGATCGAAGCGGTCGATCCGTCGCCTAACGTCAGCGGAAGTCCGGGCTTGTTCGGCAACGCCAAGGACGCGGAACTGATGTTGGACAACATCAAGGTATTTTCCAATCAAGAATAATCGCTTGCGGGCACCAACGATTCTGGAGCCCGCCGAAACACGCATTGAGAGAAGTAACTATGAAAGCGGTTCGAACGATTAGCATCGTAATCGTGGCATTTGCACTTGGGATTGTTGTAACGTCGACGATCCCCGGGTGTGGCACCTCAGCAGCAGGTAAGGCGGAGGGCGCGGAATTGGTCGCCGACAACGACCGAGGCAACCGATTGGCCGCGGTCGACAAGAAAGCGAACGCGCCGATCAAACAGGGGGACTGGTCCCAATGGGCAGGCACCTCCTATCGCAACAATACTCCCATCGGCACGAATATTCCGACCGAGTGGGAAATCGGCGATTTCGACCGCAAGACCGGCCGTTGGATTTCGGACGACGCACAAAACATCAAGTGGGTGGCGCGCGTTGGCAGCCAAACCTACGGCAACCCGGTCATCGCCGGTGGCCGCGTCTTTGTCGGTACCAACAACAGCGGTGGCTATCTGCCCCGATATCCCGCCAAGGTTGACCTTGGCTGCTTGCTCAGCTTTGACGAACAGACGGGTGAATTCCTGTGGCAAGACTCGAACGAAAAACTGCCTACGGGTCGTGTCCATGACTGGCCGTTGCAAGGAATCTGCTGCGCGCCGCTGGTCGAAGGGAATCGGCTTTGGTACGTCACCAATCGCGGCGAAGTCGTTTGCCTTGACACCGAAGGGTTTCAAGACGGCGAAGACGACGGGCCCGTGAAGAGTGAATTGGGCCGGTTATTCGATATTCGCAAGCGTGACGACGCCGAGTCGGACGAAGTCGATCCCGCCATCACGGCACTCGATGGCGGATCGCTGAACGATGCTTTGCGGCAGCGTTTCGCCGCTGCCGGCATGGAATTGCCGAGCGAGGTCAAGGTAACGACCATTACGGCCAACAAAAAGTGGTACATCAAGGCCAATGTGAACGGCAACCTACGCGCGATCCAGGTCGCTCTGCAAGGCCCTAAGCTGAGCGCGTTCAAGATCATCACGCCCGCCGACCAGCATGAAGCAGACACGATCTGGCGCTTCAATATGATGGCAAAACTGCGCGTTTCCCAACACAATATGTGCAGTTGTTCGGTGACCGCCGTGGGCGACATCCTTTTCGTGAACACCTCCAACGGTGTCGACGAAGCCCATATCAGTTGCCCATCCCCCGATGCACCCAGCTTCATTGCAATGAACAAGCATACCGGTGAGGTCTACTGGACTGACGGCTCGCCCGGCCAGTACATTCTGCACGGTCAGTGGTCCTCGCCCGCCGCCGGACAACTCGGCGGCGTGCCGCAGGTCATCTTTGGCGGTGGCGATGGCTGGGTCTATAGCTTCGCGGCCAACAAGGGCAAGAACGGCAAACCCGAACTGCTCTGGAAATTCGACGCCAACCCCAAAAAGTCCCAGTGGATCCTTGGTGGCTCGGGAACGCGCAACAATATCATCGCAACGCCCGTAATCTATGATGGCTTGGTCTATGTCGCGGTCGGCCAAGACCCGGAACATGGCGAAGGGGTTGGACACCTCTGGTGTATCGACCCGACCAAACGGGGCGACGTGAGCCCCACGCTGGCGGTCAAGTCCGACGAACACTCAAAGCCGATCCCTCGTCGTCGCGAGCAATCCGTGAAACCCGAACTGGGAGAAACAGCTATCCCCAATCCCAATTCGGCGGCAATATGGCAATACACTCAGTCCGATCAGAATAACGACGGCGAAATTGATTTTGAAGAAGAAATGCATCGCAGTTGTGGAACGGTCGCAATCAAGGATGACCTGCTCTACATCGCCGACTTTAGCGGCCTGTTCCATTGCCTCAATGCCAAAACGGGAAGCGTGCACTGGACCTACGACATGCTTGCAGCCGCCTGGGGATCACCAGTTATTGTGGATGGCCACGTCTTCATCGGTGATGAAGACGGTGATGTGTGTGTCTTCAATCTGACCGCCGAAAAGCATGAACCGATCGCGGAAATGAACATGGGCAACTCGGTCTACAGCACACCCGTCGTCGCCAATGGCGTGTTGTTCATCGCCAATCGAGCACATGTGTTCGCCATTGCCAACGAGTAATAACTACTGGGCATCTGACAGACGCAAGCTTCACCACGCCCCAAGACAGATATGAATTACGACATCATGAAGAAACGCGTTTTGAATGTCGGCCACTGTGGCCCCGACCATCGTGCCATCGCGACCATGCTTGAGCACCACTTTGCCGCGGATGTCGCTGCCGCCGACAGCCTGGCACAAACGCTCGAAATGCTGCGCGCACAATCCTTCGATCTCGTGCTTGTCAATCGCGTCTTCGATCGCAACGGTAGTGACGGTTTGGAAGTGATTCGGCAAATCAAGGCAGCCCCAGACCTGGCAGAGACGCCACTGATGATGATCACTAATTTCCCCGACCACCAGCAACGCGCCCAAGATGCCGGCGCCCTGGAAGGCTTCGGTAAACAAGCGCTCCACACGTCAGAAACTCATGCCAAACTCAAGCCACTGCTGAGTTGAACTCAGCTAAGCGACGATCAATGGAAAACCTTACGTTCGACCGACGAAAACGATGAACGCATGTTGGCGTCCACTGAAGAAAAGTACTGCTCCCCATTTCTTCTCTGACGACGTCCGTGCCACTGCTCATTCCGTACGTTTCCTAACTCCAAGCACCCCACCAAAGCCGCAAATCGACGCGAACACGCAAACGCCAAGTTGAGCAGTGTGAAGCGTCAATCGAGCTACCATTGGGGAGTCGCCAGACGCTTCGCACTGCGTGCAGTTGCTGGCGGCGTGCTGGTTACGCGTTTGGCAGTGCCCAATCGATTGGGATGGGGAACGCGTTCGCGCA
>JAJRVM010000072.1 GCA_024277285.1 Planctomycetota bacterium
GAGGGCACGAAAGCGACTGGCAGAAGAAGACGTTCGCCCCCTGACGCTCATTCTGCCCGCGCTGTGTGGCAACGAATAACGGTGCGCGGCCACAAAAAGCGGCGTTGCAGGTGCATCCGCACCAGGCAACGCCGCGTCGAGAGATCGATATGATTCGCTGCAGGTAATTCGATCAGTAGGTCAAGATGGCATCCACGCCGACGGTGGTTTGATCGAATTGAGCGTACGGCTGCCAGTCGTGGCGGATTTCGGGGCGCAACACCAGGTTGGCCATCGGGCGGTAGTTCAGGCCCATCGTCCATTCGTAATTCGAATGTCCTTCGTCCTTCCACCATTCGATTCGCGTGCCGGCCGCCCAGCATTCGTTGAAGGTGTAGAACAGATACTGATTGACGCTCAGTTCATCTTCGCGGTCGGCGATCGTGCCACCGGCCATGGACGTGGTAACATCCCCAATCGAAACCAGGTCGGTTTGGAAGACGTAGTTGAACTTGTCCGTCAGATTGACATCGACCACAAAGCTATGGGAATAGGCTTCCGAACCACGCCAACCCAGGTCACCACCGGTCGTGATGTAGGTCATGGTGATATCGTCGCCAAGCGAGTAGGCGAAACCACCCAACCAGCTGCTGCCGTTGCCGAACTGACGGAAGCCGGTATCCCACCCGAGGGTCCAGCCGACGTAGACGTCGAGGTTTTCCGAGGCCGAATAGGTCCCGAGCACGCCGGTGTGTGTAAACGGCTCGCTGTTAAACATCGTTAGTGCGTGACTGTAGAAAAAGTTGCCCGGTGCGGTCACGCCTTCGTAGCCAGCCAGCGTGTAAAAGCGGCCTGCTTTGAGCGAAAAGTCGCCGTTGCCGACTTCGAAATAGGCTTGCGGAATCGCCCAGCCGTAAACGCCATTATCCCAGTCATTGTCCCAGCCGCCGGTGGTGCCGAAGGCCTGCGTCTTTTGCGCATCGGTACCGTACATGACGTCAACGCGACCGCCCCAATCCCAGCCACCCGCATTTTCGTCGAGTGTTTTTTCGAGGTAAGCCCACTGCTGGTGTAGGTTGATGCGGTCAGGCAAATCGTTAAAGCTTGCGCCTTGACCTGGAAAAGTCGACAGCGGCGTCACCTTGTTGTGATAGCCGAGCGACGTCCAGCCGCCGAGCCGAATGTTGCTGCGATTAGCCGGCATAAGTTGAAAGGGCTTGGAGGGGCCAAGCAAGTAACACGAATTGCAACTTCCACATGCGCTACCGCATCGACCGTCACACGATACGGATCCGTTGCAGGGATCACAGTCGCCAAAGGAATCGTAGGCTGAGATGCTTGCCCCTGATTCAACCGCCTGGGGTTCCGCGGGCTGGGGCTCGGCTGCAGCATCGCTTGGCGACGGTTCTTCCTCTTCATCACCATAGTAGTAGCCGTAATAGCTGTCGTTGGACAGTGACACCGGACGCACCGAAGACACCGGACGCACCGAAGCGGGGTGCCTGAGCGTTTGGGCCAAGACCGGGCTGGCGACAAACGCACAACCCAGAATTGCAGCAAACGCACTGTAGTAACTGGTTTTCATCTCTCGTACTCCGCTAATGGACATATGTGTGGGGCAAATGGGCTGAGTCGCATGGGGGAACAGACCTGTTTAGCTGCTGAAGGGGAATGCCGTGGTCACTGCGAGAACCGGATTCGCCAAGGGGTGGTTCTCGCAGGTTGCCAAACATGTCGCGCCCGTTGCTCACTTCAAGCCGTGAGGATCTAAGGTCACGGCACGGTCAATACCAGCTGCATCGTGCGCAGCTGCGCGCCTAGTATGGAACCGTCATCGTGGTCTTGATTACCAGTTCTCTTCTTCGACGCAAAAAATGACACCCATTTACTGCAATAGGGTCGGTTTCGTGCCGCAGAAGGTGGTTGGCATGCGAAATCGATAAGACCTGACGGTTGGGCAGACATTGCCAGCGATGCGTGTGATCGTCTGGTACGCGCGGCGGTCGTGCGTGGGCGGCAAAGTCGTCGCACCTTGCGTAGAGTGTCGCAAGCTGGGGAGGCGAGTGCTCGTCTGCCGCTTCGCGTAGAATGGGAAGGCTATGGCTATCTGTTGGGGCTATCTGTTAGGGCACGCGCTGACGGTGCCGCGTCGGCCCCGGGGCTGACGAGCGAAATCGTCAATTCGTCTCGTCCTCAAACAGGGCGCGAACGAATCGGTCGACGTCAAACAGAGCCAGGTCTTCGGCTGCTTCGCCCAAGCCGATGTACTTGACCGGCAGCTCGAATTGGCGCCGGATAGGGATCACCACGCCCCCCTTGGCTGTTCCATCCAGTTTGGCCAAGACGATCCCCGTACAACCTGCCGCTTCCGAAAACCCTTTGGCCTGGCTGATCCCGTTTTGGCCGGCGGTCGCATCCAGGACCAGCAATACTTCGTGCGGGGCTTCCGCGATCAATTTGCCGATGACGCGGCGAATTTTTTCCAACTGCTGCATCAGATTGGTTTGAGTCTGCAGCCGACCGGCGGTGTCAATGATGCAAATGTCCGCGCTCACCTCAACCGCGTGTGCGACGGCACGATGGGCAACACTTGCCGGATCCCCCCCTGCCTTGCCGGTCACGATTTCAGCGCCGATCCGTTGCGCCCAGATCGAGAGTTGCTCGACGGCGGCAGCTCGAAACGTATCGCCGGCACCCAAGACGACCCGTTTTCCCTGCAGGGTGAACATGGCGGCGAGTTTCGCGATCGAGGTGGTTTTGCCTGATCCGTTGACGCCCACGACCATGATCACCGTCGGCCCGCTGGTGGCCAGTGTAATTGGCGATTGGTCTTGAGCCATGAGTTCGCGCAGCGAACTCATTACCGACTCCAATACGTCACTCATTTGCACGACGCGGCCGTGGTTGTCCGCAGCGACCCGGTCTCGAATCTCATTGGCTGGCCCGGTTCCCATGTCGGTTTTGACGAGAATCGCGAACAGTTCATCCAAGAACGGTTCGTCAACCAAGCGCCCTTCCCGTTTGAACAGATCACGAATATCGGTATTCAGCAGGCCACGGGTTTTCTTGAGCCCTTGGCGAACGCGCGCCAGGACGCTTTGCTTGGGCGCGTTTTCGGTTTTGGATGTGCCTGCCTGTGGTTCGCCACTTGCTTCAGCGTCCCGGTGGTCCCGGTCCGAATCGCCTTGATCCGAAGCGTCTTGATCTGATTGGGGTTTCGCTTTCTTGAACCGATCAAAAAGAGCCATGGCAGTCTTGCGCTTTCAAATGTTGATTATTGCGACTTGTCCTGGGCGACTTGTCTTGGGAGCGGCACGTGTGGATTTGTGACAGGCTGTCATTCCTCTTGTCGCGATTCCTGCAGGAACCGGTCGAGAATCCCATTGACGAACTGAGCGGACTGTTCCGCGCCGAATCGTCGTGCGAGATCGACGGCTTCATTAATCGCAACGCGGCCTGGCGTGTCGGTGAAGAGAATTTCAAATGTTCCGAGTCGCAACACGTTTCGATCGGTAGTCGCCATCCGCTGCAGGCTCCAATTCTTCGCGCGTTGGCCCAAGAGTTCATCTAATTCGTGTCGGTTCTTGCGTACGCCAGCCACCAGCGCGCTGGCAAATTCCACCAAATCCCGGTCGTTATTCAATCGTCGGCGCAGGAACTCGTCCGAGGCAACCACGCTGTGCCCTGGGTTCATGTCGTCTTCGTACAGCACTTGCAGTGCAACTTCTCGAGCTCGGCTACGTCGCGTCATGGCGTTCGTCATCCACCTTATAATCGTTGCGGCAAATACGATCCCGCACGTTGGCGGCCCGTAACGTTTTCATTCCGCCTTTGGCCATCACGTTGTGCACTGATCGCCGGTCGTCTCTTATTCACGTCCGTCTCTTATCACGTCCCTGCGCGCCCCATTATGTCACCCAGGCTTACCATTTCCAGCGCGGCTTGAGCGCATTCGCGACCCTTGTTGCCAACGTTTCCGCCGGCGCGGTGAATCGCCTGTTCCATGGTGTTGCAGGTGAGCAGACCGAACAGGACCGGGATATCGGCAGCCAGCGAGATTTGTCCCAGTGACAGGCTTACTTGCCGGTTGATATGGCGGTCGTGTGTTGTTTCGCCACGGACGACTGCTCCGAGACAGAGGATCGCCCGATATTGTTTGGATTGTGCGAATCGTTGCGCTACGAGCGGGATCTCCCAAGCGCCAGGGACCCGGGCGACATCAATGCTTTGGTCGGGCACGCCGTTGGCGGTCAGTGTTTCCACGGCACCCGATAGGAGTTTTTCCGTGATGGTGTGGTTATATCTCGCGACCACGATGGCAAACCGACCTTCTGCGGCGATGGGCAACGATCCTTCGATGAAATTTGGCATTGAACGAACCCTGCTGAGGGTGGAAATGAGTGACGAACACGATCCATGGTGGGCGTCGCGCCGGCACGGGGAGCGACGCTTGCCGCTCCGAGACGTACCGAGTCTGGCTGTGTTTGGTTAGCCGAGCCTGGCTACCGGTACTTTTGCACTCGGCGTAACGGCCTATCCATTCATGTTCATACTCATCAGGAATTCGGCATTCGACTGTGTCTTTTCCAGGCGTGTGACCAGCAGGTCCATGGCATCGGGCGAATTCATCTCACTCAAGACACGTCGCAACACACAGACTCGCCGATGCTCTTCCGGATCCATCAACATCTCTTCGCGACGTGTGCCGCTTCGGTTGATATCAATCGCTGGCCAGATGCGGCGATCGACCAGTTTTCGATCGAGCACAATCTCCAGGTTGCCGGTTCCTTTGAATTCTTCAAAGATCACCTCATCCATTTTGCTGCCGGTATCCACCAGCGCGGTCGCCATAATGGTTAGCGAGCCACCTTCTTCGATCTTGCGCGCGGATCCAAAGAACCGTTTGGGGTTCTGCAGCGCGTTGGCATCGAGTCCGCCGGAGAGGATCTTGCCTGATTGCGGGCATTCGGCGTTCCAGGCGCGCGCCAGCCGCGTGATCGAATCGAGAAAAATAACGACGTCGATCCCGTACTCGACCATCCGTTTCGCCTTCTCGATGACCATCTCGGAAACCTGGACGTGGCGCGATTGAGGTTCGTCAAAGGTCGAGCTAATGACTTCGCAGTTAGGCCCTTTTACTTCCCGTTCCATATCGGTCACTTCTTCGGGCCGCTCGTCAATCAAGAGCATGATGACGTAGGCGTCGGGGAAGTTGATCAGCACGCTGCGCGCCATCTTCTGGAGCAAGATGGTTTTGCCTGCGCGCGGAGGACTGACAATCAAGCCACGTTGGCCAAAGCCGATCGGCGCGACCAGGTCGACCACACGCGTGGCGACGTCGTGCGAGCCGGTTTCCATCACGATGCGAGTATCGGGATGCAGCGGCGTCAGGTCATCGAACTGCACCTTGTCTACCATCAAATTCGGATCTTGATAGTTGATCGCCTCGACACGCAATAGCGCGAAATAGCGTTCGTTCTCCTTGGGAGGGCGAATCTGGCCCGATACGGTTGAACCGGTCTGTAGCCCGAAGCGGCGAATCTGACTCGGAGATACGTAGATGTCGTCGGGACAGGACAGATAATGGTAATCGGGACTGCGCAAGAATCCGAACCCGTCGGGAAGAATCTCCAGGGTGCCTTCACCATACATGAGCCCATTCATCTTCACGCGTTCTTTCAGAATGCGGAAGATCAAGTCTTGCTTCTTCATGCCGGCGACTTCGGTGACATTTTCCTTACGCGCCTCGTCGATCAGCTCGCCCATGCTCAGCTTCTGCAGCTCAGCAATGTGGATTTCGCCTTGCTTGATTTTTTCGTACCGATCGTTCGTATCGTCGGTCACGCCACGATCTGTCACGCCACGATCTGTCACGCCACGATCTGCCTCGCCGGCAATTTCTTCCGCCAACGAAAGTGGCTCGTCCGTTTCCACGTCGTACGAGTCATCGGTGTTTGAGCTCTTGCCGCTGGTCTCTCGACGCGGTTTGGATTCACTGCGGCGCCGGGACGTTTGCTTGCGACGTCCACGGCGAGGATCGGAACTGTGAGAATTCGAGTCAGTCATGAAAGGGAAGCTCCAGATGAGCAAATAGGCTCGGCACACAGACGGTGCCAGAGGGTGGGTCAGCTGCTTGCGTGAAGGGGAATAGGTACTTGCATGAAGGTTTGACTGCCAGTGACAAGACGACGTTGCACAGTCCTACGAGGTGGTCCGTAAACGCTGGGGTGTCTCCGCAGCCAGAATCCCGCAGCCAGAATCGTAGAGGGGCTGGGCCAGAAGTGCCCATCACCCCCATTATCGGGCTTCTCGCCTCCAGGTGAAGGCCGGTTCCCACAAAAATCGTGACTATTTGGCCAATCGCGTGTCGCAACGTCGAAATCGCGGCTGACGACGCGATTTTCGTGCGATTTGAGGCGTTCCGTGCGCCGTCATTCCTTGCCCGCTCGGAATAATTTGCCCCAAAACGTATCGATCTGCCGAATCGTGGCGGCATGTGAGCCGCCATTGTCAATGATGTCGTCGGCACGCTCACGCTGGTATTCGATCGGCGGTTGCATTGCTTGGCGAGCTTTTAGCTGGTCCCCAGACCAGCCGCGCGCCGCAGCACGCGCCGCGCGCACGTCCAACGGAGCATCGACAAAGAGGATTTTATCGCAACAGGACTCCCAGCCCGCTTTGTATAGCACGGGGGCGTCGAGTATCGCGGCAGGCACCACGCCGTCTCGCCGGTAATGCGCAATCCGTTCCGCAATCCGAGCACCGATCTGCGGGTGCGTTAACTGCTCGAGGAACGCCAATTCACGCACGCTCGCAGGGCCAGGGGCGAATACGCGCCGCGCAATCGCCACTCGATCTACCCGTGCGAGCTCCACATGATCCGGCGTTTGCTCAGCTGCGAGCAGTTCCTGTTGCGCATCGGCTGGCGTCTGGAAAACTGCCGCTCCCCAGCGCCTCCACAGTGCTCGCTTGACCTCGGTTAACTCGAGTACGTCGTGTCCGATGCGATCTGCGTCGAGAATCGCCGCGCCGCGTCGCCCCAATTCCCGCGTGACCATCGTTTTACCGCTGGCGATGCCGCCGGTGACGCCAATGACGAGCATGGTTTGACGAGCACGGTTCTCTCCCATCATCCCTTCTCCACCACGTCGATCGGCTCGCATTCGGCCCAATTCAACCCGGCTTTCACATCGACCTTCAGCGGCACCGACAATTCACCAACGGCTGACATTTCCACGGTCACCAGGCTGGTGAGCGCGGCAAGTTCCGCGGCCGGTGTTTCAAACACCAGTTCATCGTGAATCTGCAGCAGCATCCGGGCCTGCGATGCTTCACGTTGCATGCGGCGGTAAACGCGGATCATTGCCTGTTTGATCAGATCTGCGGCAGTTCCTTGAATGACCGTATTGACCGCGATGCGTTCGGGCAGATTCCGTTGCAGCGAGCCTTCGCGTTGCGCGGCGTCACGCACTCCGTGGATGGGACGTCGCCGTCCCAATGCGGTACTAACATAGCCGTTCTTTCGGCATTGGGCCAGTATTCTGTCCATGAACTCGGCCACGCCCGGGTAGCGTTGGAAATAGGCTTCAATGAACTCAGCCGCTGCGTTTTTTTCGATCCCCAACGACTTGGCGAGCCCAAATGGGCTCTGCCCATAGATCACCCCGAAATTCACTGCCTTCGCGGCGCGCCGCATGTCAGAAGTGACATCTTTCAATGCCACCGCGTAGATCTCGCTAGCTACCTGAGCATGAATGTCGCGGTCGTTTGCGAAAGCCTCCAGTAACGCCTCGTCTTGCGAGAAATGGGCCAACACACGCAACTCGATTTGCGAATAATCGGCGCACATTAACAGCCAGTCAGTCTGTCCCGGCACAAACGCGGCGCGAATCTCGCGGCCGTCACTGGTCCGTACCGGTATGTTCTGTAAGTTCGGATCGGTTGAACTCAGTCGGCCCGTGGCCGCGACATCCTGCTTGAACGAAGTATGCACACGCCCCGTTTCGGGGTGGACCAGTTCGGGCAACGCGTCCACGTAAGTGTTCTTGAGTTTCGCCAGTTGCCGGTAGTCAATGATCTTGGCTGGCAACGGATGCTCCGCAGCCAATTGGTTTAACACACTCGCGTCCGTGCTCGGCCCTGTCTTGGTCTTCTTGACCACCGGCAGCCCCAAGTCGTCGAACAGAACCTTGCCCAATTGTCTTGGCGAATCAATGTTGAACGTGCCTCCGGCCAACGCGTAGATCTCAGTCTCCAACTCCGCCATGCGACGACCGTACTGAGTACTTAACCGCTTCAACACCGGTACATCGACCTTGATCCCGTTGAACTCTAATTCTGCGAGCACCTCGATCAAAGGCATTTCGAGCGAATAGAACAATTCGTCGAAGCCCTCTTCCCGCAACCGGTCGGCCAGGATGGTGGTCAGCCGAAATGGAACGTCGGCGTCTTCCCCCGCATAGGGTGTGACCAAGGCGACCGGCACCTCATCCATCCGTTTCTGCTTCTTGCCCGTGCCAATCAGCGCGCGGATCTTGATCGTATCGTGGTTCAGGTAGCGTTTTGCCAAGTCGTCCATGCCGTGATTGCGTTCACCCGGCGCCAGTAGGTAGTCGGCGACCATCGTGTCGAACGCGACGTTACGCAACGCCACTCCGGCCGTTCGTAACACGATCTGATCGTATTTTAGATTCTGTCCTACCTTTTCAATTTGCTCGTCTTCCAAGATCGGCCGAAGCGCCGCAAGCGTACTCGTGAGATCAAGGTGTGAGTCTCCAGAGGGAGCACGAACCGGCAAGTAGACGCCGTGGCCGGCACGCCAGGAGAACGAAAAGCCGACCAATTCGGCCCAGCGCGCGCGCGTCGATGTCGTTTCCGTGTCGACCGCGATACGCTTCTGCTGCCGCAAATCGTGCAGCAATTGTTGTAGTTCCGCGTCGGTCGCAACCGTGACGTATTCTGCCTCCCAGACTGCGGGTGCGGCGGCTGCCGACAACGTGGCCAGTCGATCACGCAATGCACGAAACCCGAATTCGTCGCAGAGTTCAAGGACCGCTTCGCTGTCGATGCCTCCCACGTGCGCCGCGTCCCAGGGGATCTCGATCGGTACGTCACGCGCCAACCGGACCAGTTGGCGACTCAATAACGCCGCTTCGCGCCCGGCGCGAACGTTCTCGCGACGCCTTGTCCCGGAAATCTCGTCGACATGTTTGAATATGCCCTCCAACGTTCCGTACTCAGCCAACAGCTGCGTGGCGGTCTTCTGCCCCACTCCGGCGATGCCCGGAATGTTGTCGGTCGAATCGCCCCACATTGCCTGCAGGTCGACCACTTGATCGGGGCGTATCCCCCATTGCTCGATCACCGCGTCAGCGTCCAACACTTCGTTCTTGCGAATGTTGTAGACCTTGACCTGATCCGTGATGAGCTGACGACAGTCCTTGTCGCTGGTCACCAAATAGCACTGGCCTCCCAACTGCTCGACCTGGTCAGCCACAGTGGCAAGTACATCGTCGGCCTCATAGCCCGGAACCGCCAGGACCGGTATCGCCAAAGCCTTCAGAAACCGTTGAATATCGGCAATCTGCGGACGCAGGTCGTCCGGCATCGCCTTGCGGTGCTCCTTGTATGGCTTGTACAGCTCATGGCGAAACGTCTTGCCGGGCGGGTCGAAAGCACAGAGCAAGAGGTCTGGTTTGCGGCGGTCGAGTATCGTCAAAATGTCGTTTAAGAAACCGTGCGTCGCGCCGATCGGCTGTCCCTGCGGGCCACTCATGTCCCCTCGTGCATGAAACACCTGATAGATCAACGAATGCGCGTCCAGCACGTAAACAAGCTTGCCCGTGAGCCGCTCAGCTTTGCCTGTCGCCGGATCGGCAATTGGGATGTTGGCCTTGTCGGGGGCCTTGTCGGGGGCTCGTGCCACGCCTCCCGGTGCCTCTTGGACCGTGGCGACGTTGGCATGCGTGTGGCCTCTGGCATCGTCGGCTGGCAGTCCTGTGTGGAATGGTACTGGGTCTGTTGGTACTGGCGTTGGGGAATCCACGGCTTCGTGCGGCGACTCGCTCGCTCCGTCGTCTTCCTCGAATCCAACGAGTCGCCGTTGGCGTGGTGGTTTCTTGCTCATTTGTCTACCTGGATATTTACAAGAGTGACTTGAGTGCCCGCAGGCGTGTGAGAGGCAGAGGCGGATGGACGGCCAGGAATCGATGATGGTGGGGCATGTTTGCCGATGTCGGTCGTGGCACTTGGCTGCGGAAAACGGTCAGCGGAACACCGCCCCGTCGTGTGTTGCCCCCCCCCAAAGGCACCACGCCAAGCCGGCTTCGATCGACACGACCGGACCAAAACGGCATGTTTCCCAGACTTTCCATCTTTCCTGTATTGCAGAATTTATTGACAGCTCCCGGAACCCCGTTTAGACTCGACCTAGGTTCTTGCCCTGCATCCGTTTAGCGGAGCTTTTGGAACCACCTTTGTAGCAGCTGGGGTTATTTCAGCTGGTTCGTCGGAGTTTGCGATCTGCGTTTTCGTTGGATGCGGCTTGTCCGATTTACCATGCGGACCGAACCACAGCGTGCGTTTCGGGCATCTTATCGAAATTTAGCCGGGCAACAACCAACACTGTTGCCGATCCCGTTTTGCGGAATTCCGCAGTACCAGGAGTCTTCAGTATGGCGTCGCGAGAGAATCAGGGTCTTCACATCGCACTCATCCTGCTGGTCATGCTCACCGTCGGGTTGTGTGTCCTTTCGTTTGTCTTTTATAGCAAATCGGAGACACTTCGGAGTGAAGCAGAGGATGCCAGGAATAAGATGGAGACGGCCAAGTCCGATTTGAGCAAGGCTCTTTTCAAATCGCAAACGCTCAACGAGATGCTCACTGGCCAGAGCAAATCGATGACGCAGATTGCTGACCAGATGGCGAACATCCCGGGTAGCGACACCGACGATCCGGAGATGAAGAAGATTCGCCGCAATTTCGCGAACAACATGATGCTCTTCGGGCCAGCGAACGAAGAAGTTGAGTCGGCGCGCAACTACCAGTCGCTACCGGACTTTCTGCTCTCGCGTATTCGTGACTTGAACCAGCAGTTGACCGACCTGCGACGCACGGAGAACCAGCTGACTCAGGAGAAGGCGAGCATTGAGGCGGCGGCCAATACGCGTATCAAGAAAGCCGAAACGGATCGGGACGCGGCCCGCAACGATTTGGCGTCCGAACGCGACAAGTTCACGAAAGATCTTGCTGAAGTGCGCAAGCAAATGGAGACGATTGCCGGTCAAGCGACCGAAAAAGACAATCGGATCGTCGAGTTGAACACGCAACTTGAAGATGTACGTTCGGCGTTTAACAAGCGGATCGAGCAACTTGCGAAGACGGTGGACGATCAACGCAACTTGCTCCGTACACTACGCGAGACGACGTTTGAGACGCCCGACGCGATTGTGACAACGGTCAATGGCAAGGAGGGAGTCATCTATATCAACGCCGGGTCGGAAGACAACTTGAAGGCCCAACAGACGTTCAGTGTATTTGACAAGGGAACCACGGCCGTCATGAAAGCCAAGCCGAAGGGACGCGTCGAAGTGATTCAGGTGCTCGGCGCTCACGTGGCCATGTGCCGAATTCTGAACGATGATGTGGCCAATATCATCGTGCCCGATGACCTCCTCTTCACTCCTGCCTGGTCACCTGGGGACCGAATCCACTTTGCGATTACCGGTTTTATTGACATCACCGACAGTGGGCAAAACGATGCCGGCCTGTTGGCCAAACTGATCGAACTCAACGGTGGCGTGGTCGACGATGAGGTGACGGTGCAAACACGTTACCTGGTGCAAGGCGAAAACCGTACGTCCAAAGCGAACGGTGATGCCGATAACGAGCTGAAGGACGATTTCGACAAGAAGCTTGCGGCCGCCGTGGAGATCGGAGTCGACCGCTTGAGTCCCGACAAGCTGTTAGCCCTGATGGGTTGGCGCGCGGATGTGACGACCGTCACACTCGGTACCGGCAAGGCAACCGACGCTAAGGGAGCCAAGACGGAAGCGCCTGCGGACGAACGATTCCGAAAGCGGACTCCGCCGCGCGGCGCGGACGGCGCTTTCTAGGACGGCGCTTTCTAAGCGATACGGGCGATATTCAATGGCAAAACGGCGCAATGTGGCGTCGTTTTGCATTTCTTGGCGATCGTTGACTAAGTACGCGCGGATCTGGAAGGCATCGATCTGGCCGACGGAGGATCGATCGACACAGGACGTGGCATGGTCCTGGTGCGGCGGCGCACGGGCGGCTATGGCTGGGGCGGTGCCGTTGCGAACAGGCGTTGTTGAATCGCTTCCAATTCATTGCGGAAGGGTTTCAGCGTGGCGGGCAGCCCCGCCGGCTCGAACCACGTCGATTCCAAAAACAGCCGAGAGGGGTGTTCCAAGCGGCGTGCCTGCGCCAGTTTCCACAACAGCCGGCTATGTGACCAGTCGAGTTGGTGGAGGCGGCAGAGTTCCTTGAACAGTTTTTTTGAGCTGAAGTAGCTGCGGCCGTCGCGTAAGGCGACGGCGCGGGCGACACGCCACAATATGACGCCGACGATCGCGGCGACGATACAGATCACGATCCCCTGCGTCGCCGAAATATCCGTTCCACCATTTTGAAATCGCTCTGCGACCACGTTCATGCGCTGTTGCGTCTGCGCCAGAACCGGCCATGGCGCGTGCAGAAGGCGAGTGATGATATCCATAGTCTCCTCGTTTTCACGGTACAAGCCAGTGTGGTACAAGGCTGCCGCACAATGGGGCGAGTCAATCGGCGTCCTGCATAAGTGGGTTCATGTCGGCGTTTCGCATTGCCGCGGCAAAGCTGCCGGCCGTCGTCACACGTCCTGCCTCGGAGAGCTTGCGCAATGCGAGCTCTGCTGCTTCGCGGACGACAACGCTGCGGTCCATGAGCGTGCCGCGCAGGGCCTGTTGTGCAAGCGGCGAACTGCAATAAGCCAGCGTGCGCGCCGCTTCCGCGCGGACAAAATGATCGCCGTCTTCAAGCAGCTTGATAATCAATGGCTCGACGCGTTCCACGGCATCCATCGCCATCGCCACTTCCAAGCCGCGTAGCCGGCGTGTGCGAGTGCGCGCCTTGAGTTCTTCCGCCAATTGGTCGACGGCGGTGGAGTCGATGCGCATGACCAGCAGTCCGGTGCTACGGCGGATATCGTCCTCCATCAAATCGAAGACGGTGATGTAGCGATTGAAATTGAATTCGCCAAGGCACGATTGGGCTGCTTTGGCCACGACTTTATGCGGGCTGTCGAGCAATTGGATCAAACGCGAGATTGCGCCCGGGATCCCTCGTTCACGCAGTTGGACCACGACATTCGCTTGGACGTGAGGGTCGCTATCGTGCAGTCCGTCGAGAACTAATTTGTTGGCGTCGGCGCCACCGAATTGTGCCAATGCGACCGATGCGGCGCGACGCCCGCCGACCAGGCCTTGACGCATGACGTACGCAATTACCTCAAATGCCTTTAGCCGATCCATGCCGGAAGCGACCACAACGTGAATCGTCGCCTCTTGTTCTTGTTCGGTGAGTGAATCCAGTTCGCTCAGGTCTCCCTCCAACCAGTGGATCGACTCGACTCGTCCCAAGTTCGCGCTCAGGGTATCGGTGGACGTGTTGGCAAGGCGGCAGAGCAGTTGTTTGATGAAGGGGCGATCGTGCCGGTGCGAGACGATTTGCAAAGCGATCGTCGGCGCAAAACGGGATTCGAGCAGGTTCAAAGCCAGACGGATGATCGCCGCATGCGGGTTGTGACGCAGGATCTCGGTGACCACCAGGTAAGCGGGATGACGTGGTTCGCACAAAACCTGTTTCAATAAAGCGTTTTCGTGGTTGGTCAGCATCAAGAACGCTTCGATGACCTCGCGATGACGATGTTGTTCGTATCGGTCCACTGCGTGTTCCAGGCTGGGGAGTACGCGTTGGCGAACGCGCGCCGGCTCACGCAAATGACGTTGGTCGTGCGGTCCGAAGATCTCCTCCTGCAACAATTCGCACATGTCCACCAGCGTTTCGGCAACCATCGTCGCGTACGGGTTGTCCGGTTCCTCGATGGCGGTCACTAACGCCGGCATCAACTCGAATTCACGGATACTCAGCAATGCTGCGCAACCGTTCGCACATCGTTCGCCATCGCGGCTGAGAATAGCGTCGCGGACGGCCGGGGCGATTTGCCGTGGGTGTTCAGCAATCTGCTGCTTCCAGCGTTCGCTGAGTCGCCCCCACCGGTTCACCAACGCGCGCGAACCAGCACCACGCCGGCGACTCAAGATGGCCGTCAGCGCGCCGTCTTGGATCGCTCGGTCGGGCGATTCAAGCGCAGCAAGGAGGACCGGAACCGCCGCTTCGTTGGCCGTTTCGGTTAACAATCTCAGCGTTTCTCGTACACCTTTGTTCACGGTCGCCGCCACCTCCTTCACCGTAAACCTAGTTCGTCTCCCGCTGCGCATCGACGGAAATTGGCCATAAACTCGACGCAATCGACTTTCACTCGCCCCTTTCTCGAATGGTTCGCGTCAAGAACCACCCAACCCGCTTAACCGGAACAGGACGCGCTGCCGAAAATGGCGCAGCGCTGCGCACGCGAGTCGCTTATGCCTGCGCCGTGGCTGTCACATGCGCTGACTCTATGTCGCCGGGCTCCAACGGCCGAGCACCATCGTCGGGATCAGCAACGCCACGATGGCGATTGACCAGGCCGGGTGACATACCAGGAGTGCGACGGCTGCGTCGAGCAAGATGAGTGACCAGATCGCGTTCTTCACCGCCGACTGCACGCGTTGTGGAGTTGGATTCGCGACGGCGATCGTGCAACGCCTTACAATCGTGAAGGCGAACAACCCCAACAGCATGAACCACGTGCTCTCCTGCGCAAGCGTCTTGGGCATCTCGGTTGGCAATGCCTGGTAGATGAGTCCCAGGAGCGCAATTCCGCTGGCCATGACCACCGTAGCTGCCGCCAATTGCCACCGGCTGCTGGACGAAGCTTCACGTCGTGCGAACCAGGTCACACCGGCAATATAAACTCCTATGCCGCTCGCCGTTAACAACTCCGGGGCCGTGAAACCCAGCAAAGCCACTCCCGCTAGTTTGAAGGCCGGTAGAGTGTTCGCAGAATCGATTGGCCCGGCCAGTGACATGCCCAGCAAAACGTTCAACAGTCGGCAACTGCCCATCGCCAACGGTCCCAAGAACGTTCGTTTCAGAATGCCATCGTAAAGGAGGATAAACAGTGCCAACAGCGTTGCAACGACACCACTTCGCCAAGCCATCGTCGGCTCGATTTGCGGCAGGTAGCCAACGACCCAACCGAACAACATGCCACTCAACAGCAGTCCAAACCCGATACGTCGCGCTGGCCCGGCGGCGATTCGCCCCGACGCGATCGGCCGTTCCGGCCGCTCGCGTCGATCTTGTGCGACATCCCACACATCGTTCAACACCATTCCGGCGGTGTAAAGCAGCATCGATGCGACGGCCAGACTGAAGAAGGAGCTAGACGGTCGCAAGCTGGCATGTACGAACAGGAAACCCATCATCACGTCCGCCAACGCCGTAAAGACATTTGGAAAACGAAACAGTTGAAAATAGGCGCGAATCGTGGCGGTGTTTTCGGACATTTCGGTTCCGTGACGCGATGCTGCTCTGTGACGCAGTGTTTTCGACATCATTGTAGACGGTGAATCGTTGCAAACAATCGGAAGCAGCATTCTGGAACGTTAGTCTGGAACGTTGCACGATAGTGCGAACCGCATTCTGGTGTGCCTGCGTTCGCTCGTTGGAGTTTGGTGTCGCTGTCGGCTGGGATCGGAGCGAGCTTGACACACCCTACTTTGCCGCATGAAGTCTCTCTTCAGCTGCTGGCACTGCGGTAACTGCCCAGGGCACGTTGGAACACCCAACGCGAGCCGCGGAGGCTGAGCACGGTTGCGGCCAGAGTGAACAGGGCTAGAGGCCAGCTAACGCTAGCCTGTGGATAGAGAGGTTGAGCCAGCACGCGCGCCGGAATGTTCACCACCAGCAGGACGGGCACGACGAACGTGAAGAAGCCCCACAGTGGTACTCCCCAGCCTCGATTGTAAATCTCCATCGGGTAACGCGCGAAATTCGTGATGTAGAACCAGAAAGTGTATAGCGTCTGATTGCGTCCCAGCCAGATGCTGGTCGATGCCAACGCGATCATCACACTGTACAAAATGGCTACACCACACATCAAATACAGCACGTACAACGCCAGCGTCCATGGCGTGATCACCAGCGGTTCAATCGGCCTCGACATGAGGTGCCACAAGGCTAACGCGAGCAGCATGATTCCGGCCACGAAATTCGACAACGCTGACCACTCGACCTTTTGGAACGAGATGAGAAACTGGGTGTCGATCGGCTTGAGCAGCGCGAAGTCCAGGTTGCCTGTCCGTATCAGCTCGCTGAACTCTTGCGCGTTGGGCATGCAAAATGCCTGGACCACGCTATTGATCAGCCAGGTCGTGGCAAGAAATACGAAGAACTCATATTTGCCCCAACCGCTTCCCTGGCCAATCATGTCGGTGTGCGCGAATACGATCAAGTAGAACCCGACGTTCATGAGTGTCCAGGCGACGGAGGAAATGCACTGCAAGAGAAAATTCGTGCGAAACATCGTGTCACGCACCAGGCTGTTGCGCGCGAAGGTCAGGAAAACAAGCCAATACGAGCCGTTTTTGTTGGTCATTCGCTAACCTCCGTACCCGCTGTATCGCCGCACTCCACGCTGATACATCACGCGCGCCGCGATCATGAAGAAGATGATCCACGCCGCCTCAATGCACAACTCGACCGGCAGTTCTTCCCGAGGTACCTTGCCGAGGAACACGGCAGCGGGGAAGTAAGCCAGATACTTCAGCGGCAGCGCGTCGACCAACTGGTGCCAGGGGGCGGGAAGCATATCCAAAGGGAACATGTGGCCGGACAGGAAGAAACTGAACAACATGTAGATGAAGAGCAGTGAACTGATTTCGAGAAACCAAAACCCAATGAGCCCAATGGTTGCCTCGAGGAAGAAGCCGAGCACAAAGCCCATGACCAATGTCAGCAGGAAGTAAAGAAAAATGTCCCAGTCCGGCCAGCCGTCCACGAAGAATCCGCGGCAAAGAAAAAAGACGAACGCGAATGGGAATATGGCAACGGAATAGTACGCCAGCTTGTGCGCGATCCGGTTTAGCAGCAGAAAACCGAGCAAGTCAATCGGCTGTACCAGGAACTTCTTGATCTCGCCGTTGCGTATCTGTAACGCGATACCCGATGCCAGGCCGGGCATGCTGGAGAACGCGCGGCTGAGCATCGTCAACAGGTAATAGGCAACCACGTTGCGAAACGAGTATCCGGCAATGTCGCCACGGTCACGTACTCCAGCCCCAATCGAATCGAAGACCGCCCACCAAAGAAAAATCTGCGTGACAATTGGCAGGAAACGCATCAGCGTGCCCAACGCAAAATCACCACGATAAACCAGTCGCTCTTCCCAGGCGATTTGCAGAATCGTCCACCAACTGCTTAAACGGGCGTACATAGTAGGATTTAGGGCTAAGAATTCAGGGCTTGGGGACACAGCACTTTAAGACACAGAACTTATAGCTGGACAACGCCACTCAGCAGAGCGGCGACTATCCGGGGATCTTACGTTCGACCGACCAAAGGTAAAGGACGCGTTGCTGCTAGCTGACCCGTCGTGCCTTCCCGCTGGGGCAAGCCGAGCGGAGGGCTTTTCGGAATTAGTGGCGGTTCGTGTTCATCAGCGGCCCTCCTCCTGAACGTGTTGTTCGCGTCTTCTTTTCCGTGAACGGTTACAGAGTAGGTAAGTCACTTCACAGTCCTTCCTTACAACGCTCCACGCGGCGAGAAGCTAACTCGCAACTCGGGGCTCGCAACTCTGGGCGCCGGCGAATACTTGAGCGATCACATCTTCGAGCGGAGGGTCTTCGACGGCGATGTCTTCAATGGTGTAGGCGTTCAGGATCGCGGCCATCACTGCCGCGACTTGACGCCGTTCGACCAACAGCTGTGCCTTGGGCAATTCCACTTCCAGCACGGTGCCGAAGCGTTCCAGGTCGCTGGCCGTTTGTCCTTCGGCCAATTGAAGTGTCACGATCTTCTGGCCACTGAATTGATCTACGATGCCGCTGAGCGATCCATCGTAGTGGATACGCCCTTCGGCGATAATCACTACGCGTTGGCACAGGGCGGTGACGTCTTTCATGTAATGGCTGGTCAGCAGGATCGTGATCTGCCGTTTTTGCTGGTAGAACTTGAGAAACTGCTGGACGTTGTGCTGGGCGATCACATCGAGTCCGATGGTCGGCTCATCGAGAAACAGGACTTCGGGGCTATGTAGCAGTGCGGCGATCAGTTCCATTTTCATCCGCTCGCCCAACGACAGTTCGCGTACCGGGCGTGGCAGCAGGTCGCTGACGCTCAGCAGAGAAGTCAGTTCGTCGAGTGTCTTTTGATACTCGGTCGGGTCGATACGGTAGATTTTCTGGTGCAGCCGAAACGACTCTTGAGCCGGCAAGTCCCACCACAGTTGGTTTTTTTGCCCCATCACCAAGGCAAACCGTCGTCGGTAGGCGTTTTCGCGCTTCCATGGGATATGTCCCATGACACGGGCGCTGCCGGCGGTTGGTGTGATCACTCCCGAGAGCAATTTGAGGGTGGTGGTCTTGCCCGCGCCGTTGGGGCCCATGAACGCGACGAATTCGCCTTGTTGAACCTGGAGGTCGATACCGCGTACGGCCCGGACTTCACGGTACTCGCGTCGGAACAAGCCGCGCAGCGAGGCGCCCAGGCCCTCCCGCTTCTGGTAGACTTGGTACGATTTGGACAGCTCATTAATTTCGATCGTTGCCATGGTGGATCGATTATAGAGGCCCGAGGGGTGCGGCGTGAGATGTGCTGCGTCAGGTGGGGTGAGGGAGTGTGGCATGCGTGCCACGACGCGCACTGTGGGTTGGCTGAGCGTTGTCCAGTTCGGGGCGTTTCGCTATAATCGCCGCGCACCGGGCGATTGCAGCGTTCCCGGCCCCGGGGCTTGGTGGGCAGCGGAATGTCGGCCGTGGCGGTGAACGCGGCCGGAGGCGAAAACACCCAAAAAATGAGGAATCGACTACGATTGGCAACCGAATTGGCATAGGGCATGACACGCACCGGCTTGCGGCCGGGGGCCCGCTACGGCTCGGTGGAATTGACATTCCCCACGATGCTCACCTGCTTGGGCACAGTGACGCCGATGTGTTGCTGCACGCAGTGACCGACGCGTTGTTGGGCGCCACCGCGATGGGCGATATTGGCGAATTGTTCCCCGATACGGCCGACGAGAACCGGGGACGCGATTCCGCGGAAATGCTCCAACTGGCATATCAGCAGGTTCGCCAAGCCGGTTACTATGTGGTGAATATCGACTGCATTGTGTTTGCTCAGCAGCCCAAATTGAGCGTTTATAAACGCTCGATTCGCGCGCAAATCGCGAAAATACTGGCATTGCCGGTTGAATCGGTCGGCTTGAAAGCGAAGACCGGCGAGCAGGTGGGGCCGATCGGCCGGCTGGAAGCGATCTCGGCCCAGTGCATCGTGCTGCTCGATTCCCAACGGGATCGCGGCTCCAACTGAGTTTCATTGCCCCGCACGGAAGATGGTGAATCTATCATGGCCCTTCGAATCTACAACACGCTGACACGCTCCAAAGAGCCATTTGAACCGGTCGAGCCGGGTAAGGTCGGAATCTATCTATGTGGTCCGACCGTCTACGACCGCGCGCATATCGGGCACATGGTCGGTCCGGTGATCTTCGACACGATCAAACGCTACTTGGTCCATTCGGGCTACGAGGTCACTTGGGTCGTCAATATCACGGATGTCGACGACAAACTGATCAAAAAGGCCAACGATCGCGGCATGTCCATGGCCGAAGTGGCACGTGAGAATATTGCGGACTATCTACAGAATCTCGCCGGGTTGGGTGTCGATCAGATCGACAAGATGCCCAAGGCCACCGAATCGATGGACGATATCATCGCGTTGACGGCGGCGTTGATCGAACGCGGGTATGCGTATGAAGTAGAAGGGGATGTGTTTTTTGATGTCGCTCGCGATCGGGAATACGGCAAGTTGACCAACCGTACCCTCGACTCACTGCAAGGAGAAGGTGGTGGCGCGGCCGCCAAGAAACGCTCGGCTGCCGATTTCGCGCTCTGGAAATCGGCGAAGCCAGATGAGCCTTCATGGAAAAGCCCATGGGGCCCTGGTCGACCCGGTTGGCACATCGAGTGTTCTGCGATGAGTCGTAGCCTGTTAGGAGAGACGTTCGATATTCACGGCGGTGGACTCGATCTGGTCTTTCCTCACCACGAAAATGAAATTGCGCAGAGCGAGTGCTGTCATGGAGCTCCCATGGCCAGGTACTGGATGCACAACGGATTGCTGAAACGCGCGGCCGCCGGCAAGATCGGTGGACGCTCGGAACGCGAGGATACGGCGAGTAAGGGGGTTTCGCTCGAAGAGATCCAACGGGCGACCGCCGAGAAAGAGAGTCGCTCGGGCGGAGCGGGGGGCTTGGCCGCCATGATCCAGGACTTGGGTGGCGAGCTGATTCGATTCTTCTTGCTGCGCACGCACTACCGTAGCACCGTGCTCTATAGCGACGAAGCACTTCAAGAAGCACGCACCGCTCTGGATACCTACTACCGCTTTTTTGAACGCTTTGAACGCGTGACCGGCACCAGCTTCTACGATATTCCTGTCGCACGCTCGCGCGCCGACGGAATGTGGGACTCTGAATCTGACCCGATGCTTGAGGATGTCCAGAAGCATCGCAACGCGTTTCTCGACAAAATGGACGACGACTTTAACACCGGCGGAGCGATCAGCGATCTGTTCGACCTCGTCCGCCTGCTCAACAAGTTCGTCGATCAGAATAAATTGGAAGATACGGAAAACCCCGATGCGCAGCAGGTTGCCGCACTGCAACGTGGCGCCAGTGCGTTGCGCGAGCTGGCTGCGTTGCTGGGATTGTTCCGCGAAAAAACGGCTGATCAGGCACCGGAAAGCGAAAGCGAGCTGGTTGCCCCGCTGATGGAATTGGTCATCGAACTGCGTGCGGCAGCAAGAAAGAACAAGGACTTTGCCACCGCCGATCGCATTCGCGACGTGCTTACCGAAATCGGCATTGTCTTGGAAGACCGCAAAGGTGGCACAAGCTGGCGCGTTGAGTGAGTTGCTCTCGCCGGTTGAATCTTAGGTAACCGTTTACCCAAATGAAGTTAAACGTGCATTGAGGTTTGGTTGGCTGTGGATCGACCCCCACCGCCTTCGGCGCTGGGGGAGAGGGGGGAGTTATTGGGATCGGCGTCTTAGCTGGCAAAACTCGTTCACCTACGGGGCAAGCCCGTAGGGGGCCCTGGCTTAGTCAAACGCGGCAATCGGCTAAACAGATACAAATCGGCTAAACAGATACAAATTTAGGACTTCGAGACCTGAGATTCTCAACTCTGGACTCAGGACTCTGGACTCTGGACTCAGGACTCAGGACTCTGGACTCTGGACTCAGGACTCAGGACTCAGGACTCAGGACTCTGGACTCTGGGCTCTGGGCTCTGGACTCTGGACTCAGGACTCAGGACTCTGGACTCAGGACTCAGGACTTTCAATAAGCATATGGCACAACAGACACGAGTTCTGGGGATCGATCCTGGCCTGAACATAACCGGATATGCCGTGCTGGAGTTCGCCGGAGGTGGTGCGCAGCTATGCGAGGCTGGGGTGGTACGCAGCACGGCCAAGCGGTCCCTTGAGCGACGATTGGTCGAGATTCACGAGGGTGTGAGCGACGTGATCGCGTCGTTGCAACCGCGTGTGATGGCGGTGGAAGAACTGTTCAGCCATTACAAACGCCCACGCACGGCGATTCTCATGGGCCATGCGCGTGGGGTCATTTGTCTGGCCGCCGCCGCCGCTGGCCTGCAGGTGCAAAGCTATGCGGCGACGCAAGTCAAGAAAATGCTGACTGGCAGCGGCCGCGCCACGAAATTACAGATCCAATTGGCGATTTGCCGGGAGTTTTCGTTGTCGCAGCCGCCCGAGCCCCCGGACGTGGCCGATGCACTGGCAATCGCATTGTGTCATTGGTATATGAACCGGCAAGTTGTCAGCATTTAGGTTGTTTCGTAACTGTTTAGTTATCGGAAGTGGACGTGCACTCGAGTTCGTTTTCCATCGGTCGCCCCCCACCGCCTTGTGCGGTGGGTGAAGAGGATTGGCAGGCTACCCGTGGCGTCCCATCCCCCCCATATGCACGGCCCCACTCCCCTCCCCGCCGCCGCAGGCGGCGGGGAGGGGAGTGGGGTAGCTGGCATCGCGGGTAGCTCACTAGGCGTTTTCACCCATGGGACGAGCCCATGGGAGTCTTTTGAAAGCGACATTACTTCATTTGGCTAAACTGTTACGTTGTTTCTTGTTTACGGGTAGGAAAAAGAACGCCGACTGGTCGACTTTTGGCTGACCAGTCAATCCAATCATCGATCAACAAGCATGGAAGGCAGAGTTCACCTTGATTACACGCATCACAGGAACCTTGGCTAGTGTTCGGGACGCGGACGCGACGTTGGCGGCGGGCACGTTTGACTATCAAGTACTCGTCCCAGACTTTGTACGACGCCAGCTTCAAAGCCAGTTGGGCAAGGAAATTAGCTTACACACGGTCCATTATCTTGACGGCAATCCGGCCCATGGCAAGCTGACGCCGCGATTGGTCGGTTTCCTGTCGGAAGTGGAGCGCGAGTTCTTTGAGATGTTTTGCTCGGTCGACGGAGTGGGAGTGCGCAAGGCGTTGCGCGCCATGGTCAGGCCGGTTCGCGACGTGGCGGCGCTGATTGCCGACCAGGATGCCAAAGGGCTCTCGGCCCTGCCAGGGGTCGGGCCCGCGACCGCCGAGCGCATTATCGCCAAGCTGCGGCGCAAGATGTGCAAGTTCGCGCTGATCGCGCAACGCGAGGAGACGGACACTCATTTGGTGCAACATGACGTCGTCGAAGATACGTTCCAGTTGCTGACCCAGCTCGGCCATGGCGAAGCCGAGGCACGCAAGATGCTCGACGACACGCTGGCAACCAAGAAGCGTTTCAAAGATGTCGACGCGCTGATGCACGCGGTTTACGAGACCCGGAATGAACCCAAATAGAGGGTTGTGGCGTTCTGCTGACACGACGGTTCTCGCGGTTTTCGCCATGACCAGCCCCACAAATCGGCTTTGACAAAGCTCGAGCGTAAGTACCACGCACTGGTCGGATATCCTTCCTTGGCGAGCGTGGATCTGCTAAACTCGCGCCGTTCTTTAGTTCACATACGTTCACTGTTGGGTCGGATCTTATGGTACGCGAACCGATTGTGGGTACATCGCCGCCGGGAGGCGACGACCCGGAGCGCGATCTGCGCCCGCAGCGGATGAAGGACATGATTGGCCAATTGGATGTATGCGAGCGTTTGCGGATCGCGATTGACGCGACCCGCAAACGGGGGGAGGCGTTGGGACATGTCCTGTTTGACGGCCCACCCGGATTGGGGAAGACCACTTTCGCGGTTTGCATTCCGAACGAAATGGAAGTCGGTGTGCAGTTGACCAGCGGCGCGATTCTCAAGGCTCCCAAGGATCTGGTGCCCTATTTGACTAATGCGGAAGAGCGGTCGGTGCTGTTTATCGACGAGATCCATCGGTTGCCTCGCGCGGTGGAAGAGTACCTGTACACGGCGATGGAAGACTTTCGTATCGATATTGTGCTGGGCGAGGGAGTTAATGCACGCACGCACAATCTGTGGCTCAAGCCGTTCACACTCATTGGCGCTACCACGCGTGCCGGGATGCTCAGTGGGCCGCTACGCGATCGTTTTCAATTGCGCGAGCATTTGGGGTTCTACTCGATCGCCGAGTTAACCGTGTTGGTGCAGCGTAACGCGAAGAAGTTGCGGGTCGAAATCGACCAGCGCGCGGCCGAGGAGATTGCTCAACGCAGTCGCTCGACGCCGCGGATCGCCAATAATCGATTGCGTTGGGTACGCGACTACGCCACGAGCCGCGCCGATGGGCGTGCGACATACAACGTTACTCGCGACGCGCTCAAAATGGCGGGCATCGATTCGGCCGGGCTTGATGCCCAGGATCGCCGCTATCTGGAGACACTGATCCGTGTCTTCAGCGGTGGACCCGCTGGCGTCGATGCGATCGCTCACACCATGAGCACCTCTTCCGATACGCTCGAAGACGAGGTCGAGCCATTCTTGCTCCGCAGCGAACTTCTGGTGCGAACGCCCCGTGGCAGAGTCGCCACCGCCAACGCCTACCAACACCTGCAGTTGCCCCCGCCCAGTAGTGATGCGTCGTCCTGAATGGGGCTACGTTTTCTTAGGCCCTCCGGGCCAAAAAAAAGAGTTCGTAGCTGGGCCCGCCGAGGGCTCGCAAAAGCGCCGGAACGGTGTCACAACAGGAGGAAACCATGAAGCGAATTAGGCCCGGAGGGCCGGCATAGCCTCTGCCGGTGCCGTGAGGCACCGGTGCAGTTCGCGCAGAACCGGCAAGCCCCAGCAGGGGCGACACAGGAAACGCGATCGGTGCTGCCTGTATCGCCCCTGCGGGGCTTTTTTGGGCTTCGGAGTTGCCAAGTTCCGGGGTCTGACGACCCCGGCAAGGGCTGTGTTGGCCCTCCGGGCCAAAAAACGGTCGATGATCCGTGGCATTCGCGCCGGAGAAGTGCGCTGCGACACCTGATGTTTTCTGCGAGACTCATCAAGTGCCCAGGGGCGTAGCAAGCCCTGAGGTGGCTTGAATTCGGTCCGCTTGACAGCTTGGCGAGCGATTTCTACGATTGGAAGCTTGTCATGTTTTCAAAAACAGTTGTTGACCAATAGGTTGCGTTGCCCAGGTACTTGCCTGTTTTGAGGTAGTGAGATGGCCGTTCCCAAGCGTAAACATTCGAATTCGCGAACCGGCAAGCGCCGTTCGCACGATGCCAAGAAGGCCCGCCAGCTGACATTTTGCCCGAAGTGCAGCACTGCGGTACCCACCCACGTTGTCTGCCCGACATGCGGCCATTACATGGGTCGTCAGGTCGTTGAGGTTGCGGAATCGTAATCGGTTTGGTCGGTACCGCTCGGGTGTCGCGGCTGTGCTGCCACGTTTGTGCTGCCACGTTCGTGATGTTGGCGATCGGCGCGCGGATTGAGCGTGGATTGCAGGACGAACGTCAGTGAGCCTTTGATGTATTTCTGTTTTCTATAGTAGCGTCTCTCGCCAAGTAGGTAGAATCGCGCTGGGCAGATCGCGTTTGTAGCCGATTGCACCGTTGACACACGCGGGTGTCAACGCGTGGGTCGGGAGCGTTAGTAGCCCTCCAACATTCAGCTGGAAGGTCGTTCGCGTGAGTAAGATTGTCTTTCTGTTTCCCGGTCAGGGCGCCCAGACGGTCGGTATGGGAAGCCAGTTGGCCGAGACGGTCCCAGCGGTGCGGCGGCTGTATGATCGCGCTGCCGACGTTTTGGGCTATGACTTGGCCCAAGTCTGTTTCAACGGTCCCGAGCAGCGACTGGACTCGACGGTGATTAGTCAGCCGGCGTTGTTTGTCACCAGTCTTGCTGCGTTGGAGTCGTTGCGTTTGGAGTCGCCAGCGGTCGTTGAGGCGTGCCAGGCCACGGCGGGCTTGAGTCTGGGCGAGTATACGGCGATGGTCTTTGCAGGGGTGATGGAGTTCGAGGACGCTTTGCAGGTGGTCAAGCGGCGTGGCGAGGCAATGCAGGCGGCCGCGGATGCCGTTCCGAGTGGCATGGTCAGTATCCTGGGACTTGAATTGGAAAAAGTCGAACAGCTGTGTGCCGAGGCTCGCAGCGAGGGTGAGGTGCTGCAGGTTGCGAACCGGCTTTGCCCAGGAAATATTGCCATTTCGGGCCATTCTACTGCGTGTGAACGAGCCGCCGAGAAGGCCGCGTCGTTCGGCGCGATGAAGGCTGTGCCGCTGGCAGTTGCCGGAGCTTTTCACACGGAATTGATGCAGTCGGCAGTGGCTCAGTTGGAGGACGTGTTGACGCAAGTGCCGATGCAGACGCCTCGCATTCCCGTGGTTTCAAATGTGGATGCGCGCCCGCACGATGATCCGGAGCAGATCCGCCAATTGTTAATCAAGCAGGTCGTGTCGCCCGTTCGTTGGGAAGATTCGATGCGGTACCTGTTGGACCAAGGAGCTCAGCACTTTTATGAAATCGGGCCGGGACGCGTCTTGCGCGGTTTGCTGCGACGGGTCAACCGGAAGGTGCCGTGCGACAATACGCCTGCGTGATGGGGCCTTACATTAGACGTTGTTGTAGGTTGGTCTTGGCCGTGGATGTTGTGCTCTCTGGGGCCGATCGACTGGCGGTCGATTCCAATCACCTTGAAGGTTGTGTCACCACGTGGCTGGACGAATACCAAGCATTAAGTAACTACCAGGCAATAAGAAACTAATTGAGACAAATGAGCGAAAAACCAATCCCGGTCATTCAGGCGGATTTAAGTGGACAAGTGGCGATCGTCACGGGGGCAAGCCAGGGCCTCGGTCAGGCGATGGCGATTGCATTGGCAGCCAATGGCGCTACGGTGGTCTGTGTCGCGCGGAATGCCGAAAAACTTGCTCAGACGGTTGCTACGATCGAAGCGGCTGGTGGCAAGGCGGAAGCAAGCAGTTGTGATGTGAAGAATGGCGAACAGGTTGATCAGCTGGTCGATGGGGTCATGGAAAAGCATGACCGTCTCGATATCTTGATCAACAATGCGGGCATCACTCGCGACACGTTGTTACCGCGAATGAGCGATTCCGAATGGGACGACGTCATTGAGACCAATCTGCGTGGTGCGTTCCTCTTCGCTCGAGCCGCCACGCGTGTTATGATGCGCGCTCGATACGGTCGAGTCATCAATATCAGCAGCGTTTCCGGTTTGATCGGCAACGCGGGCAAAACGAATTACTCGGCATCGAAGGCCGGTTTGATCGGCATGACGCGTTCGTTGAGCAAGGAGTTGGCCAAACGCAATGTGACGGTTAATGCCATTGCACCTGGGTTTATCGAGAGTGAAATGACCAAAACCTTGGGGGATGCCTTGATCAGCGAGGTGAAAAAGCATATTCCGGCACGCCGGCTCGGCAAACCCGAAGAAGTCGCTGCGGCAGCGGTTTTTCTGGCCAGTCCTGCGGCGGCGTATGTGACGGGATGTGTATTGACGGTTGATGGGGGGATGACGGGTTGAACCACCCACTGTGTGGGTGGTAGACTGTTTGTATTATAGAGGGTGCTCATGAGCCGAGTCCGATGCGCCGTAACACGGACCGCATCTTGACCTGTCTTATGGAAATCCTCTATCTTCTTGTTTCAATTGCGGTGAAGTTCGGCTGGCGGAACGGCTGAGATCCCGGGATTGCTTCGTATCGGTTTTAATTGACTGAGGTTAGGTGAGTGCGGGACGTACGTCTATTTATTGAGCGATAGCTTTTTTTGAGCAATAGCTTGGCCCATTCTTGGGTCGTCCAAACCAAATCATAGGAGGTTGATGCTCGTGGCATCTGTTGAAGAACGCGTTGTCGACATCGTTTCGGAACAACTCGGAGTTGACAAGGACAAAATCACTCGAGAAACCCATTTTGTGAACGACCTCGGGGCTGATTCACTGGACACGGTAGAATTGGTGATGGAGTTGGAAGAGGAATTCGACATCAACATCCCCGACGACGCCGCTGAAAAAATCCAGACTGTCGGTGAGGCGATCGATTTCATCGACAAGGCGCAGTCTTCCTCGTAAGTGGGTGAATTCTCTCAAATGAAACGACGCGTCGTCGTTACCGGCTTGGGAGTGGTTACCGCCATCAGTTGCGAAGTCGACGATCTGTGGCAACGGATCGTCGCTGGCGAAAGTGGTGTGCACCCCGTGCGTCTCTACGATACGACCGATTTGAAGGTCAAATTCGGTGGCGATATCTACGATTGGAATCCGCACGAGTATTTGAGTGCAAAGGATACCAAGCGTATTGATCGGTTTACGCAGTTTGCCATGGTTGCCGGCATCGATGCCATGCGCGACTCGGGAATCGACGTGGCGTGCGAGGATCCCTATCGCTGTGGTGTGGTCCTTGGCACCGGCATTGGTGGGTTGGGAGAGATCGAGGCGCAAATGAGCCGGTTGATGGCGAAAGGTCCCGATCGAGTTTCGCCATTTACGGTTCCCAAGATGATGCTCAACGCCGCCGGCAGCGTGCTGTCGATCGAGTTCGGGATGCATGGGCCGAACTACGCGGTCGCGACGGCGTGTGCTAGTGCCACCAACGCGATGTCTGATTCGCTGAAGATCATTCAAGACGGACGGGCCGATGTGGTCCTGACGGGTGGAACTGAAGCGGCCATGACCCGCATGGGGATGGCCGCGTTTCAGAATATCAAGGCGCTCTCGGCACGCAACGATGATCCTGCTGGTGCCAGTCGCCCGTTCGATGCCGATCGCGACGGTTTCGTTTTCAGTGAGGGTGCCGGGTTACTCGTCTTCGAGGAACTTGAGCACGCACGCGCTCGCGGGGCGACCATCTACTGCGAAGTCTATGGAGCGGGCGTCAGTGCCGATGCCAGCCACATTACTCAACCCGAAGCCAACGGTGCGGGCGCGGCGCGGGCGATGGCCGTCGCTTTGCAAGATGCCCGGCTCGAGCCGTCGGGGATCGATTACATCAATGCACACGGCACCAGTACACTGCTCGGTGACAAAGCGGAAACATTGGCGATCAAGCAGGTGTTTCACGACCATGCCAAGAAGGTGAGCATTTCCAGTACGAAGAGCCAGCTTGGGCATTCGCTCGGTGCAAGTGGCGGCATCGAATTGGTGGTGGCGATCCAATCACTGCGCGACCATGTCATCCCGCCCACGATTAATCTGGAGACGCCTGATCCCGATTGCGACCTCGATTATACGCCGAACCAGCCGCGCGAGCGTGTCGTGAAGACCGTGATGAGCAACAGCTTCGGTTTCGGCGGTCACAACGCTTCGATCATCATTGGCGTTCTACGTGATCCCGCTGTGTGATCCCGCTGTGTGATCCCGCTGTGTGAGCGAGCGGTCCTTGGTCGGAGGGCGAGTGTGACACGGCTCGTTCCGCTGGTCAATTGAATCGCACTCCCCTGCCCCGCAGGTCGGCTGCCAGTTGCTGCGGGCTGGTGAACTGTACGGCATCCAGTCCCGCCGCCCGCGCTCCCTCAACATTTTCGATGCGATCATCGACGAAAAACACTTCGCCCGGCGCCACCCCCGCACGCTGGATTGCGACCTCATAGATTTTTCGATCCGGTTTGCTTACGCCCAGGTCGTAACTCAGCACGGCCACCTGAAACAGCCGTTCGATGATGGTGAATCGTCCCCGCGAAACAAAATCCCAGTGCGCTTCGCAGGTGTTGGAGAGGATCCCCAGCGGGTACCCGGCCGATTCGAGATGGGCGACGATCGGAACGACGGGCGTGTGCAACTGAAAAATGTCGCTGTTGGCCAAGTGAAACGCAGCAGGATCGGGCCATTCTTGGGGGTCGTCGAAACACGCTGCACAGAATTGTTGATAGATTTCCTGGCTGGTGAGCGCGCCTTGCTCATAGCGATTCTGGAGTCCGCTGGCGAACAAAGTCGCCCAGATTCTATCGGCTGGCAAGCCAACCAATTCGCCCAATTGTGCGCACGCGGTTTGGTGACTGAAGGTCAGTAGAACGTTGCCAAGGTCAAAATAAATGAATCGGGGCGTCGTGCGGGGCATGTACTTCCTCTTCGCCGGAGCTGTCAGTTTCTTGTTTGCCAGTTTCTTGTTTGAATGGACCTTACTACGCGACTACCTAGTTGGACAGCACTACATTATCTGGAGCAATACGCGCAACTTGTTTCCGAACAAGAGGTTATGGGCATGCAGGCCCCTGCCTGCTTGGCAGGCAGGTGAATAAGTTTGCCAAGCTAGATCGCAACCGAGGTGATTCCTCCCCCCCACTCCCGCGTCTGCCGCCGAAGGCGGCAGACGCGGGAGTGGGGGCCGTTTTCGGGGGTGCTCCTGCTCGCCAGGTAAACTGATTCACCAACGGCACAAGGCCGTTGGGGTCTGGAGTTTACGTCAAAAGTGGCGCTGTCGAATTAGAATCCGTCCCAAAACCTGGTTAACGTGCACGAGTCTTCGGTTCTGCGCAACGGTGTCGATAGTTGTGTGGCAGTTTCTTAGTACCACGAATGACCACCGGAAATCAAGCAGCGCGCCGAGCCACCTCGGATGTACTCGCGCGGCCGTTAACCCATTGCCATGAGAAACTCACTCATCTCCGCCGCCGCATGCTGATCACCCTGCGTGCGCGCCTGTTCGATGCCGTCGCGCAGCACCGCTCGTGCGCGCTCCATCTCATGCATTTGCACTAAGAGTTTTCCCGCCATGAAGAACGAAGGGACATGCGGAGTCGCAGCGCTCATGAGTTGGTGGAATCGAGCCAGACTGCCGTCGTGGTCCCCCTCCTTTTGCAGTTCCATTGCCAGGCTGTAGCGCAGGAACGTGTCTTCCGGCTCCTCGGCTAACATCGCCTCCAGCTTCTCCTTGCGTGACGCACCACTCATACTTGCTTTCCTCGCGAGTTCCAAAATACCCGGTTCGACCAGAACCCCATCTCCCGACAACGCAGCTGTCGCAAGGCCGGTTTGCGGGTCTCCGCCGCGAGCGTTGCTTTGGATGTCGGGGGTTGGGCAAACATGCCCACTCCTCCAAAATAAGCTACCAGATTTCCCTTGTGCAACTGGCTCGGCGCAACTTTCGGCGAGCGTTCTTGCCTATTTTGCCTTGCTGGTTTTTTCGGAAAAGTTTTGTGGACTGACACGTTCGTTTCGACCGATACAACCAGCGCGCCTGAATTCTACGCGTTGTGTGGCTTGGCGCGCTTCCAGCTTGCCTACTCCCTCTTGTGGTGGTATTGCAAGTCGAAAGAAATCGACATCGAACCAGGAACAGGACCATGCTCCGAACTGACTCGTTAACCTGCTGGCTAATTGCCGTCGTTGTGTGCTTGGCCGGGACCACTCATGCTCAAGGGCCTAACACGCCGCGTCCCCAAGCCGGGGCAATGGCACCGGTGGGCCGGGTACCGGCGAAGTTCGTCGCTGGCCAGCCAGCGGAACTGACGCCGCCCGGCTTGATCGAGCTTGCTCAGGATAAGCCACAGACGCTCGTGGACCGTCTCAAGGCGATTCGTGGCGGTGGCGGGACGGCTGCCAAACCGGTGCCCGAGCCTGGCGAATATGACACTTCGTCGCGGCGCACGGCGGACCGCCGGTCCGCGCGAACCGAAGTGCCGCATTCTCCGACACCGCGCGATTCTGAACCGAGCGTATCAACCGGAGCGACGTCGACCGGGACGGCCGAGCGTTCCCTCTCCTCGGTTCTAGTGCATCGAGACACTCAGCCTGGCAACGCTGCTCCGATCACCAGCTCTTCTGACTTGATCACGACCGAATCGAGTTCAAATCAGCCGACCGGGTTGAGCGACGCCTTCGCCGCATCGACGGCGCAACCGAGTTCCTCGCGCCGCTCTGCTCGTCGCCGTCGTCCGCCCGCGACGACCACCTATGATGCTCCTTCTACGCACGCTCCTTCTACGACTCATCAGAGTTCCACAAGTACCACCGGTTCGCAATTGTCGATGAGCCAACAGGGGCCCACATTGCGTGTCGAGACGCAAGGTCCCAAAGCGATTGCTGTCGGCAAGAAAGTGACTTATCGAATTCGTTTGGTCAATCAAGGGAGCGTTAGCGCGCGTCGCGTGGTCGTGAGTGCGACGTTGCCGGTGTCGGTTCAAATTATATCGGCCCAGGCACGACTAGGCAAAGTTGACAAGACGGTCGACTCGGCCGGCGGCAAGTTGGTCACCTGGACCATCGATCAAGTCTCCGCAAGTTCTCAACAGGAACTGGCCGTCACATTGAAAGCAACCGAAAACAAACCGCTCGACTTGAAAGTCGATTGGATCTATCGCCCCGCATCGCTGTCTGCTCGCATTGACGTCCAGCAGCCGCAATTGGCGGTGAGCGTCGACGGGCCGGTTGAGATGCGTTATGGCGAAACCAAGGTATTCAAAGTCAAATTGAGCAATCCGGGCAACGGCCCGGCGGAAAACGTATCGGTGAACATTGCTGCGACCGGTGCCAACGGGCGGCCGAACAGCATTGGTACGTTGGCGGCAGGCCAGAGCCGTACTTTGGAGCTCGAGCTGACCGCCAACCAAGCTGGAACGATGCAGATTCGTGCCGTGGCGCGCGGTGATGGCGCTTTGCAGGCCGAATCCGCACACGACATTCGTGTGCGCCAAGCCAAGTTGGCAGTCCAGATCACCGCTCCTGGTTTGGTCTACGCCGGAACCACGGCGACGTACAAGATCCGTGTCGCCAATCGTGGTGACGCGGTGGCGGCAGGCGTAGTCATGCAAGTCGAGTTGCCGACCGGCGCTAAGAACGGTATTGGTGTGGACAAGAAGCCGATCACGCTGGAACAGCCTCGTTGGCGGATCGGCGATCTGAGCCCAGGAGCGGAACGCGTCTACAGTATGCAGTGTGACCTGAATGTCAGTGGGCAGAACCAGTTGGTCGCGCGCCTGCAAGGTACCGGTGACGTTTCCGCGTCCGATACCGCGATGACCGCCGTCGAAGCGATCGCCGACCTGAAGCTGGTGATCAACGATCCGAAAGGACCTGTACCCCTCGGCAAAGACGTGGTGTACGAGATCAAAGTACTCAACCGAGGATCCAAAGAAGCTCTGGATGTCTCAGTCGTGGCTCAGTTCTCGGAAGGAATTGAACCCTCGGCCACTGCCGGCCAACGCGGTGAAATTGTACCCGGTCAAGTCGTCTTTGATGCGATCGAGAGCATTCCTCCTGGCGGCGAGGTTGTCATGAAGATCACGGCGCGAGCTGACAAGGCCGGGAACATGCGATTCCGCGCGGAATTGAATTGTGCTGCTCCCGAAACCAAGCTGATTGCGGAAGAGAGTACGCGGTTCTACGGAACCGCGGCGGTATCCTCCAAACCGCGCACGGCCGATCAATCGTCGAGTCAACCGACGCCGGCACGTCGCTAACACGCTTCCACCCGGCAGTGTGTCGCGCTCACCGCATGCGCGGCACACCTGACGTGTGCGCGGCTAAGCAAGCTTCTAACTGCTCGTGTACCGCCGCAAGTCATTGCGGTTCGAGTGGTTCAAATGACAACGGTTGGTTCGAGTCCGGAGCCGTGATGCGGATGGCCAGTTGGCCATCAAGCAGGCGGTCGATGACTTGGCCGACAACCTCGGCACGCCAGCCTTGGGCCAATGCTGGAATTTCCGAACTCTTGTAACCCAAATGATGAGCGATCAGGTCACGCACATCTTGGACCGAGCCGATCAGGCCTGGAGCGACATTGGCCGAACGTGCCATGCTGCTCAACGCGGTGGCGAGGAATTGGCCCAACAGTGTGAACTGGGGACGTGAAGGGCGAGTTCTGGTGGGCGGGCACTGGTCATCCGGGATTTCCAATGCGATTGCGATACGGTCGGCTATCTCCGGTATCGCTCGCTGTTGCTTTCTCCAGTCCATGCCGCGTACCGCTCGAATGTGTTGTGGGTCGGCGGAACCGCGCCGCGCCAGTTCCACCATCAGGTCATCGCGCAGTATGCGTCGCGGTGGCATATCGCGCGCCTGTGCGTTCTCGTCGCGCCACTTCCAGACTTCATGCAAGATAGCCAGTTGCCGACGGGACAGTCCTGAAATTCCTGATACGCGGCGCCAGCGGTCGGTGAACTCTTCCAATTCCAGCCGGTCTTGCCATGCGGCCAACTCTTCGTCCAGCCAGGTCTGCCGCTGCATATCGGCTAATCGCTTGGTGATTTCGTGGTAGAGCGGTTCCAGATACGTGACGTCTTGCAGTGCATATTCGAGTTGCCGTTGGCTCAGCGGTCGGCGCCGCCAATTGGTGCGTGTTTCACCCTTGCCCAGTGTTTTCCCCAAAATCTTGTGAATCAAGTTGCCATAGGCGGCGGGGTAATCGAATCCTGCCAAACCTGATGCAATCTGCGTGTCAAACCAATTGACCGGTCGTTGGCCAACTGCGCGCCGACAGAATCGAAACTCCTCGCGGCCCGCGTGGACAATGGTCACGTGGCCCGGCTTCAGCAACGTCTCCCAAAACGGCCGGAGGTCAGAAATCGCAATCGGGTCAATGATTGCGGCCGTGCCGTGAGCAGCGACTTGGACCAAACACAGATCGGGAAAATACCGATCTTCGGATACGAATTCGGTGTCGAATGCGATGTAGGGCGCGTCGGCGATGTGGGCGCAAAAATCGGCCAGTGCCTCGTCCGTCGATAAATATTCGTGCTTCACGCGATTCTCAATGCCGCCGGACCACCGACCAAATAGAACAGAGTTGTCATAGAGTTCCCATCGCCCCCTCGCCACGCTGGAGACTCACCCATCACGCGGTTATCATAATCCACGTTGCCCACGCGTACCAGAACCCGGCTTCCGTTTCCAATCGCCAAGCGGCCACGATCCGGGCTTGTCCCGGTCGGGCCATGACTGGTTAGCTACGGTGGTCAGGGACCGCTACGGGCTCGCCCCGTAGGTGAACGAGTTTATCCAGCTAAGACGGCGATACCAATACGCCCTCCTCTCTCCCCCACCGCCGAAGGCGGTGGGGGAGAGAGGAGGGATGGCGTCGTTTCTAGCCCAATTGACTTCTTCGCCCACCGCACGAAGCGGAGGGGATCTTGAGCTTGCCCAGATCTTCTGCGGCAATCGGCTAAACAGATACAGATCAAGAAAAACCGAAGACGGTTACCCTCGTGTAGGGTTTTGGTGAAATCGCTTGCTGTGTTACGTTACGGTGAAGCTATCGTACGGTACTCCAATGGTCCTTCAATTTGGGAGAAACGCCACGTGACACGATTGCTCGTGAGCGTTCGCGACGCGGCCGAGGCGTTGCGCGCGATTCGTGGCGGTGCTGCGATCATCGATGTCAAAGAACCCCGAAACGGGTCGTTGGGAGCGGCTTCCGTGCAGCAATGGGCCGATGTGGTGCGCCGTTGTCCGAAGCACGTGCCATTGAGTCTGGCACTTGGCGAATTGACCGACGTGGGGTTAGCGGATCGGCTTGAAGACGTTCCGCCCGTCCAATTCGCAAAAATTGGCCTGGCGGGCTGCCGCGAATACCGTGATTGGATCCCCCGCTGGCGATGGGCGGTCGGAAAGCTCCCTGCGGGTACCTCGCCAGTGGCGGTAACCTATGCCGACGCCCAGCAATGCGACGCGCCGGACGCTGGGACGGTGCGGCAACTGGCATGCGAGCTGGGGTGTCGAGGCATGTTGTGGGATACCTATGACAAGACGCGGGGGAATCTGTTTGCGCACATTTCCTCGGCCGATTTGGCGGCGCAAATCGCTATGGCTCGGCATTGCGGTATGTTGACGGTCGTTGCCGGATCGCTCGGTATCGAAGACCTTGCAACGGTTGGACGGCTGGCCCCGGATTATGTCGCTATCCGCGGCGCCGCATGCGCTGGTTCGCGTCAAACATGCATTGAAGAGCAGTTGGTCAAGCGTTTTGCTGACGCGGTGGGCGCGCTTGAACGCGGTTAGGCGGCGTCGTCGCGCTTGAGCGCGGTTAGGCGGCACCGATACCGAGGGCATGTATAACCAGTTCGACGGATAGCCATGCCAATAACATGGGGCATTGCCGGCGCACGTGGTCGTGCGTGTTGGCCGTGGCTGGCAAAGGCAATTGCTCCGATTTTTTGTCATTCGCTTGACTTCGCGCGCATAGACCCTGATACTTGACTCCTTCAGATGGCAAGGCTGCCAAGAAAAAGGGTGCGGACATTCTCGTCCGCCCTGCAGGCTGATGAGCCTGTTTCACCAAGATGAGTGCATGGCGCGCTCATTTTGCAAAGCACGGCTGTGACGAGCAATAGGATCTCGGTGCAGAACGAGCGAACGCTCAACACGTACGTTGCCCATCCCGGTGGCCGCAAGAATGCGACTCCAAAACGAGTCGGGTTTTGCTCCTTGCGGAGACAAACGACAGTCTGAGAAAAGCTAATTACATCGCACATCCTCATCTTTTTTCGCGGTAATCATAGGGAGCAGTACGGTGCCTCAATCGGTTCTCGATGCAATCAAACTGGGCATTTGGGATTTTGAGCCAGAGGGTCATGAAAGCGACCAATACGACTCGACGCACGCGATGCCGGGCACGGACGAAAAACTTGCCATTCTGTCGAAACGTGTTCGCCAGGGGCTGCCGTTGTGGCACCCCAACGATCGGCGATCCTACGACGATGCGCTTGACAAATGATCGTTGAGCCAAACTGGTTGTTCACCTCACAAAACGGTGCCTACGTGTGAGTTTCGGCGGCGATTCTGCGGTCCACGCTCGGCGCAGCTTTGTCGATATCGGCGTCGTTTGCCAGCAGCGGGCTCCCGGCTGGTTCTGTCGGCGCTATCCTTCTCGGGCCGTCTTGTTGAATTCAGTGGCAGCAATCAGAATGTGAGCAGTTTGTTGTGCTGTATCATCCTGCGGTGGCAGGCGATCGGCTGAGCGAGGGGCTCCGTCGACCTGATCAAGATCACACGACTTGAATTCAAACCACAGTCGAGTCAGCGGCGGAAGGGAATTGGACTATGCCACGTTTCACCTCGGAGGTAGAGCATCAACTTGGGCAAGAGGAGGCGGTGTTGCGGCTCAGGAAACTGCTCGATCAGGTTCGCCAACAGTACAGCGATTTCGTCACGGAGCTTAATGGCAATTGGGTCGACAACGTTCTGACCTTTTCTTTGAAGACCTACGGATTCAAGATTGATGGGACCTTGACCGTCGACGACCAGCTGGCGCGCTTGGCCGGCAATTTGCCTTTTGCCGCGTTGGCGTTTCGCGGCAAAATCGAGCAATCCATCATGACCGAATTGCGTCGCGAGCTGTCCTAGCCCTTGCGACGATCGTTTTGAATAGCCCGCATCCTGAATAGCCCGTATCGCGAATACTGGGCGAGTGTATCGATTATGCGGGTCCTCGTATATCTAAGGGCAAGAGCGCGATTTCTACGTCGCGATACGTCAGGCAGACCCCTTTTGCGGCCATCCGCGGCCCCCGCAAAAAGGTATATCATCTTATGATCGTGGCACAACATATCTTTGCCGCACTGTCGCTTTCGTGAATGGCGTTGTGCGGCGGCGGTTTTGTGACACGTAGTGAGATCGTGTCGTAAGGCGGTCGGTAGGCATCGTGAGCACCCGTCGATTTACCTGCCAAGCTGGTTTTGCGACAGGTTCTTTGCCGCACTGCACGCGAGCGTATTTGACGCAACAGGGGTAGTTGACGTTGCCCAAGCTCGGTCGACCGGTTTCCTGCGCCACGCTTCCATTGCGTTGTGTTTCCGCTGGCCTCGCCTGGACGCCGTAGATTCAAATGGGATTCATCGGTTCGCGTGGCACAGGTCTTACGGGTGACAAGGTACGAGAGATTCAAGGCGTGTCGAAACGGCAGCGTGCCGGACCGGGCAGTCCACTATTTTTCAGAGCTTCATTAACGGTGCGTAAACGCGATGTATGAATTTATTCAAAGTGGTGAACTTCGCAAACAGGCCAGGCGATTGTTGCGTTACCGCTTACCGCTTGTTGTCGTGATTGTGGTCAATACGGCGTTGATCTTGCGCATTGCGTTGCCACCGGCTCGCCAAGCTCAGGCGCAGCGGCCGGCCGACAGACAGCTGGTCGCTGGCCAAATGGAGCCTGACGCTCAACAGATCCCACCCATGCCGCCCCCTAATCTGCTCGCCCTCGCAGGCGAGAAGGAGGCCGGTGTGACAAACACTCTGTCGGTTGATTCACGCATACCTCTGGGTACGATCGCAGCGGACATGACTGCGCTGCCAGCTGTCGGCCTCCGCAGTGCCACCGGCCGTTCGGAGGCGACGTCGGTCAGCGTGCCGTTTGATTCTACCGTCATGCAGCAACCGAATGCACCGCTGGCAAACGCAATCATGAACGATCGTCACGTGACGGATCAACCGCTTGGTGCCGATCCAATCGATGCCCGTGTGGATGTCTTTGAGACGGCCAATCAGGTGGAAGTAGTGCGGTCGTATGCGCCGGAAATCTCGATAGACGTTTGGCGTCACGACGTACAAAAGCTCATGCGACGTTGGCAGCAAGCGTCTCAGGATTTGTTGAGCAAATATGATGCGCCGGTGCCCGACAAGATTGAGCCGAACGCCGCGATTGTCACGCTTGGTAGTCGTTCGCCCGAGTCGGCCCATGTGGCTCCCGCAGCCACCCCGCTCGACGCGCCGGTACCGTCAGCGGTGCCGAACGAGCTGACCGAACAGACGCGGCCAGCTGTTGGCGTTACTTTGCACAACGCGATGAAGAACGCAGAAACGATTCGTTTTCTGATAGATCATCGGCTTTGCGAACTGAGGCCTGGTGAATTGCACCAGTTTCCGCACGCCGACAAGTGGCTCATTCAGTACCATCGAGGGGGCGAATTCGGAAATATTGAACGAGTTCTCTTGCCGGGCGTCTACGAATTTGTTGCTACCGAGCACGGTTGGGATGTCGTGCGGGTCGAGTCCGCGGAACGCTGAAACGATGTAGAGCGTCGAGACTACTCGGTACGCGCGTTGAGGACGCTGACCAGTCATGCGCCCGGCCGGACAAGCCGGGCGGAGCGTCTTTTCATCAGTGTCTATCAGCGTACATGAACGGTCCCTTGTGCGTTGGGGACCATTTCCAAAACGGTCTTCAGATCTTGATGTAGTCGCTCAGCCGTTCGGCAACCAAAACCTTCAACGTGCCGTGTTGTGCCGACGTTGGTTTGGCCTTAGGCAATTTGTTCCGTGGAATCACGGGAGTTGCCTGTTTGGGCTCGGCCTGCGGAGGTTCAATCAGTGGCGGCAGTGGCGTCTGCGGTTCCGCAATGTCGGGTACGGCGGTTCGAATGGTTGCCTCGTTGTCGGTTCGCGTTTTTGACGTCGCACGGCGGTCACCATCGTCGACTCCCGTGTCGATCGGTGCGCTCTTGAGTGGTATCGCGGGTGCTGTAATGGCGGGATCGGGATAGTCGTTATCGGCATCCCCTGCCAGCGGCTCCGGTGGTTCGGGCTGAGGTTGGAATTCAAATTCTGCGAAGGGAGCTGTCGAGCACGTTCCCTGGTCACAGCACGAGGGCGATTGACAGCTACATTGTTTCCAGCCAAGCAAGTCGAAAAATAGATTGAAATTCGCAAGATGTTCTCGTCGACGTCGTGAAGACCTCGATTTCATGCTGCGGCGCCACGATCGAATCCGCTCTGGAAAACACTGCAAGAGTGCTGCCGCTGGGCGTCGTTCAACACACGTCATGTCGCTGCACGAGCCGTCCGCGCACGACAGATCCGCATGCCGTGCCGCACGTCGTGCAGAGTAGTCAAGTCGCCGCGCTTTCTCAACGCAGTAGTTTTCCCAGAGGCACCCGTTGCGGAATTCTTGCCAATCGATTTGACAGTCTTCTTGGCAGTTGGACGGCTGCGAAAAAGTTCCGTAAGGCGAGAATTCCTCGGCGTGCTGGTTCGCGTATCCCGAGTTGGAATACGTTTTGGCGAGCTGCACGTCGCGAGCGAGTTCGCGTTCCATGTCTTGGCCCATCGTGACTTGGCCCATCGTGACGGCGGCCAACCCCAGTGCGAGCAACGAGGTGGAGAAGAATGGTTGAATTCTCATTGGGCAACATTCCGTGCTGCTAGGTCGATTCCGTTCGGCTCGTTCCTCAATGCCCCACGCTGGACTTCCTGCTGCCGTGGCGACAGCTCGCAGAAGGGAGGACGGGCGTTATGGATTGTGTCGGCTGTTGGGCGTCAGCCAATTGAGCGCTGCGCTCGCGGATAGTCTCAGACGTTACGGCAAAGATAATAGGGGCAACGCACAAGACCCGGTCGAGTGCCACACGCCATCCAGACCGCAAGGCCACCGTGAGTGTTAACTGCGGTGCGACAGCCGTTCAGACTCTGCCGGTTCTGCCAATCACGGCATGCGGATTCGCGCAAACTCGCTTGTTCGACACGCGAATATCGTCCACTTGTGAGCTTGCCGATCGTTCACGCCAGCGTCAGATGGACCGGTTATGTCGATCGTACCATCGTGGCTATCACGCTTCGGCATCATCGCTCGGGAAACAGAGGTTTTGCAGTTGGTGGCCGAGATGGAAATATTTGACCGCCCATGACATGGCGACGGTCAACGCGGCGATCGCGGCGAAGAAGGCGGGCGAGCGGACGCTGTGGGTCAAAGTGATTAGGGCGAATGACACGACCAATGCCACCAGGGTGACCGTCAGTTTATTCTGCATCTGATAGACGAGTTGTTGGCCCCGGTAGACGTTGAACGACGAACGCGCACTGACATTGGCTAACTCGCGGAGTTCGGAGATCGTATTGCGACATTCCGGCGCGGAGACATGTTGCCAGGGTTCTTTCGCCACGGGCTCGCTGACGGCATTGCTGGTCTCACTCTTTGCTGGCGTGTCGCGTACACGGTCGGCGTCGGAAGGAGACGGTTCCTCGCCATGATTCTGCGACCGCTGGAGCAATGCGGCCATGTACTGCTCAATCGTCGGTAGCGAGTCGCTTGGGTCGCTTTGAGCATCATCGTCGGCCGCTTGTTCGAGCATTTCCGAAGCGGTATCCAATTGCTTGAACAGGTCGGTGTCCGGGTTCATGTTGGCCGCTTGCCCTAAGATCGCCGGGTTCATCTGCACCGTTTGCCCAACGGGGGGCGAGTTGTTGCTCGCGGCAGGCGAGCTGGGAGTGTTCTCTTTCGACGTTTGCGACATGATAGGCACCTTGCGATCTACGTCAGTCAATTCCGCGTGAGGAGTCGGTTGAGTTGGGGTAAGAGTGCGCCGTTTTATTCGGAACGTACCGATTGTGCCTGGCGGTCACCCCGCAACACGCAGGAGTTGAACTCATTGTGCCCCGCGCACAATACGGCACCGTAGTTACGTAGCTTGCAGTGCGGCCTGGGTCAACGGTTCGGCTTAGTTATTCGCCGAGAATTCCGTTCCTCTCTCCCCTGCCCCGCTTGGTCGCTCCTACATGCCTTGATGCCGCGATGCCGTACTACTGTTTGATGGAGATACGGACGACGTCTCCTTTACGTTGGAACGTGAGTGCCGCGGGAGCGAGTGTGGCGTCGAGCAGACGGTCGAGTGGCACTTCATTCAGATCAAACGACACCCGGGTGTGTAGCTTGTCTTGTACGCCTGACGCGTATTCCAGCCGCAGTTGCAGTTGCTGCTCAAGCGTCTTCAGGATGGCGCCGATCGGTTGTTCGCTTACGCGTAGCGAATGCACTTTGCGCTGTCGCGGACGACGTTGTCGTTGCGTGGCCGGCTGTTGCGCCAGTAAACTGCGCAGCCGTTCGTGCTCCTCCGGAGTTCCCTGCAGTGAAATCTGATTGGACGACCGATCGACGTCCGCGTTGGGGAACTGTCGGGCGATACGCTCCCAATGCATTTGCGGCAAGGTTGCTGAGTAGACGCGTTTGACGAGCCTCTGTGGCGGTAACGGCACAAGACGCACGCCTCGCCCCCGGTCGGTGAACTCGAATGTGAGGTTGAAGCCAGCGAGAACGATGGTCATGCGATCGGTCCAACTCGAGGGTGGCAGATCCACTGCGGGCCAGAGATCGTGAGGGATCGCATCGAGTCCGTCGAGTTTCACTTTAGCGTCGGCGGCCAATTCGGCGATCAACTGGCGCGGTTCGGCCAACGCGTTCCACCTCCAACCGCGTCGCATCGCTAACGCGCTGGAGCGGTGGTTCGGCAATGCACGCGACTCGCGGGCACGCCTTTGTGCCACGGCCGACAGCCCGGCGACCGCGTCACGTGGCCCGACGTAAACCACCGCACCGATTTGGACCGGCATGGCCCCACCTTGCGCGGCTAACAAGCCGATTAATTCCTCCAGCGTGACCTGCTTGGCGATCAGCTCGACCGGCTGGTCGGGGTCGATGCGTCGATCCAGAAAAATCGCGACCTGTCGCAATCGGCCGAGGCGTTGCAAGCCGTCTCGCAGCGAACTGCCACGCGGCCAATTCACCACATTGAATTCGCTTGCCAAAGCGCGCTGGAAGTTCGCATCGAGTTTCCAGCGGGGGGGCGGATCCTCGGCGGCGCGATCCTCGGCGGCGCAGTACAAGCCGGTCGCTAGCAGTGCGGCGAAGATAAACGGCGACACAATCTTACCCAGTCTATTCATAACGCGAATCCTACCGACAAGGAAGTCTTCTCCTGACCGTCTATTCTGACATCACTGCGGCGATAACGGAAGGCAACTTGCGCGCAAAGCGACCGTGACCGTTGTGTAATGGGATGCCGCCAATTACACTCGAACATGTGGGGCAGCGCGTCGTTCAGGCGGTTTTCGCTGTCTCTCGATCGCGGCTGGCGGCCGCTTGGCGGAGTTTCCCAAACTACCGGCCTCGGCCTGCAAATGCCGACTCGTGTACGACGGTCCGCGAAGCCTAATCGCACATCGACGCTGATCTCAGTCAGGACGAGGAAATCAGCAACTGCGGATGTGAGAAGACGATTTGCCAGATGACGCTGCCAGCACGAGAGTGGCCAGGAGGGCCTGCGACGATTCCTAACGTTACGTTTTTGTGACAATCCACTGTCGGTTCGGTGAACACGTCGGTTCGGTGATCACGGACGGCTTGGCAAACAGAGGCTGCTTGGCAGTTACAGAACGCATTCTTCATGCAACTTGTTTCCTGTAACTTGACGGGCGAAGAATAGAGGAGGCATCTCGCGTGAGCGAAGAAAACGACAAGGCTCCATTGCTCGATGCCTTTTATCAATTGTACCTGACCGACGAGACATCGGCGCATTTTGTCGCGAATGTTTCCAAGCATTACACCGTTGGTACGCTGGCGAGGCTCGCTGCATGCGGCTCGCAAACCACACGTCGCGCTGCCGTATTGGCCGTTGGATTCCTGGGTAACTTCGAGTGCAATCGAATCTTGGGACTGGCGTTACATGACAGCGATCGCGTTGTCCGCTTGCTGGCCGAGAACAGTATTCGCGAGCTTTGGGGGCGTGACGGATCACCCCTGCAGCAGCATTGGCTGCAACACATCATGCGGTTGAACAATTGCAGTCGGTTCACCGATGCGGCGCGCGAGGCGAGTCTGTTGATCCAGGCGGCCGATGGATTCGCCGAGGCGTGGAACCAGCGCGCGATTGCATATTACCAATTGGATCGGTATAGCGAATCGATACGCGACTGCCGGCAGACGATTCAACGCAATCCTTACCACTTTGCGTCCGCCGTCGGTATGGGCCATTGCTATCTGGAAATGTTTGATGCGTCCGCCGCACTCGAGTGTTTTCGCTGGGCGCTGGAAGTCAATCCGGACATGGAAAACGTGCGTGCTCAGGTCGGGTACTTGCAACGCACCTTGGAAGAGAGCTAGGCATTTGCCGTAATGCCGTGTCGTGAGATTCGCTGAGCACCGCGCCACCCGGCCACGAACCGGGCTTGTCCCGGTCGGGCCATGACTGGTCGGCTACCAACAGCACCGCGCCCGGCGGCCACGAACCGGGCTTGTCCCGGTCGGGCCATGACTGGTCAGCTACCAACAGCACCGCGCCACCCGGCCACGAACCGGGCTTGTCCCGGTCGGGCCATGACTGGCCGGCTACAAGCCTCATCTCCCGCGTCGGTCAAGAGAACGCTTCGCCACTTATCGCCCCTTGCTCAGACCGTATCAAGACGCAGTTTGCTGCCGCCGCGATATTCCCACAAAACTCAAGCTCGCCTCACTACAGCGGCACTTCTCGCTTTGGTAAGATGGCAGTTTCTGGTGCCCGCAGCGTGGCGCTACTCTACCAGCAAACGCTCCATCAACAGGCAACGGCCGCGTGTGGTTCGCGATCGTTGTTCCAGGGCTCAGGTTTCTGGAGGGAGTTGAGCGGCGGCGTTTGCCGAGGCTAATGACCGGTGATGAATCTGGCAAGACGGAGAACGTTTTATGAGAAAACAGAGTTGTGTGGCACCGCAATGGTGGGACTACACCACGATCGATCGCGCCATTGTCAATGATGCGGCTCGGTTGACGTCCAAGGACATTGAGCAACTGGCGCGGCCTGGCTTCACGGTGGTCATGTACGACACGATCGAAGCGTTTTACCTGGCCGAAGCGCTGGAGTACATCGAGGCATGGAAGCAGTCGACGCCAGATAACCCGGCCGGAATTTGCGGTCCGATTGGTCCGACCGAACAGCTGCCGTTGGTGGCGCGATTGGTCAACACCATGCAGTTGGATTTGGGCAAACACGACGCTCATTTTTGGGGCATGGACGAATGGGTACTCGACGGCAAAGCAGTGGGACGCGATCACCCACTTTCGTTTGCCAAGGCCGATATGGAGCTTTGCTTCGATCGCATCGAGCAACCGTGGAAGATTCCCGCCGCTAACCTGCATTTCCCGATGGGGGATTTGGACGCCTATAGTGCCTCGTATGACGAGGTGCGTTGCGTGGTCATGCAGGGAGGCCAAGGCGATGTGAAGCACTGGGCGTTCAATGATCCGCTGCGCCGCGAAGGGGACTATGTGGATACGCCGCCAAGCCCTGAAGCGTATCGACGCCTTGGCACGCGCATCGTCGACCTGCACCCGATGACCGTCATGCAAAACGCGCGTACCTCCGGTGGCGGCAATATTTCGCTCGTCCCCACGCAAGCGGCCACGGTCGGACCGGTGGAAACGTGGAAGGCCGAAAAAGTGTCGATCTGGCAAGCCGGTTGTCACGACAATCCATTCGGGATGCGGCTCACCTCCTTGATGATCTCGAAGGGAATTGCCGATTCGGCCGTCCCGATGAGTCTGCTGGCCGACCATCCGAATGTCCAGTTCAATTTCCTCCGCGCCGGGCTCGGCTCGTGCGATGTGGAAATGCACTGAACCCTGTTTGTGTGACCGAATAAGGATGCGACGTGGTGCGCGGAACGATCCCAGATACGGGGCGATGCCTCCGCGATCTGTTGACAACTCGATCTGTTGACAACTCGATCTGTTGACA
>JAJRVM010000073.1 GCA_024277285.1 Planctomycetota bacterium
CAGCGTCACAACGGCCGCAGTCAATCGAAAGGACAAATGGAAACGTATGCATTGAATTACCGTATATCTATTATAGCGCGTTGGGCCGGCGGGTCTACACGTACACGTGTGACAATAACGGCAACCGCACGAAGCGCGGCAGAACATTCGGTTTATCGAGGGATTCGGACAGCTTTGCCGTGGTGGCCTCGTGATGCACCACCTGTACCACGAATTCTCACTCACTTCGGCAGGATTCGACCACGCCGCGACGCTGTCGCCGGAAGCGTTTCAGGAACTGCTGCAGTGGCGGCAGCCCTGCGGTGGCGAATAGGTGCACCTGTCGGCACAGTGGCGTATCGACACAGTGGTGGGGCATTTACAGTCAAGCCCCCCTTCCGGTTTCTCGACCGAAAAGCTACGCTAATTCTCTGTGCTACTAGCGGCAAGAAACTTGTTCTCTTGTGCAAATCCCAGCGACCAACGGGAGCGGGTCAATGCAGTCCGAGCGGTAGCTCGTAGTGAGTTGGCGGCCCAGTCGCTCTGCGAATAGCGATTTGTGTATAGCATCGTAGCTCGATCGCTTCGGATAATCATTTCTGGTTACTTTTTGGTGCGAGGTAGAATCAACATGAGTCTTTTAGTGACGAAAGAAGCCCCTGAATTCGAGGCTCAAGCGGTAATGCCTGACGGCGCCTTCAAGGCTGTCAAGATGTCCGATTACCGTGGCAAGTATGTTCTGCTGTTCTTTTATCCACTCGATTTCACGTTTGTTTGCCCGACGGAAATCATCGCATTCTCGGACCGTGTCAAGGACTTTGCCGATCTTGATGTCCAAGTGTTGGGCGTATCGATCGACAGCCAGTTCTCACACTTGGCTTGGCGGAACACCAAGCGTGCCGAAGGTGGTATCGGCGCGATCGAATACCCGCTCATTGCCGACCTCGACAAGACTATTTCCACCGCCTACGACGTACTGCTGCCTGCGGGGATCGCACTGCGTGGCCTGTTTCTGATCGACAAGGATGGCATCGTCCGTCACCAGGTAGTCAACGATCTACCGCTCGGACGAAGCGTCGACGAAGCGTTGCGCATGGTGAAAGCACTGCAGTTTGTCGAGAAGAACGGCGAAGTCTGCCCCGCTGATTGGCACGAAGGCAGTGCCACGATCAATCCAACTCCCGATGGCGCCAAGAAATTCTTCGGCTCGGAATATTCCGGCAAGTGAGATAACACGATCCCGGCATCTCGAATCCTCCCGATGTCCGGCTCGTTCGCCAAACCAGGCATTGGGCTTCGATCACTGGGCTTCGATCACTGGACAGATCGAACCAATCGGAACAACCCTCAAGCCCCGCACGTCAACCGGCGTGCGGGGCTTGTTTTGTTGGACCGTTCCCGCAGCCGGGCTCCGAAAAGGCTCTCGCCACAAGTCAACTCCCACGACACAAATGGCATTTGCCTCTTCGCCATTCGTGGCATAGGTTTTCAATAGACAATGCTTTCACATGTGCGCCCGGGAATAGCCGGGGAATCGCACATATTCCGAACTCCGCTACGATGCGTGCGTAAGGGGGGGCTTGAGAGTCACAGCGCCCGAGACCGTGTTCGGCCATGTTTGGCAACCACCTTCATTTTTGTTCATCCGCCAAACAGGGTAGCGACCACGTATCATCGGGATTCCAGCTGGACGCGTGCGCCGACATCGTTGCCATAGGACAAACTGGACATCGCCATGAGATTCCTACTACGACTGCTTCGCGAAGAAGACGGTCCCACGGCGGTCGAGTACGCCGTCATGTTGGCCCTTATCGTCATTGCCTGCATGGCTGGCGTTCAGGCCATGACCAGCGCGACTGCTGCCAGCTTCGACAGCTCCGGCACCGCGATCAACGATGCCATGAACGGCTCGTAACAAGGCTACCCAAAACGATTGACTCTTTGGCTGGACAATGATTCAAGCCAACACCGACTGCAACACTTGACTTGGCATTCCATCGCCGTTTGCGACCTCCGGTTGCAAACGGCTACTTTCTTGCGCACATCCTATGGCGAAGATGTTCTTAGCATGTTCTTCCTGCTAAACGCGCGCATCGGCGTAGGGTGGCACTGGCTGAGTGAGCGAGAACCCGTGTGGTGATTCTGCGTTGTGTTCAAGTGTGAATTACCGTGAACTTCGCGAACGGAGCCAGTGCGTTTTCCATTCCCTAGCATCTTGGTGCGTAATTGAGCAGTCCCTGAAGCTGCACAGCACTCACGTCCGCTCGCGAGTGATGTTCTCTTGGTGATGGTAACGCATTCTCTTGCTCGCTCAGGAAAGTGCCACCCGAGCCCGACACCCTCAAACGGCGCTTTCAACCTCACCGCTGGTCACTTCCTCCAAGCGGCGACGAAGGTCGCGGCAGACGCCGGCAAACGATTCCTTCGTCGCACCCGGCCGAGCTTCAGCTCCACAATCAGTATCCGATTCGCCCGAGTCGGTAACACCGTTACAGGATGGCTCCGCTTGCCCCGCACAACCACCGACGCAGCGGCACGCACTGCCATCGTGCCAGAACGCTCGATTTCTACCAGCATCTTTGGCGCAGTAGAGTGCGTCATCCGCGCGTTTGACCAACTCTTCGGCCGTTTCATCAGGCAAGCACTGCGCCGCACCGACACTCACTCGCACGCTCAAACGTTGGCCCTCATAGGTGAACACCGCCTCTTGAACGGCGCTGCGTGCCCGTTCAGCGGCTTGGCAGGCATCACGGGCTTCGGTGCCCGGCATCACAACCGCCATCTCCTCGCCACCGAAGCGTCCTACGAGATCTGACTCGCGCATCGTCTTCCTCAACAGGCCAGCGACCTGCTGTAGAACGGCGTCACCCGCTTGATGCCCATAAGAATCATTGAATTTCTTGAAGTGATCGATATCGATCATCATCATCGACAGCGACCGTCCATAGCGCTTCCATTCCGACAGTTGGCGGGAAAGGTCTTCATCGAGCGCTCGACGATTTGGCAATCCGGTCAGCGCGTCGGTACGGGCCTCGGACATATAGGTCGAGATCTCGCCAGCCTGGTCCTTGAGCATCCGCTCAGCCCGATTCAATCGGCCCTGCAACTGCTCGTTGGCGTCGACCACCTGAGCCAATAACCCGGCGGCCGCCTCGCGTTGCTGATCGTCCAACGGTTGTTCATGGTTTCGAAACAGATCGGAAACTCCCGAGACGACTGATCGATACTCGCACATATCGTCAGCCACACCGTGCGTCCAATCGACCATGTGGGTCAGCATGCCAACGAGTCGCTTGACGTCTCGATGGCCGCTATCGTCCGCGGGCAAGTTCCGCCGTCCCAAATGTAAACCGATTGCCAATCCCGCGCACAGCAACATCGCGGCAAAAGCGCCGTTCGTGAAAAACACGGGCAACTGTCCAAGCAACGTGACCACCATAACAACGACTTCCGGTGTGGGCCCTGGGTAACGATCGATCGTGCATCACCAGAGAAGACGGGCGTACCCCTTTCTTCTCGCAATAGGCCGAAAAGTGTCGACTGTGCGTGTTCTTCCAATCCGCCGGTGCCTCAACCAAGTGTGACGCCACTCCGTTCGCCGCAGCACCGTCCCCACCACACACAACACGAGGCACAGGGCACTGACTCGAACGACTCAGATAACCGCTCCAATCGGAACTACAGCTCGTAAACAATAGAGTCCCCGGAACGCTTTCGAGACACGGGTTCCTCGAGACGCTGCGAATACTGCTAAAATGTAGATCAAAAAACGCCGCTCCGCTTGGCCGTTTCACCCTGGCCAAGCCAAATTCGCCCAAGAACCGGGCGTTTCTCGCCAATCCTGGTCCGTCGTCGTCCTCCGAAAACGAAAATTTGACCTTGCCCAATGTGCAGCCCACACTTCTCTCGTGGCCCAAAGGCGAATGGCATGCCGTTCGACATGCTTTGGCGGCCCCCGCACGATTCCCTCCAGGCCAGCACACAGACACTATGACGCCTCGCCGCCCCACCATTTTCACCCGCATTCCACTCAACTACGATCCGAATAACCTGCACTCGGTGAAATGAGGCAAGACCGCGTGATTCGCGCGGCGGCCGCTTTGAAACGAGTTACGGCAATACAAATTAACGACATGTAACCATCGCGCCGCCGCCGACGGTGGTTACACCATTACCGAACTATTTCGCGTGTCAAACGCGTCTTGTGGCTAAACCGAGACCATGCCGACACGCGTCTGTCGCGAATCGAGATTCGATCATGACTCTGCAGGTGATAATCTTTGAAGACGAACAGGTCACCGACCTGTTCCCCATCACGTTGGGCAGGCCGGCGCACGCGGTCCTTTGCGGTAGCTTTCGACTGATCGATTGGATCGAAAAACTGGATCGGTCGCCGCAGTCCTTGGTGCGTGATTATTTGCTCGACCTACAGTCGGCAGACTATCCCAGCCTGAAACGGATCGCACAGAGTTCGCCCAACAAGCTGACAATGTGGATCAACGCTCGGTTAGTCCCTTCACGAGCGAATTATGTCGCACTGCGTGCCCTGCGCAACCAAGCCCAACCCGGCGTCGTTCGCGTCGGCTCGACGGTCGCCGTTGCGATTCTGCCCGCAACCGCTGCCGCTCCGCCTGAAACGCTCGATATTGCCACCTTGAACACGTATTTTGACGCGTGTGGTATCGGCGACCTGCCTTGCCTCGAAGCGAACCTGGCCGTGCTGGATTATCCGCATGATCTCCTGCGTTACAATCAAGAAATCCTGGTCGATAATCTCGAGTACCGCCTGAAAAAAGGTTCCTACCGTGAAGTGGCCGACGGCGTGTTTGCCGCCGAAAACGCTTCGATCGGGCAACACATGGTCAGTTGCGCTCGACATGGCCCGATCCTGCTCGAAAACCGCGTGCGTATCGGCCCCTACGCCTTCCTGAACGGTCCAGTCCACATCGGTGCACGCACGCGGGTGATCGAACATGCGGCAATCAAGGACTTCGTCAGCATCGGACATACCACGAAGATCGGTGGCGAAGTCGAAGCCTCGGTCATCGAAGCCTACTCGAACAAACAGCACCACGGATTCCTCGGTCATAGCTACGTCGGCAGCTGGATCAACCTGGGGGCAGGTACATGCAATAGCGATCTGAAGAACACGTACGGTGAAGTCAAGATGCAATACCACGGTCGCAAGGTCGCCACCGGAATGCAGTTTGTCGGCTGCATCATGGGCGACTACGCGAAGACCGCTATCAATACCGGCATCTTCACCGGCAAGACGATTGGCGTCTGCAGTATGCTCTACGGTTTCGTGACCACGAACGTTCCGAGCTTTGTGAACTACGCACGCCTGTTTGGGCAGGTGACCGAGCTGCCGGCCGAAATCATGATCGCCACGCAGCGACGCATGTTCGCACGCCGCCAAGTAACGCAACGCGATTGCGACCAGCAACTGCTACGCGACATGTTTCGCTTGACACACGATGAACGGCAATCGTGTGGCATTGGTTGAATGAGCGAAAATAGAAGCGGTGATCGCGCAGCGGCGCCCATCGCGAACCGAACCCCTGACGTGGTAGGAGCTGTTTAAGCACAACAAGGCAGTGGTCCTCCCGGCGGTTACGAAACGCGGCAACTGACGTATACTGTGATCGTCTGAAAGGGCCGAGACCAACGTTGTGCAAGCTGCACTGTTGTTCAAAGCTGCACTGTTGTTCAAAGTACACTGTTGTTCAAAGTACACTGTTGTTCAAAATATACTTTTCTAGGTAACCGTTTAGCCGAATGAAGTTGGACGTGCATTGAGGTCCCCTTGGCTATGGATCGACCCCCACCACCTCGTGCGGTGGGTGAAGAAGTTTATTGGGCTAGAAACGTCTTAGCTGGCGCAACTCGTTCACCTACGGGGCAAGCCCGCAGGGGTCCCTGACTTAGTCAAACGCTGCAATTGGCTAAACAAATACACTGTTATCGAAGTTACATCGCATGAGTGTGCCTGGGGACAGCTGCTCAGGTACACGGCCAGGAATCGAATTCATGTCGTTAGCTGCCACGTACGGGGCCGGGAAATTCGGTCTCTCGTTCGAGTTATACCCACCCAAGACCGACAAGGGCGAAGCCGCATTGATCGCTCACGTCGAACTGCTCATGGCGTGCAAGCCAAGTTTTGTCACCTGCACCTACGGCGCCGGCGGATCGACTCGACAAAAGACGCTCGATATCATCGCGCAGGTCAAACAGAAATTTGACGTACCGACCGCCTCGCACTTGACGTGTGTCGGCTCAAGTGTCGAACAGCTGCGCGAGTACCTGAATCAAGCGCAACAGATCGGCGTTAACGCGATCGTCGCACTGCGTGGCGATCCGCCGCGTGGGGAAGAGACGTTCCAAGCACCTGAAAACGGTCTTCACTACGCGAACGAACTCGTGGCGCTGATTCGTGACGAATTCCCTCAATTCGGCGTGGCAGTGGCCGGCTACCCCGAAACGCATCAAGAAGCCATCAGCAGCCAAATCGATCTGGACAACCTCAAACGCAAGGTCGAAACGGGCGCCGACGTCGTCATTACGCAGCTATTCTACAACAATGACGATTTCCTGCGTTTTCGCCAACGGTATGAGGCAGCGGGAATTCAAGTGCCACTGGTGCCGGGAATTCTGCCGGTCAACAGTCTGGCTCAGGCGCGGCGCGTTACTTCGATGTGCAAGGCAATGCTGCCGCCCGAGTTCGTCGAGCGACTGGCGCGCCACGATGATTCCGCGTGGCAGTATCAAGTGGGCGTCGATTTCGCCACGCAACAGGTACGCGACTTGGTGGACGAAAGGGTGCCCGGCATCCATTTCTACGTGCTCAACAAGTCCCCTGCAACACTCGCCGTCCTGAAGGCCGCCGAACAGATCTAACCGCGCGTGCCGCGACGCACTCCGCGCGCGACGCACTGGTTCTCGACCCAGCGGCAACACTCCAACACGCGCGAAAAAAAACGCGGAACGTGGTCGCTGCAAGACCACATTCCGCGTTTACGACGCGCAATCACATGAACCGCTGCCGAAGCATCTCCCCCTCCCGAAGCACTTCACTCAAGCATTGCCTGCCGCAGCATCTTCGATCTGGGCCATGTCGATGCCGTCCAGGAACCCGGCCAAGACGCGACAACGGTAAGGTTGTTGAAGCTTGCGGACGGCCTTCGACTCGATCTGGCGAACACGTTCGCGCGTGACAGAAAAGATCTTGCCAACTTCTTCCAGCGTATAGCTGTATCCGTCCGCCAGGCCGTAGCGAAGTCGCAAGATCTCGCGTTCGCGGTAATTCAAGCCTTCCAACGCCTCGGCAATGCGGTGCTTCAACGATTCCTGATTGGTTTCGTAAAGCGGATCGTCGTCGCGATAGTCTTCCAGAAACTCGCCAAAATAGCTGTCGTCATGATCTCCTACCGGCTGATCGAGCGACAGTGGCTGGCGTGCCATTTTCATGATGCAACGCGTGTCGTCCAGTGACAGGCCAGCGCGACTGGCGGTTTCTTCCGGCGTGGGATCGCGGCCCAGCTCCTGGACCAGGTCACGTGTCACGGTCCGTACTTTGCTCATCGTATCGATCATGTGGACCGGCACTCGGATCGTGCGACTTTGGTCGGCAATCGCTCGCGTGATCGCCTGGCGAATCCACCAAGTCGCGTAGGTCGAGAACTTGTAGCCGCGAGCATGTTCAAACTTGTCGACCGCACGCATCAGGCCAGTATTGCCTTCCTGGATCAGGTCCAGGAAGCTGAGCCCACGGTTGCGGTACTTCTTGGCAATCGAAACGACCAACCGCAAGTTACCTGCCGACAACGTACGCTTCGCCGCATCGTAGGCGTTTTGATACGTAACCGTTTGCTCGACACGCCGCTTCAAAGTCGCCGGACTCTCGAACGTCATCCGCATGTAACTGTGCAACTCCTCACGCAGCTCGTGAATCGAGCGGCCCTGCAAATGCCCCATCGTCTCGACTTCCACGATCTGTAACTTGAGCAGCTGCATGCGGTCGGAAATCTCGTGCAGTTTCTCAAACAACGGCTGCAGTCGATTCGTGCGCAAATTCATCTCCTCGACCAGGCGAACTGCTTTGTTGCGACGCCGCACCAGACGCATCCAAGCTGCGTGCCGCTGTTGGTCCGTGTACCGCTTACTGATCGCAATGCGGAAGTCGCGCTGGTTGCTTTTCAGTAAGTGCTTCAGCGTCTTCACGTTCGGCCCAAGACGTCGCATGATGTCACGCTTGGCCACGGTGTTGGTCACCGAAACTTCGATCGTGCGGTCCAACCGCAGCTTGCCGTCGTGCACCTGTTGTAACGCTTGCACTGCACCTTGCAGAATGAAGTCGTTGGCCAACATCGAGTGGCGATAGCGAGTGCGAGTTTCTTCGATCTTCTTCGCAGCGTCAATCTCTTCGACACGTTTGAGCAACGGAATTTCACCCATCTGCATCAAGTACATGCGGACCGGGTCGTCGGTGTTGTCGACCAGACTGCCCGTCTTGGTCGCGTCGCTCAAGTCGCCATGGGCCGAGAATCCATCCAAATCGTCGTGAGCGTCGGTCCCATTAGAGAGCGATTTCCCACGCCGAGGACGGCGGCCTGGAGTGGCTTCGCGGTCGGCTTGCTGACGCGTCAGCCCCGTGTCACTGTTGTTTCGGCATTTCTTGGCGGCGGTCTTGCGAGTTGTTTTGGTCAAGGTGCAGCTCCTTGAGCGAGCGGGATTTGGCTTTTCAGCCGTGTGGCGGTAAGCGTCGTTTGTTCGTTGCTCCAGTGAATTGCACGCTTGATGCCAACCGTCCGCAAATCGCTCAAAAAACGTCATAACCACCCCATCCTCAACGACTTAAAGAAATCCCACCAATTAACACGACGCCGCCAAACTGCTGCAAAACCTCAACGCCCGTGGCGTTTTCTCACCTCGCTGCGACGCGATCACCCTGCTCGATCCCCCCCGCCTGCGCTGGCATGATGAAACGGTGGGTGTTTGGTGAAACTGGAGGGAATTCGTGCTCAGGGCTCGCTACGCCCCTGGGCACTTGATGAGTCTCGCCGCGAATATCAGGTGTCGCAGCGCACTTCTCCGACGCCAATGCGTTCGGTTAGCAGCAAGAGCACGCCAAAAGCATTTTCGCCAGCGCAGCGACTCCCCCTCCCCCTCTCTCTCCCCCTCTCTCTCTCTCTCTCTCCCCCTCCCTCTCTCAGAAAAAATGACAGGGCCCGACGATTGCCGCGCCCTGTCGTATGATGAGACATGAGTATGAAAGCTCACGATCCGCAAACCGCTTGCTTTGTTCCTTATGCAGCAGGCGTGCCAACGCCGCGAGAATCGGCTGAGAGTGGCTATTTCGCGAGGATCACGGCATTTCGTGAGCCAGCGACACGCTTTGATGTTCGCCCCGCCATCTCAGCCTGAGACGCCCGTCCCAATGTGAGACGTCCACGGTCGTTCTTGCCATCATGACTGCCGACGTACATGCCGAGATTCCGCAGAACCAGACACGCGAAAACAATCCCGGAGGGTCAGCACCACGATTGCCGTGAGGCAGCCGAGTCAGGGCAAGAGAGGACGAGGCAGCTATCGGCAAACGCGCCGCAACAGTCACTCCTGGGCGTGCCAGCTTCGGATTGCGTTTCAGATTGCCATGCCCCGATACTGCCGCCCTTTTTGGCCGGGCAGAAGGGTGCGTGGATCGTAGGCCGATGGCGGAACCGACGCATCAAGCTCCGTCGAATCGTCAGCTTTCAGGTAGAACACGCGGCGAATGTACCCGTTCGTTTTCGGGCAGCGCCGAGCGTTGGGCGTCAGCTTCGCATAGCCAACCACGCGGCCACCATCGCCAAAAGAAATCGGACCTCGCCGGCTGCGCGCGGTACGAACCACCTTCACTCGCACGTACGGCAACGCCTCTACATCTTCAAGCCAAACGATGCTCTTCTCGTAGAGCAATGGATCATCCTTGCCGTAGCCCTCAAGATCGCCGGGCGAGATGAGTCGAATGACCTCCAAACCACCCTCATTCAGATACCGAAATCGAGTCTTCATCAGCTTGCCTCTTCTACTCTCGACATGCCCCGCACTGGCCTGGGTCGCGATCGTCAAACCGGGTGAACCGCCCTCCCGAAGCCCAGGCCCGCACCCTCACCGGCCGGCGCTGAGTCATCCTTCTCACCAGCAGCTGCCAGCTCGCCCCCTCCAATACCCAAGCCGCACCAAGCGTTCCCCAGCCCCTGCTCCAACCATCTATTCTAATCAAACGCACCGCCAACGGAACGAAAACGTGGCACAAAACGATCCATCCACCCGACTAGCACCGTGCCAGCACCGTGCCAGTACCGTGCCAGTACCGTGCCAGTACCGTACGATTTTACCTACTTCGGGGAGCCACCTCAGAACCAGCGCCGAGAGGCAAGGGCAAAAACACGGTAAGAACGCAAAACGCCAAAAAAACAGGGGCGCGGCCAGCCAAACGGCCAGCCGCACCCCATCAGCGGGATCACACCTCTTCGTATTTTTTCTGGCATCACGCCAGTGACACCAACTGGCCTGACGACGGCCCAGCCGACCAACCCGGTGGCGGCCTTCACCCAACCGGGCGGGGCTGACCAAGCTCGACTACTGGCTGAGCAAAGAAACGCCTCTCCTCTGCCCACCCACCACCTCAGCCTTCCAAAAAACCTCTCAAGAGTCGCCTTGCCCAATCACTTGTATGCATCTTCTCAGGGTCATCTTCTCAGGGTCATCTTCTCAGGGTCATCTTCTCAGGGTCA
>JAJRVM010000074.1 GCA_024277285.1 Planctomycetota bacterium
CACGCAGTGGGGCGGAAGAAGCCGAACGCGTTTGGCTTGTACGATATGCACGGGAATGTATGGGAATGGTGTGCGGATCGTTGGCACGGTAATTACGATGGTGCACCGGCGGATGGTTCGGCGTGGGAGACTGGTAATGCCCCGCACCGCGTGCATCGCGGCGGCAGCTGGCTCAACCGCGCGAGGGGCTGCCGGTCGGCGTCACGTGCCTACTACTCGCCCGGCGATCGCCTCATCATCCTCGGCTTCCGTGTGGCCGTAGTTCCGGCGGATTGAGGCAGCGAGTGTGCCATCAGGCAAGGGGGGGCTATTTCCTGAATAACCGGACGGAACCATTGCAATTCACAAGCTCGCGTGAGCTCGAATTGCCTTGAACCAGCGTCGGGCTGTGGCACACGATGCCACGGAACACTTTTGCCGAATGAAGTTGATCGTGCATTGACGACAATATGACGGTGGATCGCCCTCACCATTTTGTGCGGTGAGGGAAGGAGTTTATCGGGCCAGCAACAAAACCATCCGACCGTCTGGTGCATCGTTCAGAGCGTCCATCAATCCGATCCGATTATGTCGTCCGGGTCTTGGCTTGCAACAGCGCCCTTCGTCACTCGGACGTACACTTTGTAGTTATTGACTATCGTGAACGGCGTAACACCGCCGTCGTAAAGAAACTGGTAGTCGCACCACAGCGTCATTGGCGTTTTCATCGCGAATCGAACAATGATAAGGTCGTCATTCAGCTTATTTACGAGCTGCAACTTTTTAAGTTCTGAGACACTCGACTTCAGCCCCCAAGCGGAAAAGAACGTGATCAGGTTTCTCTTCTTGTCGATTCTGAGAAAGATTTTCATGCCTTCATCGACGACTAGCAAGTCTCCGTCTTTGTCGATCTCACACTTGATAAACGCGGCATCGAATAGTTCCTTTATTTTCTGAACATTAACGTCGTCTTCGTCGATTAGGTCCGCCGCCATCGAAGGACGTGCACCGTAAGTAACGAAAAGACCGCACAGTAACAGTACCCAAATATAACGTTGTTTCATGACAACTCTCCTTTGATCGGTTCGCGGGTTACACATCTGATCGGTTTGTATTGGCGAAGAATCCTCCTTTCGGTCCGCCGGAGTTGCAAGTATCCTGAAGTGGCCGTGACTAGCTGGCCTACACACGAGGTTGTTTACGATTTGGTCGATTCAGAGCCGAGTGGCCCACGGGCCACACAAAGGCTCATCGCACTCGGAAGCTCACCGTTGCCATCGCGCTGATAGGTTCAGTGCGTTTTGCGTCAAGCAACAGATGAAACACTCGCCTTAACTCACAATGTCGCTTCGGCGACCGTGTTCGCTATCTCACGCCACGGCCAGCAATCGGCTGGCTCACGAATCGGATGTTGGCGTGACATCTCCCAGCACACGCGTCGCACCTGATGCCATCAGACACCAAGCGGCTAGTGATGGTACCGATAGAGGTCGAGTAGCCTTCCGCCACGATCGAACTCGAACTTGTACGGACGCCCTTTGTGACGACAAGTATTCTTGTTAGCGCTGACGCGATAGAAATCCACATTGTACGTTTTCGCGGTATACTCATCGTCTCCGCCGATACGGTCGAAACGAATTTCGATCGCATCCGCGTCGTGATAGCTGTGCCAATGCCAGCCGCCGTTCGGGTGCCAGTGCGTGTGCGGTTTCCAATCGCTCCAGGTACCGTTCATTCTTGCGCGCAATTGATAATTCAACTTGATTCCGGTCTTGTTGTAGATAGTGACGACGCTCAAGTATCCTTCATCGGCGTGAAGATTATCCGTCGCGCAACACGTGACCAATCCGGCCACGACCAGGCCACTAATAAAGGATTGACATTTGAGCAAGTGTGACATGACTCTGTTCTCCTCGAAACCGTTTTACAAGATGTCGTACAACATGTGTATTGCTTCCTGCCTACGAGTTTCTTCCATGCGAAAACAAGCCCGCTGGTTACTAGTCCAACAAACTCCTTCTCCCAACCGCGTGAGGCGGTTGCGGTCGCCCCATACGTACAGCGCGTATCAAGGCCAGTGACCTGGCGTGTTTTGCGGGAATGTGAACGCTTTGCGACGCCTTCACCAGTCGTCGCGGTCGTGCCCCAACTAACCAAGTGGCATGTCGGCCAAGAATGGTTCAATATTTGGTAAATTTGGCCTGGTTTTCTGTGGGGACTCAACACGGGCACCATGTAGCGTCAACTAGCGCCCACCGCAGCGACAATCGCAAGGCGGGCATTTTGTTCAATCGCTGGCCAGTCGCACCTTCCAGAGCGCGCAGGTCAACCACAAGTCTTGCTTCGTGATGAGCGCTGGTCCGTGTTCCGTCAGCGATTTCTATTCAAGACATGCAGTTCATCCCCCAAACTCCACCAACAGCAACCGACGAACCGGGGTCTTATCTGCAATTGGCCTTATTGCCAAGAAACCGCACAATTCCCCACATTTCCCGAACCAATAACGGCCGAGACGAGGCTTGTGCTAGTATGGCCGGTCAACTCGTTACAGCAGGCAACCAATGCCGGGCTTTTTTGACACCGTCTTGCAACCGCAGGGCTTCTTTCAGAAGTAGAGGCGGTTGCTGTACGATGGATACGCCATCCTGGCGGTCGTACACCGCGTGCTCATGCCCCCGGCCGTTGAATGCCACGACAACCGATCGCGAAGCATACCATGAATCCGCCGGTCGGAGGAAAAGGGCAGAACCTGTGCGCACAGAAGGCATTTGAGACGACGTCAATTGAGTTAGCCCGCTGATTCGCGGATGGATCGCCCGGGATCCAGAGCTTCGCGAGCCTGACCTTGAGAAAGGGAATCACATGCTGAAAACGAACCGTTCGTCAATGAAGTTCACTCACGGCGTTTTTCCCTTGATCCTGATCCTGTGTATCGGTGCCCTTACGCTCCACCTGAACGGCAATTCGCTACTCGCTGAGGAGCCGGTTCCGAAACTCAAGCTCACCTTGCCGGTGCCAACGGCCCAGCAACAACAGGCGGAAAACAATGATGCCGTGGTGGTTGCTCGGCTCAGTCCTGCCGGCCGATATCTGGCGCTGGGGATGCATAGTGGAAGCTTGGTGGTATTCGACCTGCACCAGGGACGGCTGATTTTTGCTCGCAAAACGCACGCAAAGCCCCTTAAGCTGCTCGATTTTGCCCAGGATGATCGCTATCTGCTCACCGGGGCTGATGACCTGGAAGTTCACTGCTGGGACGTGCCGGCAGGCAGAATGCGAGTCAAGTTCCAGGGTGCACCGCTACGCATGCTGTACGATATTTCGCTTGCGCCCGATTCGCACTACGCTGCTGCTCGCGGTTTCGATGGCTTTGGCGTCCTTTGGGACTTACGCAACAACAAGAAGGTAACCGACCTCTTCTCCTACATGTTTGCCTTCGATCCGAACAACCGGTTCCTGGTAACGGCCCCGCGTCGTCGACCGGGAGCCGAGTTGCTCCAATTTGCGCGTATCTCGAAACCAATCGTGGTCCTGCAGGATCAGTCCATAAACGGCCTGGCCGTCGCTCCAAACGGTGGAACCATCGCGTTGGCGATCGCTACATGGGATGAACCTGGCGAAGTCGTTCTGATGGATACTGGTTCCGGGCGCGAGTTGCGGCGATTGACGTTGCCAGTGGACAGCGAAAAAAAGAACATTGCTGTGACCGCACTCTGTTTTTCACCCGACAACACGCAGTTATTGATCGGTCGCGGCAATGGAGACATCCGGTGTCTTAGCGTGGTGTCAGGCCAGGCCACAAACAGGTACCGGTTCCTGGGTTCCGTCACTGTTGGTCATGTCGAGTTTGTGGGACCAGACGGCCAGTACATTGTCGCGAGTGGCTGGAGCAACGGCCCCGGAATGGAAACCGAAATGGAAACACGATGCTGGAAACATGGTGGCGCGGAGCCGATCTGGGTCAAGCCAAACGCCGTGTCGTTTGGACCCGATGGTCGTCTGGTCGCACGCGTCACATCTAGCGGGGATCTGGAACTTATGCGCGGATCGAACGGCCACCGGCTGATGAAGTTGCGTGGTTACGAACAGGGAACGCGGTGGCTCGAGATAGACGACTAGCGTTCACCCTCTTCCTGACTTCAAACGCAATGCGGCGACGCCAAACAAGAACGGAACCGACTGTTCCATTGCCAAGCACTGATTTCTTGACACATCAAGCCCGCGTCATTGATCACCGGCAGCCACCCGACTCAGCGGGGCCGATGAGGTGGTGCGTCGCACGATTCAAGCAGCCGGTTAGCCCGTTCCAGCAACGAATCTTCCAGACCAGGGACCAGCTCCGGTTGCGAAGGATCGTCGGCCTTGAAGCGCGCTGCGCAATGTTTGCAGCAGACGCTCCGTCCCATGTACTCGACGCGGATTTGCAGACGTCGCCCACAGGTTGGACAATCTCGAAGAAAAAAAGTGGCGCGCGACATGCTTGGGTCTCCTACCTCTTGGTTGCCACCGATGCGATGTGTTTCCAGAACGCACAGTCTAGTGGAAACGGTCCGCAATTTCAACCGTTGCCACGAGATTCCGCGCCTTACATCCCGCTTAGCGGTGCTTTACGCCCCCTTACCGACCGCAAACTCGCCTGACACCGAATGAAAAACCGCGCTGAACCGGAAATTGGGGCTATCCGGCAATTCTGTAAAAACAGGGAGTTTACGACGACCCTGAACAGATTCCCGAATGCTGGGTCGCCAGAGGCAAAGGCACTCGATCTGCCCCCACGTCTCGGCCGATACTGGAAGAAGGCGCGCGGCCGGCTGAGACGTGGCCCCCAAGCGGGCCTGCGACCTCGATTCTCGGCCAACGACGCCGAATCAAAAGGTGGCCAACGACACAAAGCCCTGCAAAGGTCAACGATGATCGCGACAAGCCAATCAACTCGCTGTGCCCATTCAATGCGTCTTGCGCTATACGCGGCCGGATCAATGGTAGTACTGCTTGCGCTCGCATCCGGATCACCGGCGTTTCCGCTGGAGACGCAGAAGCGGCCGTCGCTGAAACAGGTTAGCGGTATCACGCAAGTGGCGTTGAGCAAACGCGACGGATACCAAGAAGGTGATCTGCTTACCCAAAAGGATGTCACGCGTGTCCTCAAGGCCTTGGCCGCAGCGGGTTGGACGCCTGCCGACCGGAAGAAACTATTGGCCGATACTCTGCCCACAGATGCCGCGCTGGTCCGCATCCTGAGTACCCGGCGTGGAATCAAATTCATGCGTCAAGTGAGTGGCTACGAACGGATCTACGACCGCATGGACCGAGTGAGCAGGGTGCGCGGTGGCCAACGCATGCTGACCGATATCGCCAAGCTCCCCGACGGCCAGAAACTGGCGAAGCTGAAGCGGCCTCATGGTGTGCCCGGTTTCCTCGACCTGCTGCCGAAGACCTCGTCAGGCAAAGTGCGGTCGATCAAGGACTACACTCAGCTGACCGGTCGCATCTACACCCAACGGCACCTGCTCGAACGCCTGGAAACAAGCTACCGCAGCGCGCACAAAGTACCGCACCCATCCGCCAGGTAGTACGTCGGACATTCGCTCCGAGCGTCAAGGGCGTGCCCCTCCTCGGAATTGGAGTAGCGGAGTGATGCTTTGGCTGAGCCCTTGGCGGGCCCAGCTACCCGTTGCGTATTTTGCCGCCTACTTGGTCCGTGCAACAGACTCGATGATCACGGCTTGTACTGGAGTCTTAGCCATTTCGCCCTGGTCATGTACGGTTACTTGCGCGATCTTGTCGATCACATCCATCCCTTCGATCACTTCACCGAAGACACAGTAGCCGTTCATATCGTCCGCTAGCTGATAGTCGAGGCCAGGATTGTCAACCAAGTTGATGAAGAACTGGGACGTGGCGCTATTCGCATAACCTGGGTGTCGCGCCATCGCAATCGCCCCTCGCTTGTTCGACAACCCATTGTTCGCCTCACATGGGATCGGTGGTTGCGTCTGCTTTTCTTGCAAGCCGACGGCGTACCCCCCCGCTGCGATCATGTACCCGTTATCCACATAGTGGAATACCGTTTGATCGTAGAATCGAGTTTCCACGTAGTTGTACAGGAAGTTTGCGACAGTTCGAGGCGCTTTTTCCCAGTTCAAACGCACGCGGATCGTGCCTAGATTTGTCTTGATCAGCACCTCAGGATGAAGCTCTTCTTCCGATCGAGCCGGCGACTGAAACTCGCCATTAGTGGCCACGAGCGTCACGGGTTCATCACGCTTGTGGTGACTTGACGAGCCATGTTGTGTCGTGGCATTGGAAGCGTTGGGGATACTGGTGGTCGGTACATCGCCCCCACCACCACAGCCGACTAGGACCTGCAATGTACTGGCCATGATGGCGATAGTAAACCATCTGGCCAACCAGGAAACTGAACACGAATACGTACGCATGAAAGTGCCTCCCTGCATGTTTTGCGACGCGAACCGCATGGTTATCCAACCAAGCCGCCACCAAGTCCCTGCCTGGGATCTCCGTTAAGCGGCCGGTTATCATCGGCTTTCCACCGATTTAATGCAACACGGCTTTTGAGTTCACGACCGTCAAAATTATGAACAGCGTCGACGCCCCCCGGGAGCGGGCACGCATGACGGGCCGGTACTCTAGAGAAACCAGGTTAATGCGGCAAACCATCTGCGGGCGTTGATCGTTAACTGGCCCCCTCACCCTCGGGAAGTACGAAGGACGAAATACCCAATAACGAATGAATGACGAAGCGCGAATGACAAAAGTGCTGGTTTCGCTGGTAGTTGCGCGTATGCTTCATGCGGATTTAGACGTTGTTTCGTCACTGGACGTTGCACATTCGTCGTTCTTTTCAGGAAGGACTAAATGAAACAAGAACCGGAAGAAAAGGCTTTTCAGTCAAGATCAGACTCACATCACTCCAGGGTTAGCCTGTCAAACTGCTTCACCTGCCTGGCGCAATGCATCGCGCGGGGACGATGACAGCGCAGTGTCACATGCCGGTGCGCGGTGACGCCTTCGGCCTGAAAGGCCGATGCTATGGAAGCCCAGGTCGCAGCAAGCCGAAGGCGTGCGGAGGCCTGGGTTGCGGACAACAAGACAACATGAGGCCTGAAAGGCCGCGTACAGGAAACGAATCGGTAACAGCTGACCCCTGTGTCGGCCCGCTGGGCCTTTACGGGTTGTTTCTGAGCGTTACCGGAGCCTTACGACTCCGGCAAAGGCTGTATCGGCCCTCCGGGCCGAAACGTATGACAACTGCGGCACGCTCGGCCGTGGGGTATTTGGTAGGACGGCGACTAGCCGGTTACACTACTTCCCCTGCCTGGCGAGCAGGCAGGGGGGGCGTCTGACGTAGTGCATTGCGTCTGGGCCGCTATACACTCTCGGGCGTCGGGTGTTTCCATGGACCGCGATACTCGCGTGCCAGGCGCTGATTGGCTTGATCATCACCGACTATGCGGCCGGCCACCGGGTCCCACTGGAAGCTGCGCCCCAACTCCATCGACAGGTTGGCAAGGATACAGCAAGCGGACGAGATATATCCTTGTTCGATATCGGCCACCGGCCGTTTACCGTCGCGTCGTGCCTGCAAGAAATTCTTCATGTGCCGCCGTGTTGCGGGAGCCGCAAAGAGTTCCGTCTCCTTATGTTCCAGGTCCTCCGGGTATTCTTCACGCTCGTCAAGGTACTCGGCATGCACCGGCGTACCGTTACCACGGTACGGAATGAAATCGTAAGACCGCACACTCAGCTTCAGCGTTCCCTTATCGCCATAGATCGTCGCGCCCCAGGGATACTTGGGATCGGGGTTCTCGCCCCAGTTGCGTTGGTTCCAGACGATCTGCAGCTTACCAAAATCGAACAATGCCGTTTGCGTATCGTGCGTGTTGATATTCGTGTCCGGTTTGCGCATCAAAATGCCACCGGACGCGGAAATATGCTTGGGCCATCCGAGTTCCAGGATATGGCGTACCGAGTCGAAGAAATGAACGCATAGGTCGCCAGTCTGCCCGTTACTGAATTCGCGTGCCGCGCGCCACCTGCGTGGGTGGATTCCCGGATTGTAATCGCGCCACGTCGCCGGACCGACGTAAGTCTCCCAGTCCAACGACTCAGGTGGTGCCACATTCGGCGGATAGTCTTTGGGAGATCCGTAGTAACTATGCACATCGACGAAAGCAATTCGCCCTAGCTTGCCTGTGCGGATAAACCGATCGCGTGCTTCCAGAATATGAGGAGTACTGCGGCGTTGCAAACCAACCTGCACAGTGGTCTTGTATTTGCGTGCCGCCGCAACCATCGCCTGGCCTTCGATCACATCCCAACTGATCGGCTTTTGCACGTAGACATCCGCTCCCGCTTTGCATGCCTCGATCATGGGCAAGCAATGCCAGTGGTCGGGAGTGCCGATCAAGACAACGTCGGCGCGTTGCTCGGCCAGCAGTTTGCGGTAATCGCCGTAGGTCGGAGGCGTTTTCTTGGACGGCTGTCGCTGCGCCACCAATTTGGCCGCAGCGGCCACCATGTTGCTGTCAACGTCACACAATCCAACCACTTCGACTGGCGCCACTTGCATCAAATGAAACAGGTCCGTTTTGCCGTACCAGCCAGTACCGATCAATGCCACTCGCAACGTCGCGTCGTCGGCTCCCGCAAAAAGGTTTGTCGGAACCGCCGCCAGCGCCACTGCACTACCGACCCCCGCCTGTAAGAATTCTCGTCGCTTCATCATGCGAAGACCCTCTCCTTGTAGCATTCCGACCACCGATGGCCATGGCCCCAAATACGTATTTTCCTCGTTCGGCGCTGCGCGTCCGACACGGCACTCCAGTTTACGCCGCCAAGTCGAGTGGATCAATCAGCGCCGCCGTTGGCAGATCAAGTAACGCCTGACCAAGGCGAACCGATCCAGCAAGAGCAACAAAATAGTGTGGACGCAGTGTGAAACGACACTCCGTGTCGTTTAACGGCACGCAGTGCCGCAGCGCCGACGAGCTCCCCTAATACTGCCACCAACCGGCATTAACACCGAGTTCAAACAACCAAGGTTGCGACCAGGGGTTCGCGGCGGCATAGGTTGCCGAAAAAACGCTGATGACCAACAAGGTCAGCGCGATGCCGCGTCCCCACTTGCTGGCGAGCAACCGTTCTGCTGCGGGAACCAGGCAGAGCAGCCAGAGTGGAGTGAACCAGAACATCCAGCGAAAGCCGCAGCAAACGCCGCCGTAGTTGCGATCGATCTCAGGGCGGCTGATGTAGAACGCCAAACAAACGACACTCAACGCAACCACCATCACGGCAAGCAAGCGCCAGACCGTCCGGTGGTCTTTCAACAACAGCACGACCCCTGCGGCTGCCAACAGCCAGATAGGGGTGAGCGAAAAAACACCGCGGTGTCCCACCAGCACGTGCAGCGCATAGACTGCGCGCGACGCTTCGCCTCGATCGACGCCCTGCCGGTTGGTCTTCCAATACGATCCCGGATAGTCGTACCAGTTGTTCCAACGCCGAATCTCGATCGTATCGTCGCTCTGCGCGGCGGCACTCATGACCAACGCGAACCGTTTCTGTCCCACTCGATCCCACAAGACCCAACGTTTCTCGGGTTGGTCGACCAACACGATCGCCTGTTGTGATAACTTGACATCCGCCCCCTGCAACGCATCACGCAGCGGACTGGGCAATACCTCACGATCCAACAGATCGGCCACGTCGCGGTGCACGGTGGCAATAATGGCACCGTCACTACGGTGCGCATAAGCCGGCACGATGGTCCCGTGCGCCAGGTAGTTCGTGCCAAAGAAGCCGGCACCGACCAACAGGGCCGCAGGGGCGAAGGCCAACACGGTTTGTCGCGGCGATTTCCACACCACCACAATCGCCACACAGGCGAAGAACGACAGCGCCGGCAACTCGTTCGCAGCTGCAAACGCGCTGCACAACCCGGCGCCTGCAAAGTACCACCATCCTTTCGCTCCCAGCGCGATGTGCATCATTAATGCCGTGGCCAGCAACACCGCAATCGCAGCAACCGTGTGATTGTTGATGGTAACCGCAAACGTCGTCAGAAACGTTCCCCACGTAGCCGCAGCCAGCGCGTAAATCGCTGCCATGGAGTTGGTCGTCAGGTGATCGATCAATCGCCAAAGCACCAAGAAATAGACCAGCAAAGGCAGCACGTTGGTAATGACGATCATCAACCGCATAACCAGGAACGGGTCGTCTCCCAATGTCGCGCCGGTCAAACTGCGGATTACCCAATACTCGCCCGCCAGCAGTGTCGGCAGCAACGTTGGTTTGCTCGAGTAATAGTGCTCCTTGCCATCCAGCCCTCGGTGCCGAACCATATCGATACTCTTCCAGTACCTCCGTTGCGTCTCTGGGTGCTTGATCTTCACCAGCCGGTCGATGACATAGCTGTTGTCCTCGACCAGGGTGCGCACCGTGCACCACCGACTGCGATCGTTGGCGCTCAGCATCGGCGTCTCGCCGGTCGTCGCGTTGACAACCGCAATGCGTCCCACCATCGCGGCTGCGCTGGTGGCGATCAGCAACAACACGGCCCATCGATAAAGGCTCGTGCCCCCATCATCGCCAGGCATTGCCATTGACGACGGTGCCATTGACGACGGTGCCATTGACGACGGTGCCACGGACGATGGCGGCGCGGACGAACGCGATCGCGCGGACGCGGATTCTGGAGACGGGTCTTTCGCGGATGGTGTTTCTGCAGGCATGGGCATACTATCGAACAGTCAAGGTTACCATGGTATCGTCGAGTTTCAGGTCAATTTCTACTACGCGCGGGGCTGGGCAAACCGAAGGATACGAGTCGGCAGTGTCAATGCCGGACACGCTCGGGCACGCCCGGTCAGGAATGACAAGATCCTGGCGCCCAACTGTACTACAGCCGCGCAAGCGATTCGAGTCCAGGATGTGAAACAGTTCGGCATGGCGGTAGCTCGCAAGGTATTTCGGTAATCGATTCCAGACAGGATGTCGGCACGCGGCGTTTTCGCTAAACCGCCAACCAACGCAACGGCACACTCGATTTCTAATCTGCCCCCCATCTAATCTGGCGCCCCATCACCCACTCGTTTCTTCACGGAGTAGTTCTTTCGGTCCTTGCCCATATGCGCGGTGATCAGTTCGGCCAGGAACCCGATGGCCATGAACTGAGCGCCGAGCAACAGGGCAACCATCGAGTAATAGAACACGGCGCGCTCGTGCAGGTGCAGCACCTCCATCGAGTCAACCAAGCGCGACGCCATCCACCACCCGGTGAGCAACGTGATGCCGAATGACCCGAGTGTGAAACAGAGCAAACCGATCGAGCCAAGCAAATGCTGCGGACGTTGGCCAAAATCGGTCAAGAACGACACGGTCAACAGATCAAGAAACCCCTTGACGATACGCGTCACTCCGTACTTCGAATGCCCAAATTCACGGGCACGGTGATTGACCACCACTTCGCCAACTTTCCAGCCACGTGACGCGGCCAGAACGGGAATGAAGCGATGCATTTCGCCATACAAGTGCACTTCCTTGACGACGCCACCACGATAACACTTGAAGCCGCAATTATGGTCATGCAGACGCACACCCGTCATCACTCCGACCAACCAGTTGAAGACGCGTGAAGGTCCCACTTTGTGCCACGGGTCGTGCCGCACTTTCTTCCATCCACTGACAACGTCCAAACCTTGATCCAGCTGCTCCAGAAATCGAGGGATCTCGCGCGGGTCGTCCTGCAGATCAGCGTCCATGGTAAAGACAATCACACCGCGGGCCGCTTTGAACCCCGCACTCAATGCGGCCGCTTTACCAAAATTACGTCGGAACTGGATGCCACGCACACGTCGGTCCGACACAGCCAATCGCTCGATGACCGACCAGGACGCATCGGTCGAGCCATCATCGATGAACAGGATCTCCAGATCGTAGTCGTGCGCTGACGCCACATCCGTCAATTCGGCGTGGAGCTTATCGAGACTCTCGTGTTCGTTGAAGACCGGGATCACAATCGACATCAAGTCTGACATGGTAACTTTCGCCGCCAAGTGGTAGGAGTTTCTGGAAGGTTCCCGTTTCAGGTCTAGACATGCTGCCCGCCATGACAGCGCTGCTCGGCAAGACAGTGCTGCCCCGGGGTGACCGTGTTACCCGGCATGACGGGCCTACATGGGGAGTGCATCTTCGTCTGCCTTGGCGCGTCGTCGCCACAGGACATCCATGTACAGGATACCCGATACGAGCAGCTCGGACAGCAACCAGACCAAACGGAGCAGGATCGCCGAGGCCAATGCCACTTCGACACCATAGCGAGGGGCCAGCAACTCGACCAGAATCCAGTCGCGCACGCCCAAACCGCCAGGGATCAACGACAGAAACCCGGCAACCATGGCCAGCGCAACAGTGGCGGTCAACAGCCAAATATCACCAAGCGGCGCGGCAACGCCTGGCACCGATTCGAGCGTCGCCCACAGACTAAGCCCAAGCAGCAGCCAACCGACACTGACCGATACCCAACCCGTGGCCATCAGGCGATAGTCAACACCGGTAATCGCCGATTCGATCTGTGGATTGGCTTTCTGTACGCGCAGCATGCGAACCACTCGACGAAAAATGGGGGGCAACGTCGGCACCCCCGAACCAATCATCAGGCCAATGGCCAGCAGTTTCAACCAGCCGTTGTCGCTAATCAGCACCAGGATCACCGCCGATACGAACGCACCGACCGCCATCATCGTCAACGTTTCCACGAAAACACTGGTCGCCGCCACGGTCTTGTTGACCCGGTCGCTACACACCAAGCCGGTACGCAAGACGACCACCATCGCCTTGCCCGGCACATACTTGCCCAAATGGCCAATCCAGAAAGCCGGCAACGACTCACGCCACCGGGGGCGTTGGCCCATGGCTTGCAACGTGCGGTGCCAGAAAACCCAACAGGGGACAAGGCCGGCGATGTAGAACAGCCCCGCAACCAACATCCACTTGCCGTCAATGTTCTGCCATGCCAGACCATGGCTCAGCAACTGGTCGCCGCCCTTGGCGAAGGTCCGCCAAATGCCACCGGCCACCAGGCTCAACACCACCACTCGCACAAGTAGCTTCACGATCCGCGCGCTACGCCGCCCCTTGGGCTTGTCAACGTTCGTGGATTCCACCGAATCGTTCGTCACGTGTCTTGCGTCCGTTGCGAGTGTGGGCCTCGCCAGCACGTCAAGTGTGGAAAGGTCCCGAGTCCAAGACCAGGAAACAATTTCGCCATCCGCAGCGGGACTTGTATGGAGGTTTGGCGTTGAAGCTCTGCTGCTTGCGGAGCGTCCTCAACAGCCTCGTGCGGTCAGTGCTGCAGTTTATCGCTGGAAGCGCGTGTAGCTTACCCGTCTTACTTACCCATGAGACAAGCCTTTGGGCGTCTCTTCAAAGCACCATGCTTCGCTGGTTACCAACCTCTGATACGAATTCTCCTATGCGAGATTTGGTTCCGATCATAACACGGTCGTCGGCGACCACCAAACCCGAAACTCCCGATGCCAACAGACGCCTGATGGCCGAGAGGTGATTTGACGGTTCGCGCGGCACAGGGTACAGGGCACAGAAGTCGTGCTGCTCGAACGCCAACCACAGCCACAACTCAACTCGTCAGCATACGTTCAGCAAACCTGGTACCGAAGCACGGTTTGGTTCCGCCCACGCGTGGTCTAGAATGTGCCTCTTGAAATCGCTTCTTCCAGCACGACTGGATTGGCCGCCACGGAATACCCGCCCTCCATTTGCCGAGGAATTGCCGAATGTCTCGCATGGTCTCCTTTTTCGCATTGATCGCGACGATCGCCGCGATCGGGTTTTTGTTCTTCCGCGTCATGGCCCCGTTCCTGCTGCCATTATTCCTGGCGGCGTTGCTGGTCGTGATCTTCCACCCGGTTCACGAGCGAATTTTGGTGCGTTGCCAGGGCCGACGCCGCGTGGCGTCCGCACTGACGACGACACTGATTCTGTGCATCGTCATGATCCCTTTCCTGGGGATCGTCATCATGGCGGCCGCCGAAGGCAGTGCCATGATCGCGCGTCAAAACCCGAACGAATTGCGCGCGAAAATCGCTCACGCACGCGACCGTTTCGATCTGTTGAAGATGCCGCACGCGCGGCAGTTGCGCACCACGGAAGAGGCGTTCACCGCATTGGTCGTCAGCGCCGAGGATTTTACACCCGAGTATTCTCGTTCAACCATCCCCGGTGTGGTCGAGCAGCTTTCCGAACTCCGATCACGCTATACCGTCACTACCGAAGGAACCGCGCCCAAGTTCGACGCCATCCGCAACACTCTCAAACAAGCGTTGCTGGAAGGGGACGAAGCACTGACACCCTCGGAATATCGCGACTCGATTCGGCATGCCCAAGCTGAATTCCACGACTTGAAAATCGAATTGCTCGGTGGCGACTTCAAAGCATGGATCAAGGAACTGGTGAATCCCACCGAGGAAGACCTGCAAAAGACGCTGCGTGAGGTGCTTGAGAACACCAAGGGACTGCTTTTCTCCATCGGCGGCCGGACGACCGCCATGTTCGGCCGGCTGGTCATCGGCCTGGTCATCATGTCGGTGTCGATGTATTTTTTTCTGTTTGACGGACCGGAAATGGTCGACACCATCATGCGGCTCTCGCCGTTGGACGACCGGTACGAACATGAATTGCTGGCCGATTTTACGAACGTCAGCCGAGCCGTCGTGTTAGCGACGTTGCTGTCAGCCGCCGCCCAAGGAATCTTGGCCGGCTTCGGCTTTTATCTGGCCGGGTTCCATAGCGTTGTATTGCTGATGCTGCTGACCGGACTCCTGGCCATGGTCCCGTTCGTCGGTGCCGCCGCAGTCTGGCTCCCCGCCGCGCTGTGGCTGTACTTTATCGAAGAACGTACTGGCGTGGCCATCATGCTGGCGATCTACGGAATGGCCATCATTTCCAGCATCGATAATCTCATCAAACCCCTGATATTGCATGGAAAATCACGCTTGCATCCGTTACTCGCCTTGCTGAGCGTGCTCGGTGGCGTCAATGCGCTGGGCCCGATCGGCATCCTCGTCGGACCGATGTCGGTCGCGTTCCTGCAAACGTCCTTGAATATTTTGCATCGCGAATTGAGCCAATTCGACCGGGAACGAAACCGCCAACCGGTCGCATAGCGAATGACACGACTCGTTGAACTAAGTCGAGCCCATGCCACGGGCACCTCCGGTCTGGACCCGTACGATCGGTTGGCTGCGCCAGACGCTCGGCTGCTGAAACCACGGGACTGCCAAGACGTCCCTATTCTGTAACCATTGGGCCATTGGCCGACGCACCGGTCTCGGTCCGAATTGACGCGTGCAACGTCCGACTAACCCTAGACGGCGGCCTGGGGTGCAACGCGATCCACCGAGTGTTTTTCTTTGCCCACGATCTTCTTTGCCGTTTCCTGCCGTCTTGAGTTTCCTGTCGTATTGAAATGGACGGCGGTCTGCGTGTTCCCTTTGGACGGCGAGGCAAACGGCGGAACATAGATTGGGATGCCAGCGTCGATTAGGACGGGTACGTGTGCCCGTTCCTGCGAGGAAATCGAACCTTGCACGACAGATACCCCTATTTAACGCCGTCCAACACAGCGTCGGCATAGCACCCAGTTTACCAGGACAAATCTTTGTCGCTTGTTTTCTCTTTACGCCGAGGGCCAATCCCGGTTACCATAGCGCCCCGAATAGCCCAGACTCTCCTTCACAGCGAGCACGCCATGAACGGAATCGCGGTCCTCGTATCACTTGCTGCTATCGGCGTCGACTACGGTTGGCAGCCATCGGCCGATGGTCAGCTGGAATACATTGTCCAAATTGAACCCGCCCTACTGCAGGACATGAAGAACGGTCAGGAGATCGTCAGCGAGATCCTGCCCGAAGCGCGCAACGTGCGCCGGTTCCGCATCCGTGTCGGCAGCGGACCGGTCCCGCGAATCAGCCTTCTGCAAAACGGCACTACGCCGCGCAGCTTGGTGACGCCCAATGGCGCCAGTCCGGGAAGCGGAGCCAGCGGTCATGGCGGTACATCGGTGATGCCGCCGCCGAACAATTGGGGGGCCTCTTCACGTTCCCCCGCCCATGGCGCCTCGGGCGCGGCCGGTGGACAGATCACATTGCCCCCACCGCCACTACTCGGTTCGGATGGAAAAGCCAGCGTTCTGGTACAACCCGGCAACAACCCCGCGTTCAGCACATCGGCCGCTGGCAACCCAGCACCTGGCAACCCAGCACTCGGCAATTCGGTGGTGCCTCCAGGTTCGTCGGGCCACACTCACACGTCGGCCCCTGGCGGCAGCGGTAGTCGCTCGGTCTTGCCCCCGCCCCCTGCCGGCCATTCGCACGACCCGTCCAGTTTCACTCCCAGCACGACGCCCAAGTCAGGCGCGCTGAATCTTGCACCCCCGCCAGGCGTCAGCAGCGGTGGGGGGTGGCCCTCGACAAACACGACGCTTCCAAGAAACTCCCCAACGTCCAACATTACGCTGCCGCCTCCACCTGGCACAGCACCTGCTTCGCCACCTAGCGGTATCGGCGCGCCGCTACCGTCAAATATACCCGCAGTGCGTCCGGTACCCCCACCGAGTATCAACTCCGGAACGCCCGCGCCGATCCGCTTTGGCCAAACGGAGATCAAGCCACCTGCCACCGAGTCGGCAACGACACATGACACGACCCATTCGGTCGCGACCCAAAGCCCGGCTGGCACCCGACCGGTCGAAACGGATCTGCTGGCCGCCGGCGACAAACCAACGCTCTCCAAGAAAGAAGCCACCGAGCTGGCGCCGGCCAAACCGTGGCTGCCGCTCGTGCTCACGTCGCTGGCACTATTTGCCTCGTTGGCCGCCAATGCCTACCTGGGCTGGGTCGCGCTGGGCATCTACCGACGCTACCGAGACATGGTCGACCAGCTGCATCAAGCGCAGGCCGCAGTATGATGACGCTGTATGATGACGCTGTATGATGACGCAGTGTAGTGCTGGTCTGATGAAGACGTGGGCGTTTGGTCAGCTGGACAGCGCCACTTAGCCGCTCAACCGAGGCTGCGCAATGACGACACATCCAAGTGGGGCGCGCCGGCAGGTAGCTAGCAGTCGAAATCAGCCATCCTACGGGCAGATACGAGGCTGGTATCACACTTCTTCTTTGCCCGTCATTTTCTTTGCCCTCCCAGGAGAACAGCCAGCAGCCCCCCCAGCATTTGACGGGTCCACGCTACGAAATCGGTACCAATGGCGAAATCGGTACCAGTGGCGCGCTGCTTCCGCAGCGCAGCCGCTTTGTTCAAGGGCAAAGAAGAGCGCTCGGTGGATCGCGTTGCGCCCGGGCCGCCGTCTATCCGTATCCGAACACAGCGTGCGTCAATCCGGAACAAAAAACGTCGTATCGACCGCGAGAGCACGGCCGTAGAAACGGTTTTTCTAGCAGCCCAGAGGAAACAGCCCAGACGAAACAGCCCAGGGGAAACTCGAAGGAAATGTCAACCGAGTCATTGCTGATCTTCTACGCCAAGTCACGATCTTCAAACAAGATCAGTGCCAGCAACATCGCGACGATGCTGAACAGCAAACAGTAGATCAGCGACATGCCTAGGTAGGCATTGGGGACGGCAAACCCTCCGGCCAGCGCGGTCTGGAGGTCAAATGCCTCGAGATTCGGGAATATCGCGGCACTGAATCGCCCGACGAACTTTACAATCTCGAATTGCCCCTCCGTCGATTGCGAGATCAGCGGGATCAAGTGCCCAAGGACATAGACCGTAAAGCAGATCATGAAGTTGCTGAATATCGGCAACCGGGTGGAGATCGCCACACTCAACGCCGCCAAGATCATCGTTTCCATAAACGCCAGCGTCAGCCCAGGAACCACACTGGCCATGGCAACGTAACACGCTTGCCAGGTCGGAATATCGCTCGAGTTCTCCCGCGCATCATAGATCATCTTGTACGAGACCACGGCCATCAGGACCGAGCCCAAGACGATGAACATCAAGGCGGTCGTCCAACCTATTCCGAAGAACTTGCCGATCACGAACGAGCGGCGGCGTACCGGCTTGGAGAGTACCGTCAGTGCCGTCTTGCCGTCAATTTCGTCCGCCAACGTCGTGCTTGCTCCCCACACAGCCAGCATGATACAGAGCACTCGGATCAGCGTCAGGCCCGAATCCATCAACATCTTGATGTCTTCGCCAAACGTGTTGTAGGGGATGTAAATCGAGAGCACCAACGAAACGACACCAAAAATCAACACGATAATGAAAACAGGCTGAGCCACCTCCGATTTGAAAGTCGCCAGGGCGATGGCCGAAAGACGCGGCATGAGCATCGCCTGTAAGAAGTAAAGCATGAAGACGGTGAAAAGCGCTATGGCTGACACGATGATCACCCGCACCTCCGGATAAACGACGTCGGTCGTGATCGTCACCGTCACGATCGCGTCATCCACGCCGCGATTGCGGATGTACAGTTTGTCAATCTCGCCCTTGCCAAATGGGCTCTGCGAATTCGGACGCTTGCGCCAACTCGACGCCTCCTCCGCCTTGACATTGGTCGACGCCAAGGTGTCCATTTCCGCGTCGGGGTCTTGGGCAATACTGATGTTCTCCGTGCTCACCACTTTCAATGCAACCAGCTCGTCGCCTCGAAACCAGATGGGCAATTCATGGACCTTCGGAATCACCAGTTCGTCACCGTCGGCCGCCGGTGTGCCGGGAATGGTAATGGCGTGGTCAAACGTCCCCACCGACGCCAGCCGCGGCAGTGAGGACAGGATTTCGATCGACTCGCCCATCGGCCGTAACGAAATGGAGCCCAGAATACCCATCGCCGCAAAGACGGTCGCTACGATCAGAACGTAGTACAAGACTCCTTCGCGAATCGACAGCCACACCTCGTCCGATGCCCGCAATAGCGCCGGGATGCGAATGACGCGCGACGCGAGCAGCAAAATTGCCCAAAAAACCGCGATTAACACCATACCGGCAAGCATGCCCATTCCCAGCAGCCACAGCGGCGTGAGGGTACTGACGGCTTTGGTCCCCAAGAATCCTAAGACGATCGGATGGCTCATAGTCGAAAATCCACTTCCCCGTTTTGCGTGACAACTAGCTGGGTTTATTCGATGTTACGCGATTAAATGCCCGAATGTTCAATGCCTGCCTCATGATGCGTCAAATCCGACCGCCCCGGGGCGGCAGGGCCGCCAGCCAATTACGAGCTACCGCTCGGACGCCATCAACCCGCTCCCGTTGGTCGCTGGAATCTGCATAAGAAAAGCAAGTCCGTTACCTCCAGCCGCGCCCGTTGAGAATGTCATATTGCCCCGGGGCCATGACGAAATACCCAATGACGAATGAATGAATGACAAAGCACAAATGACGAAAGTAGCGGTTCCGCACACCGTTGTGCGCATGCTTCATACGGATTCAAGCGTTATTGCGGCGTTCCGTGTTGGGCATTCGTCGTTCTTTCCAAAAAGGGCAATGTGAAACAAAAACCGGAAGACAAAGGCCTTCCAGTCAAGACCAAACCCTCATCACACCACCCCCTACCCCCCCTCGGCAGACGGGGCGTCTTCTTTGAGTTTCGGCCGCGTTCAATGACGAATCTCGAAATCGTTAAAATGGCCCGTTCCCGGTCGCTTGTCCTGCTTGACTTCCCGAATAAACGGCTCCATTCGCTGCGCAATGTCCTCAAGGTACCGGTCCAAATCCGTAGGCGTCCCCTCGCACACCAAATGAACTCGACCATCGGGCAGGTTCTCAACATACCCCGTGATCGGGTACCTCAGCGCTGTCCCGGCAGCGGTGTAGCGGAATCCGACCCCCTGCACATGACCTCGATACCAGAGTTCGCGTAACTGGTTCGTCACCTGTGGCACCTCCTCTGCCTTTGCCGTCGAGCCCGTATTTGCCGTCGAGTCGTGTGGATCCGCAAGCCAAAGAAGCGCTGAATCACACAGCACGGTATATTGACGGGACGACAGGCCGATTCTGGGCTGCGCGCGCATTTCTATCGAATGCGTGTTCCCCGTCTATTTTCGAGCCGACCTGCCATGGAGAGCCGACCTGCCATGGAGAGCCGACCTGCCATGGAGAGCCGACCTGCCATGGAGAGAACGACTGGAGAATCGCCATTTGCGTCATTCGTGCTTCGGCATTCATTCGTAATGGTATTTCGTCATTGGGCCCGGCCTGCCCTATCTTGGGGCCTGGCAGAAAACCGGTCAGAGCCGTTACGCATCACAGCCCCCCCCAGTTGACCAACCACTTACCACCAATACGGCACGCAGCGAATTTTCCAATATAATTCCCCTTTATCAGTCCCACTAGTACCGAAATTGGCCTTGTTACGGATTGACCATTTCCTTACCATCCCCCCGCCATGTCATATCCACGTTGGACGCTAGGTGCCTGGGCCGTTGTTTCCTTGGGACTCATGGGCGTCACTCATGCTGACGATCCTCAACTGCTGCCGCGTGCGGGTGTTCTCGTACTGCGTACCGATCACGTCATGCGCGGCAATATTCTGCGTGTCGGCGACCGCTATGTGGTCACCATGAACAAACGCGACGAAGTATCGGTGCCGGTCGATCGCGTCGCGATGCACTGCGACTCGCTCGACGACGCCTACCGGCGGAAACGAGCTAAGTTGCCGCCGGGCGCCAGCGTCGCGGACCATTTGCGTCTGGCCGATTGGTGCCTGTGCTATGACCTGCTACCGGCCGCCGCCGAACAACTGATGGCCGCGCAACGGCGGGCCCCTCTCGATCCGGCCAACGAACGCTTTGAAAAGCGACTGCATTTCGCCGCTCACCAAACTTCAAAGCCGGCCCTGCGGCGGCAGCCAGCGCCGCAGGTTGCTGAACAAGCGGAACTCGACGCCCAATTGCGGAATTTGCCGACCGGCACGATCGCGGAGTTTACCCATACAATCCAACCGCTCCTGCTCAATCGCTGCGGGGGCGGTAGCTGTCACGGGCCCAACGCTGCTTCCGAATTCCGTTTACTGAGCGCTGCCCGAGGCCGCACACTTCCGCGCCGGTTCACGCAGCGCAACCTACGTGCAGTGGCAGAACTACTGGATCCAGCCCAGCCCGGGCGCAGTCCGCTGCTGAAGATGTCCACAACGGCCCATGGTGGCGCCAACAGGCCCCCGCTGAGCGATGCTGATGTCGTGCCATCGCAACATTTGGCCGAGTGGGTTTACAAGACCAGCAAGAAAGCGGGACGCCAGCCACCTGCCGTTCTGAAGACCCCAAACACCGTCCTGCTGCAACCACTGCAACGCCGCAGCGGCGCCGTCAGCGACTCGACTGCCACCAATTCGGCCGCAAACGCCACACCAGACGGCAATTCCAGCGAGAATCGTGCCGCCACCCGAATCGACATGGCCGTGCAGCCCGCCGCACATCAAAGCGCGGTGCCAGTCACCTCGAAGCCCCTCACGGCAACGGGCGTCGATCCATTCGATCCCGAGGTCTTCAACCGACGATACATCCATCGAAAACGATGAGCGTGATTTGGGCGGCCGAATCCAGGGCCAGCATCTGCTGCATCTCCGGCGCCTACTGCTCGAACAGCTGAATCTCACGCCGCTGCATCGCGTCCAGGAAATGGTGGTTGCTTATCAGCAACGTCGGCAGTTGCCGCATCTGCTCGACGGTCAGCCAACGCACCCCGGCAACTTCCGTTCGGTTGGGCTGCGGCTTGGCCCCCGGCTCCAATTCGGTAAGCCACCAGCTTAGTTCGACATTCCAGGGCGGCAGGGCCGCCAACCAACCACAAGCTACCGCTCGACCGCCTTTGGCCCGCTCCCGTTGGTCGCTGGAATCTGCACAAGAGAACAAGCTTTGTGCCGTTGGTAGCCCAAGGGCGGCAGGGCCGCCAACCAACCACGAGCTACCGCTCGACCGCCCTCGGTCGCTATCTAGTCGAAGTTTGGGAAACGCGATATAATAGCAGCTCTCTTTCAAGGTTTCTCGGCGGCGGAAGTCTGGTTGTGGATGGATCGTGATGACCAACGAACAACAACGCCGAGTCCAAGAGCAGCTGTCCACCGTGTTTGCGCTCGACGCCTTTCGTCCAGGGCAGGAGGAGGTCATAACGACCATTCTCGATGGCCAGGATTGTCTTTGTGTGATGCCCACCGGTGGGGGCAAGAGCCTCTGCTATCAGTTGCCGGCGATCGTCCAAGACGGCGTGACGCTCGTGGTATCGCCTTTAATCGCGTTGATGAAGGACCAAGTCGATTCGATGCACGAATTGGGCGTCCGCGCGACCCTGATCAACAGCACGATCGACGCCAGCCAGCAGCAGCAGCGGCTGGACGAGATGGCCGACGGCCAACACGACCTGGTCTACATCGCACCGGAACGACTGCGTAGCCCTCGTTTCCTCGAGGCAGTCGGCAAGACCTCGGTCCAAATGCTGGCGATCGACGAAGCGCACTGCATCAGCCAATGGGGCCATGATTTTCGCCCCGACTATGCACGGTTGGGCGAATTCCGCAACGAGCTGGGCAACCCCGCCACGATCGCGCTGACGGCCACCGCCACTCCGGCCGTACGTGCCGACATCCTCAAACTACTGGCGCTGCGCGAACCACGGATCTTCATCACCGGATTTGCGCGTCCCAACCTGCACTTCGAGGTAATCAACGCCTGGACCAATTCCATGAAGGACGAGGCGCTACTGGAATTCCTCCAGGAAACCCCCGGAGCGGGGATCATCTACACGTCGACGCGGCGGCGCTGCGAGGACTTGGCAGCACTGTTCGGCCAGACCACGGATCGATCTATCGGGGTCTACCATGCCGGAATAGCAACCGATCGGCGCCGCGAGGTCCAGGAGAAGTTCATGCGTGGCGATCTGCAGATCATCGTCGCCACAAACGCGTTCGGAATGGGCATCAACAAAGCCGATCTACGCTTCGTCGTTCACTACAACATCCCCGGAAGCCTGGAAGCGTACTACCAGGAATCAGGACGTGCCGGTCGGGACGGACAACCTTCGAGGTGTTTGCTGCTGTACACCTCCACGGACCGCCGCATTCAAGAGTTTTTCATCGAGAACGCCTACCCATCACGCGCCACAGTCGCACGCGTCTATCGGTATTTGTGCCAATTAGACGAAGACCCAATCGAAATCACTCAGCAAGATCTGAAGGAACGGTTGAGCCTGGAGATTGGCGGGGAGGGGATCGGGGCGTGCGAGCAGCTGTTGGAAAAGTGTGGTGCGATCGAACGTTTGACCACGCAGGAAAACCGCGCCTCGGTCCGTATCGACTCGGACTTGCCGACCCTGGCTGACCTGCTTCCTCGCGAAGCCCGCTCCCAGCGCCGGCTGATGCAAGCGATCGAACAAATCGTCGGCACGCGTCGCGGCCAACGGGTCTATTTCCAGCTCTCCCAACTGTTTGAATTGTCGGGCATGAAACGCGATGCAGCGAACCGCGCGCTGCGAGAACTACGCAAATTGGCCGCCTTCGACTATGTGCCACCGTTTCGCGGCCGCGCCGTCCACGTCCCCCGTCGGGATCGCCCCTTCGAGGATCTGCCGATCGATTTTGCGACGCTCGAACGGCGTAAGGCCAACGAAATCGACAAACTGGAACAAGTCATCGACTATGCCACAACCGGACAATGCCGCCAGCTGAAAATCTTGCACTACTTCGGCGATCCGGCCGCAAAACGCTGCGGTTGCTGTGACAACTGTGGTGGAATCCCACATATCGAAACGCACGAAGCGACCCTTGAACATGACGACCAGCTGCTGCAGTGTGTACGGATCGCACTAAGTGGCGTGGCGCGCGCCCAGGGCCGAGTCGGCAAGGTCATGGTCGCCAAAATGCTCTGCGGCTCGCGCTCACAACAGATCGGCAAGATGCAGCTCGACCGGCTCAGCACGTTCGGCTTGTTGAGCGAACTCAAACAGACCGAAGCTGCCGCCCTGCTCGAAGCACTGGTACGCGGCAAGCTGATTGCACAAAGGGAAACGCATCGCATGCGGCCAACCGTCGTACTGACCCAGGCAGGCAAACAGGTCATGACCGGCCAGGGGCCCTTGGTGCGGCCGTTGAGTATCGCACAGCCGCTGCAGCAACGGCTCCGCAACTTGAAACTGCCGCGCGTCGCTGCCGCGACGATCCCTCCCGCACCCACCACGCGCGCCGTACCTACCAGCGATTCAGATACCAGCGATTCAGATACTAGCGGCGCCGATGTGACGCCACACGATGCCGCACGTGAGACCAGGACGACAATGCCCGATTCCGCAGACGAACGCGCCGCCACAGCGACGTCGACTCCGGTTATCGACGAGACGCCTGCGGGGCACGACGAATTGAGCGAACCACCCACACAACCCGACTGGTACTGGACCTGGAAGGTGCTATCGGCCGGCTGCAGCATGGAAGAATGCATCCGCATTCGGCAACTGGAACGAACCACGTTGTTCGACCATGTCCTGGCGGCCGCCGACGCCGGGAACCCAATCTCGCCATCCTGGGTCCTCAGCAGCGATGAAGAAGCGGAGATAGCCGAACTGGCGGCACAGCACGAAGGCAGGTTTGAAGACCGAACCGATAACAGACTTGACGCGCGACAATGGCAAATCTGGCAGCGCTGCCAGATGCCTGCCGAGCGGGAAGCCTAAGGCGATGTCGTAGCGAACGACTTGTGCCACGGCATCCGCAAACGCGTTTTGCAGTCCCCGTTCGATGCCTGATCACGCACAATTCGTCAGCATATCGGACTCCTGCAAAACAGGCGCGGTTGCTATCCTGCCCTTTGGTCGACTCGTCAAAGGGGGGTTTCGACCGCATCGCAATTTTGCCAAGCGTCCGATACAATTACTGGGCACAGGCGGGCTTTGTTGGGCAATGCTCGCCACGATGTACCCGCCACGATGTACCCGCCACGATGTGGCAAGTCTGCAGCCGGCAAGCGAACGTGATCGCCCCCCCATACGAAGCGGTTGGCGATGCACTGCCCCCCAAATGGGCGGGGTCACCTAGGCCTCCGCCCGCCTCGGGGCGGGCTCCGACCTAGGCTATCATAGCGCCGGCCCTTCAGGCCGAACCCAGTGAAAGAAAAGTAGCAACAACGACTTAAGAAATTGACCAGACCAGGGGACGGGCCCTGTACAACAAGCACGGTGCAATGAATGGTGCTCGCTCGGCACGGCCGCGCAGCCCGCTTTGGCACGAGACAGCGTCAACCACAGTCGCTGGAAGCTGATAGTAAGAAAACAACACGAGAAGGACGGTAATGGGGAACTCGCCAAAAGACGACTCGCCACGCAGTGGAGACGGAAAACCATCGTTGCGCCGCACCGGCCCCAACATCTGGGTGCTCTTGCTGATTGTTGGAGTCATGGCCGTCGTGTTGGCGACGATCCAGAACGAGCGCAGCCGATCTGTCATTCAATACTCGTTCTTTCTCGACCAGATCCGTTCCGGCAATATCGCATCGGTACAATTGGGCTAGACGGAAGCAACCGGGCAATTCAAGAATGAGCCCGACAAACCGCCGACGATTGGTGCCGATGGCAAGAAGGAGGAGGAGGAGGAGGAGGAGGGAGTCAAACTGAACAAACAGTTCCGGGTCGTCTTACCGCGCGACAGCCAAACTCGCGGCGCCCTGACGGAGCTGCTTGATCAGAAGAAGGTCCCGTATGGGAATGAACCGCCAAGCAACGCCTTGCTGATGTTTTACATGGCGGTACTACTGGTCCCACTGGTCCTTTTCGGTTTCTTCTGGTTTTCCTATCGACGTTCGCGCGACCAGATGATGGGAGGGGGCTTTCTTTCCGGTTTCAGCAAGAGTCCGGCCAAGCTGTATGAAGCCGTGCAGCAACCGATCACATTCGCAGATGTCGCGGGACTCGATGGCGTCAAGGCCGACCTGATGGAGATCGTCGAATACTTGCGCAGCCCGGCCAAGTTTCAGCGACTTGGAGGGCGCGTCCCCAAAGGTGTTTTGCTCAACGGCCCGCCCGGCACCGGCAAGACGCTGTTGGCGCGCGCGGTGGCTGGCGAAGCGAGCGTCCCGTTCTACTCGGTTAACGGCTCCGAGTTCATTCAGATGTTCGTCGGCGTGGGCGCCAGTCGCGTGCGGGACCTTTTCAAGACCGCCAAAGAAAACTCGCCCTCGATCATATTCATCGATGAGATCGACGCGGTCGGTCGCCAACGAGGTGCTGGGCTGGGTGGTGGTCACGACGAACGGGAACAGACGTTGAACCAGATCCTGAGTGAAATGGACGGTTTTTCGCCCAACGATTCTGCGATCGTGCTCGCGTCGACGAATCGGCCCGATGTGCTGGACCCTGCCCTGCTGCGTCCCGGACGATTCGACCGGCATGTGACGGTCGATCGCCCCACACTCAAAGGCCGCACGGAGATCTTTCAAGTCCACGTACGCGACGTCCCACTGTCCGACGATGTGGACCTGACACGATTAGCGGCCGCCACGGTCGGGCTAACCGGTGCTGATATTCGCAACATCGTCAACGAAGCGGCACTCTGGGCGGCGCGTCAGGACAAGAACAAAGTCGCCATGTCCGACTTTGATTACGCGCGCGACAAAATCCTGATGGGCGCCAAACGCGAAGAAGTTCTGTCAGACAACGAAAAGGAAAAAACCGCCTATCACGAAGCCGGTCACACACTCTCCGCCTGGCTTTCCTCAGGTGCTCATCGCGTCCATAAGGTAACCATCATTCCCCGCGGACGATCGCTCGGCGCTACGCATACCTTCCCGTTGGAAGATCGACTAAGTATGTCCCAGCATGAGCTGCGTGACCAGTTGGTCGTTTCGTTAGGTGGCCGCGCCGCCGAACAGTTAATCTATAACGAGCTGACTGCCGGCGCGGAAAACGATCTCGAACGAGCCACCGGTATCGCGCGACGCATGGTCACGCATTGGGGGATGAGCGAACGACTGGGACCGGTCAGCTATAAGACAACGCAAGAGGATCCATTCCTCGGCCGCGAACTGCACCGCCAGCGTGTTTTCAGCGAACATACCATGGAGTTGATCGACGAAGAGGTCGCACGCATCTTACACGAGGCGTCCCAAGCGGCCGACAAGATCCTTAGCGAAAATCGCGAGAAACTGGAAGCACTGACCAAAGCGCTGCTGGAATCGGAAGAGCTGAATGAACAGGAAATTCGCGCCGTGATCGGCCCGTCCGTGCATGAAGAACCGGACGCGCACAAGAACTAAGGGACCGTCAGATAGCAAATAGTGGTCGTCTGCGGACGCAATAAACACTCGGTTCTTGGCAGTTGGTCTGCCTACTCCGTTTTGTTCCGCACGCGTCTGCACAAGCAGACGAACGTGGGCATCCGCCGGGCCGTCGAGCGACCGGCGGCCTATGTTCACAAACAGACACGGTGTTCACAAACAGACACGGTGTTCACAAACAGACACGGTGGTCCTCGTGGCGAAAAAACAGAAACGCAAGATCCGAGCTCAGTTTCGCAAGAAACATGACACGCGTACTCGTGAACGTGACTTCACGCGCCAGTTTAATCGGGACGAGACCGAAGCGCACGACGACCTGGCACACAGCGAACGGGTCAGCGGCAAAGGTTCGTTGACCCGAAAACGAACCGTGTTCGGCACGGCAACCACCGCTGACGATGCGGGGCATAGTGTCGAATTTGACGTTGATATGGATGCTTGTCAGCGTGGGCGTGTGCTGAGCGTTCATGGCCTGGGCAATATGGTCCGTGCGCGCGACGGCACCGTCTACCGCTGTGCGATGCGTGGCCTTTTGAAGTCTTTGAGTACCGATCAGCGGCATGTTGTTGCGGCCGGTGACCTGGTCTGGTTCCGCCTTACGAGTGACTCTGAAAACCTGCGTGAAGGCATCATTGAACGTGTCGACCCGCGCCGTGGTGTCTTGAGCCGCACGAGTCGCGGCCGACAACATGTGATCGTGGCCAACGTCGATCAGTTGCTGATCGTCACGAGCGCCGCTGAGCCGATCATTAAGCCCCACCTAATCGATCGCATGCTGGTGACGGCGGAAAAGGCCGGTATCCCTCCGATCATCTGCATCAACAAGGTCGATTTGATCGACCCAGTCGACTTGCAACCACTGGTCGGCGTCTACGGCCAAATGGGTTACCGCGTGTTGCTGCTGTCGGCAACCACTGGTTTTGGTATGGACCGGCTACGCGCCGTTATCCGTGACAAGGAGTGCGTGTTGTCGGGACAAAGCGGAGTCGGCAAGTCATCGATGCTCAACGCCATCGAACCCGGCTTGGAATTGCGAGTGCGCACTGTCAGCTCCGAATCGCAAAAAGGTCGGCACACAACCACGACCTCGCGTTTAATCCCACTCGAATGCGGTGGCTATGTCGTCGATACGCCCGGTATTCGCCAGTTCCAGCTGTGGGATATTATCGCCGAGGAGGTAGCCGGATACTTTCGCGACCTGCGGCCGTACGTCAGCCATTGCCGTTTTCCTGATTGCACACATATTCACGAAGATGGTTGTGCCGTCAAAGACGCCGCCGCCGATGGGAAACTCGACGTACGCCGCTATGAAAGCTATTGCCACATGTTTCTTGGTGACGCCTGAATTCCCCAGTGCGTCGTTCCCCAGTGCGTCGTTCCCCAGTGCGTCGTTCCGATGCGTCACTACTGCCAGGGTACGGCGCCGCCCCGTTGCACTTGCTGGCGCAGGGCTGCGGTAAGCTCGCGAAACGCTTTGCGTTGTGTGACAGCGACGTCGTTCTCCTCGCGCGGATCGGTGCTCAGTTGGAACAACTCCAACGGTGCGAAGGGACTGTTGCGCAAGGTTGGGGAGTTAGCAGATGCGGTTAACCGCAATCCCAGAGGAGTATCCGGAAAAAGCGGGGTTGAATACCGGACATCATGTGTTGGGATAGTACGCTTGCATGACGCATTGTGAGTGCAGAGGACTTTTTCAGGATGCTCTGGCGGGATGCGCGCTGAACGGTGGCGTTCCAGCGCGCACGCCGCCGCCGCTGACGGAAGCGTAAGGAAGCCGTCACACTGACTCAAACCGTACCGCGATGCCACACGCGCGCTCGACGCGCCGCGGCTCTGGCGTAGCGGTTAAACGGCAAGGCACTCGCAAAAACAAGAATAGGTGATGAACCTGATCGGATGCTACTGGCCTGGAACGGATCCACGTCTTGCTTGATGCGGCCTCGCGGTGTCTGGGTGCGGCACACCCCATTCTGCGCTCACCTGTTTCTGCACGTGTTCTGGACGGCGGTATGGGCTACAATAACGGTTCCTCCCCTAGCCGACTCGCACTCCGAACCTCTATTGATGTGGAGCAAGCACTATGCTCGCATGCGACAACGGATCCGTTTGCACGATTTCATGCGCGCTGGCCGCGTCACGGTCGCTCGCCAGAGCAGGTCGGGTACTTCGCCTGACTATCTTCCTCATGTTGACCATGGCCGGTGGATTGTTGGTGGCGTCGGAACTCGCACAGCAGGAGGGGTCCGAGCCAGTCGCGGGTGTGAAACTCGAGACGATCCACCAGGTGCTCGATCGCGCGGAGCGATTAGCCGAACGTTTGCGACCTTCAGCCGAAACGGCTCATCTGCAGCCTCTAGTCGCCGAGCTCGCCAGGCTGCGCGCCGAAGAAGAGGCAATGCGCACGGCGTCTCCGAAGACCGATACACAACAGCGCGACTTGCATATGCGCGCACACAAGCTGGCGCGTCGGATCGCGTTCTGCAACCCGCAGTTGCAATTCGATAAACTGCTGTTCATCAAGCGGCACGACTCCGTCGGCGTGTTCCATATGTGCGACCAGTACTATGGATGTAACGCCAAGCCGGGCGGCGGGCTGTTTGTGATCGAGGGATTGCTAAGTGAGCATCCGCGGGTCACGAATCTGCTGCAAAACTCCGTCGTGCAGAACGGTCGGCTGAAGGGTCGCAAGCTCGAAGGTGGTGCGTTCCTGTCCCCGGAGCTATCGTTCGACGGCCAAACGATTTTGTTCGCTTACAGCGAGGCGAAAGCATGGGCGAAATACCAAGGCAAAGAGGCCTATGAATGGCTGCCTGAATACTGTTATCACATTTTCAAATGTAATGCGGACGGTAGCGATCTGCGTCAGCTGACCGATGGTGCCTGGGACGATTTCGACCCGTGTTTTTTGCCCAATGGCCGAATTGCGTTCATCACCGAGCGGCGTGGCGGCTACTTGCGTTGTGGTCGTCATTGTCCGGTCTATACGCTGCATAGCATGGCGGCCGATGGCAGCGACATTATTCGGCTGAGCCATCACGAGACGCACGAATGGCATCCGAGCGTGACTAATGATGGCATGATCGTCTACACACGATGGGACTACGTCGACCGAGACACGAACATCGCGCACCACATCTGGACCTGCTATCCCGACGGGCGTGACCCGCGTTCGTTTCATGGCAACTATCCCGAAGAACGTGAAGCACGTCCTTGGATGGAGATGAATATCCGCGCCATACCGAATTCGGACAAATTCGTCGCCTGTGCCGGGGCACATCACGGTCATGAGTTCGGATCGTTGCTGCTGATCGACCCACGCCTGGAAGACGATGGCGCCATGTCACAACTCACTCGATTGACACCCGAAGCACCCTTCCCTGAAGCGGAAGGAGGCAAGACGAAAGTACGTCAATATTCGGCCTATGGCACTCCTTGGCCACTCTCGGAAGAGGACTTCCTGTGCGTCTATGATCGCCAGGCCAAGAACCGCGGCATCTATTGGATCGATCGGTACGGCAACCGGGAGCTCCTTTATCGGGACCCGGACATTTCCTGTGTCAGCCCGATTCCGATGCGTGCGCGTCTCACGCCGCCTGTACTCCCTGACCAGACGGTGCAAACCAAGCTGGCGCGACAGGCGGTATCGAACATTCCATCGGCGACCATCGGTGTTGTTAATGTTTACGACAGTGATTTCAACTGGCCCGAAGACACGCGCGTGACCGCGCTGCGCGTGATCCAAGTGCTTCCCAAGACCACACCAGCTCCGAACATACCTCGCATCGGCGTTGCTCAACAAACCAACGCGCGCGCCGTTCTCGGGACAGTACCGGTCGAACCGGACGGCAGCGTTTATTTCGAGGCCCCCGCAGGCAAGGAAATCTATTTCCAGGCGCTCGACGAACGTGCCATGGCGATCCAATCGATGCGCAGCGGCACTTACCTGCACCCGGGCGAGCAGCTTACGTGCCAGGGTTGCCACGAACGTAAACGAAGGACGCCAGCACGTCTTGCGAATGCGCCGCTCGCCATGCAGCGCGCTCCATCACGCATCTTGCCCGAAGTTGAGGGTTCGAACCCGTTCAATTACGTTCGGCTGGTGCAAGACGTGCTCGATCGTAACTGCGTCGATTGCCACACGCGCCGCAACGCAATCGATCTGACCGGAATCATCGAGGGGCCACACGGCTGGACTCGCTCGTATACCAACCTGGCCTCGAAATACGGGTTCTATTTTGACGTCACCAACGGTTCGATCCACTCAGGCGTTCATGGCGGAGCACGGACGATTCCCGGACGCTTTGGCGCTCGCGCTGCCAAACTGCTGAGTTACCTTGATAAGAACCACTATGACGTCAACTTGTCAGAAGATGATTTTCACCGGCTCACTCTCTGGCTCGACTGCAACTCCGAGTTCTACGGCGCCTACGAACAACCGGCCGCGCAGTCACAAGGGATTGTCGTTCGCCCTTCTATCGACTGAGAACGTGTTTTGAAAATGGTTCCCAATGCACAATCGGTTCGATTTCAACCTCTATTGTGGAGCAGAACCAAGCGATCTTCGGCTCCGTGCCGCTCCGCCGCGAATTCGAAAACACGTTCTGAGTCCGAGCGCTGCAGAAAAACCGTTACCGCGCACGACCATAGCCCGTAAACGGTCGTCGTTCTACCGCCCCTTGCTCCCTCTGCAAAGACAACGGCCGGCACTGCAATTCGCCCGCGAACGACATGGCGAGATCTCGTCATGGCAGCGCGGCAGGTTTCTCAGCGCGACTGCGGCGCAAGCGATCGGAAGCTCAAACAAGGCGTCTCCCAAGAAAATCGGAATAAAGGATAAAAATGTCTTGATATCCTGTTAGCGTTCGGGTAGATTGCTTGCACATTGGTCAGATACTGGCATGCACAGTGCTTTCTCGGTGCCGCCAGATAACTCCTACACAAGCTCGGCCCCGAAAAACGAGGTTGACTATGGGTCACGCAGATAGTGTGTCTCTTGGGCGGTTCCCTAGGCGCTGCGGCGCCCGCTGGCGGGTGACCACATTAGCCGCGCCGCGCCGCTGGACCGGCTGGGCCATCGGCCTGATGGTCGGGTTTTCGCTGGCAGTCCCGCGTGGCTTTACCCAGCAGGACACGGTCGATTTCTTTCGCGACCGGTGCACCAGCTGCCACACCATTGGGGGCGGTGCGCGTACGGGTCCCGACTTGAAGGACGTAACCAAGCGGCAGGAACGCGCGTGGTTAGTCAAGTTCATCATGAACCCACAGGCGGTCATCAGCAGTGGCGACCCCTATGCGCAGCAGATTCTGGAATCAGCGCGCGGCGTGGTCATGGCGCCGATTCCCGGGATGACCCAGCAACGCGCCGAGCGACTACTGGACCTGATCGAAGCAGAATCGCTACTCGAAGAGTCGCAATTCAAGGGAATTCAGGTCTCCAACACGCCTTTCACATCCCAAGACCGCCAGCTTGGCCGCGACTATTTCTTTGGCTACGCCCAGTTGGAAAATGGTGCTCCGCCATGCCTCTCGTGTCACAGCATTCGCGGTACCTCGGCGCTCGGGGGTGGGCAACTAGGGCCGGAGATGACGAAGGTCTACGAGCGGCTCAACGGTCGTGACGCTCTGAGTGGTTGGTTAGCCGCCCCGGCGACCGCAACGATGCAACCGTTGTTTCAAAAGCACTCGTTAACGAGCGAAGAGATTCACGCGTTGGTGGCCTTTTTCGCGGACGCCGCTCCCCAGGAAGAATCCGCTTCGACGGCAAGTCGAATCGCATTCCTTTTGTTGGGGTTGGCTGGCGCGGCAGGCTTGATTTTCGCATGCGACGCGATTTGGAAATACCGATTTCACAGTGTCCGCCGCAATCTGGTAGACACCACCCCGTAGCGAGGTCATTGATGAGCACTCAGGACGCGATTGCCTGGATTCGGGACGAATTCGACCCTCAAGGTCGGCAGTGGGAAGAGTTTTATCGCAACCGCTGGCAGCACGACAAGGTGGTGCGCAGCACGCACGGCGTGAACTGCACGGGTGGGTGTACCTGGAACATTCATGTGAAGGACGGGATCGTCACCTGGGAAATGCAGGGACTCGATTATCCGTTACTCCAATCGGGGCTACCGCCTTACGAGCCACGTGGTTGCCAGCGCGGCATATCTGCCAGTTGGTACATATACAGCCCGCTGCGCGTGAAGTACCCCTACATCCGCGGCGCGATGCTCGACTTGTGGCGTGAAGCGCGCGCCAATCATGACGATCCGGTCGACGCATGGACCAGTATGGTTGAAAACGTCGAGTCCCGGCAACGCTGGCAGCAAGCGCGTGGTAAGGGCGGTTTTCGGCGCGCCGACTGGGACACCGTGCTCGAAATCATCGCTGCCTCGATGATCCACACGATCAAGAAACATGGCCCGGACCGAATTGCCGGCTTTTCACCGATCCCGGCAATGTCGATGATCAGCTACGCATCCGGAGCGCGGTTGATGCAACTGGTCGGCGGTATATCGCTATCGTTTTACGATTGGTACTGTGACCTGCCTCCCGCATCGCCCGAAACCTGGGGCGAACAGACGGACGTGCAGGAGAGTGCCGACTGGTACCACGCTAAGATGCTCGTGTCGATGGGTTCCAACGTCGGCATGACGCGAACCCCCGATTGCCATTTCCTGGCCGAATCGCGCCATAACGGTACCAAGCTGTGGGTCTTTTCACCCGACTTCAACATGGTGGCCAAATACGCCGACGAATGGGTCGGGGTGAACACGGGTCAAGACGGTGCCTGGTGGATGGCCGTCAACCATGTGTTGCTGACAGAATTCCATCACCAGAAACCGACCGACTATTTCCTCGACTACACGCGCAAATACACCGACGCACCGTTTCTGGTGCAATTGAAGCCGAGCAAGAGTGGCGTACTGCGTCCTGGCCAGCTGCTGCGTGCCGGTTCGCTCGACAAATACGCGGGTGAAGAGCATGGCGAGTGGAAGTTCTTGATGTGGGACGAGTCGGCTGACGCCCCGAAGATGCCGATGGGAAGCAGCGGATTCCGCTGGGCAACGAAGCCAGGCGACTGGAATCTCCTGCTTAAGGACGGCAAGGACGGTAGCGCGATCCAGCCGCGATTGAGCTTTCTCGAAACACACGATTCGGTCGAACAGGTTGAATTCGACGACTTTGGTGCGGGTAACGCCTGCATGCGTGGCATTCCGGTTAAGAAACTGACCACCGCCGACGGCGCGACCGTGCTGGTGACCACCGCGTACGACTTGCTCATGGGGCAATACGGCGTGAATCGTGGACTGGCTGGCCAGTATCCGGCGAATTACGACGATGCCGACGCCCCCTACACACCGGCATGGAGCGAAAAGTACACCGGTATCGGACGTGACGTACTGCTCCGTTTTGCACGTGAATGGGGTACCACGGCCGAGCGGACTAACGGCAAATGCACGATCATTATTGGTGCCGGGATCAACCATTGGTATCACGGTAACTTGATGTATCGTGCCGGGATTCACGCGTTGATGTTGTGCGGATGTGTCGGCGTTAACGGCGGCGGGTTGGCCCATTATGTCGGTCAGGAAAAACTCGCGCCGGCCGAATCGTGGGCGTCCATCGCGCTGGCCAAGGACTGGTATCCGCCATCGCGCGTCCAGAACGCGCCAAGCTGGCACTATGTGCACACCGACCAATGGCGTTACGAAAAGGACTTTACCGACTATCACACGGTGCCCAAGAACGCTGCGGACGACACGACGGCCAAGGGGCACACGATGGACATGCAAGTCCGCGCGGTGCGTCAAGGATGGTTGCCTTTCTATCCTCAGTTTCCTGAAAACCCGATCGAAGTGGTCAAGAGTGCACGTGCTGCCGGTGCGAATACGCCGGAACAAATCTCGGCCTGGATCGCCGAGCGTCTACAGAAGAAGGAAATGAAATTTTCCGTCGAGGATCCCGACGCCGAAGAGAATTGGCCACGCGTCTGGTTCATTTGGCGTGGCAATGCCATCATGGCCAGTGCTAAAGGACATGAATACTTCCTGCGGCATTATCTGGGCACTCACGACAATGCCGTGGCCGAAGAACTGGCAAAAGACTCGGTCAAGGAAGTTGCGTGGCACGAACACGCACCGCAGGGAAAGATGGACCTGGTCGTCGACGTCAACTTCCGCATGGATACATCGGCGCTCTATTCCGATATCGTGCTGCCGGCCGCCACCTGGTACGAAAAGGCCGACTTGAACTCGACCGACATGCACAGCTTTATTCATCCCCTCTCGCCGGCGGTTCCCGCCTGTTGGGAATCGAAGAGTGATTGGGCCAGTTTCAAGGCGGTTGCGAAAAAGTTTTCGGAACTGTCAGAGCGGCATTTTCCGGAACCGGTCGAGGACGTGATTGCCGCACCGTTGGCGCACGATTCGCCAGCCGAAATCGCCCAGCCCAACATGAAACAGTGGATTCATGGGGAAACGGAGGCGATTCCCGGCAAGACGATGCCGGCATTCAAAGTGGTCTCACGCGACTATAAAAACGTCTATCGCCAGTACACGTCGTATGGACCGATGGTCCGAGCCAACGGGCTCGGCGCCCATGGCACTTCCTATCCAATCGCCGACGAGTATGACGAGTACATCAAGACGCACCCGTCCGTCACGTGGGGCGGAAACACCTACCCGTCGCTCGACCGCGACGAAGAGGTCTGCGATACGATACTCCACTTCGCCTCGGTCACCAACGGCGAATTCGCCTATCGATCGTATCAGGGTATGGAGAAAAAGACCGGCGTCCCGCTGGTCCATTTGGCCGAAAAAAATCGCGGCGTCCGCACCTCGTACAAGGATATTCAAAGCCAGCCGCGGCGCTTCATCAACAGCCCGATGTGGTCAGGGTTAATCGAAGAGGGGCGTTCCTATTCGCCCTTTACGTACAATGTCGAGGCCATGGTCCCATGGCGCACGTTAACCGGGCGGCAGTCCTTTTACCTGGATCATCCTGTCTATATTGATTTTGGCGAGCATCTGCCGACCTACAAGCCGAAGCCGCTGCCCACTGAGTACGCGGATATGCAGTTCACCGAAAAGGTGGGCGAAACGATCGCACTCAATTTCCTGACTCCGCATGGCAAGTGGCATATCCACTCGACCTATGGCGATAACCAACGCATGACGACATTGTCGCGCGGTGTCTACCCGTTGTGGATGAATGACAAAGATGCCGCTTCACTGGAAATCAAAGACAACGACTGGATCGAAATCTTTAACGACCATGGCGTGGTGGTTACCCGTTCGGTCGTCAGCTCGCGCATTCCGCCAGGAATATGCATGCAATACCACTCGCCTGAACGTACGCACGGGATTCCGAAATCTCCCCTGCGCAAGAACCGGCGAGCTGGGGGGCACAACAGCCTGACGCGGACGCGACTCAAACCAAACCTCATGATCGGTGGCTACGGGCAGTTCACCTATCACTTCAACTATTGGGGGCCGGTCGGTGCCAACCGCGACACGCACTTGCTGGTTCGGAAACTACCTGGAAAAGCGGTTTATTAGTGGATCGTAGGTCGTAGTTCGTTTTGGTGTTAGTGCTTAGGTTTTGGGCTTTGGGTTTTGCATGAGGCTACGGTCGCCACGACGGGTGATCGCTTCGGAGAATACTGCATGAATATCCGTTCTCAAGTTTCCATGGTGTTCCACCTGGACAAGTGCATTGGCTGCCACACATGCAGCGTTGCGTGCAAGAACATCTGGACCGATCGCAAGGGTGCGGAGTACATGTGGTGGAACAACGTCGAGACCAAACCGGGCACTGGTTATCCGACGAAATGGGAAGACCAAGGCAAGTACAAGGGTGGCTGGGAAACCAAGGGCGACGGCAAGCTGCACATCAAGTCGACCGGCAAGGCGAAGATCATTCCGAACATCTTCCATAACCCACACATGCCCAGCATGGACGACTATTACGAACCGTGGACCTATGACTATCAACATCTGTTCACCGCCCCCGAAGGGACGGATCAACCGACGGCCGAGCCGATCTCGATGATCACCGGTGACAAGATCGACGTTCAGGCAGGGCCGAACTGGGACGATGACCTTGGTGGTTCACCGATCTATGCCGAGAACGATCCCAACCTGGAAGGGTTGACCGATCAGCAACGCGCTCAGCTCAACGCGGTCGAACGACTGGTCTTCTTCTACTTGCCGCGGATCTGCAATCATTGCCTGAACCCCTGTTGCGTCGCCTCCTGTCCGTCGGGTGCGTTGTACAAACGCGGTGAAGACGGCATCGTCTTGATCGATCAAAAACGCTGCCGAGCATGGCGATCGTGCGTAGCGGCCTGCCCTTACAAGAAGACCTATTTCAATTGGTTCACGGGCAAATCGGAAAAATGCATCCTTTGCTTCCCGCGTCAAGAGACGGGACAGGCTCCCGCTTGCTTCCACTCATGTGTCGGGCGTATCCGTTACTTGGGCGTGTTGCTTTACGATGCTGACCGGTTGGAAGAGGTGGCGAAGCTGCCAGACGAGGAGCTTGTGGAAGGGCACCGCTCGATGATCCTCGACCCGCACGATCCGGCTGTTATCGCCGAGGCGCGGAAATGTGGAATTCAGGACGATGTGATCGAATCGGCCCAACGTTCGCCCGTCTACCGATTCGTGAAAGAGTGGAAGATCGCCTTGCCACCCCATATCGAATACCGCACGCTTCCCATGTTGTTCTATGTGCCCCCCATGTCGCCGGTCCTGTCGAGTCGCGAGAATGACATGATCCACCACGAATCGACCGACCTGTTCCACGACATCGACTCATCACGGGTGCCGATGAAGTTCTTCGCGAACTTGTTTGGGGCAGGCCATGAAGGCGTTGTTCGTTACGCTTTGGCGAAACAGAAAGCCGTCCGCTGGCACCGCCGCGCGGTCACCGTCGGAGATGTCGATCGCGCAACGGCTGACCGCATGTTGGCCGAGGCCCATTGCACGGCCGAAGAGGCAGATGAAATCTATCGCCTCACCTCGCTCTGCACCGTCGACGATCGTTTCGTCATCCCCCCGATGCACCGTGAACAGGCCATCGAAATGATGAAGGACCCGTACGAACACCGCACCGAAACCGGGTTCGGTTTCGTCGGTGGCCCACAACGAGGAATGTAGTGCTGGCGACCGATCGACGGGTAAGCGCCCCGTTGGTGCCGCCCCGATACGCCCCGCTTATGCACCGTATGATTCGACTGAATCCCAACAACGCCAAACAATATCCACAAGACGATCGCTCTATTGGGCAACGCATACGGCCAAAGGCTATGCGTTACCGCATCGAGATGCTGCCTGACCTGCCGTGAACACGGCGGTCAGCATGACGGCAACCGTTCGCTAGTCGGGCATCGGAAAAGCAATCGGGCATCGGAAACGATAGTCACAAACACAACCCAACGGCCAGCGCGTCCGACAACGATTTCGTATCGCGTAGCGCCCGGGAATACTGGTTCATCGAGGTTTCTCGTATGTCGCATCTCTCAACCGCTTTGCCGCTCATGGGTCGGCTGCTCTGCTATCCCGAACCGGATACCGCCAAATGGGCCGAGCGGTTGAGTGCGGAATTGCAGGCTATGGCAGCCGATACCGACTTTACGCCAGCCGATACCGACTCGACGCCGGACGGGCAGCAACCGCCAGACGCGTTGGCCGATGCCACCTCGAGCGCGAACACGTTTGCGGAGGCGATTCGCGCGCATGATCTAAACGACCTCGAAGAAGCTTACACACGAACGTTCGATATTAATCCCGCATGTGCGTTGGAGGTCGGTTGGCACCTGTTTGGCGAGGAGTATATTCGCGGGCTGTTCATGGTGCGTATTCGCGAGGAGATGCGCAAGTACAACGTGCACGAGACGGTCGAATTGCCAGACCACATCGCGCATGTGTTGGCAGTAACTGCCGCGATGCCCGCCGCCGAGGCGACTCGATTCGTTTGTGCTTGTCTGTTGCCGGCGGTCAAGAAGATGAACCTGGCGTTGGCGAACAAAGAGACACCTTACCGCCACATGGTTGCCGCGATCGAGTCACTGTTGATGCTCCAGTGGGGCGAAGCATTTGCCAAGGCACAGGCGGAGTCGCCTGGCACCGGTGCAAACCCCACCGGCGATGTCGACCTGTTACACGCGTTGCCGGTCTCCGATGTGGCAGCGAGCTGCGGCGACTGTCTTCGTGTGCCTGAGGACGCCGTCCCGCACAACGCGATCCCGCGTGAATCCGAGTTCCCCAACCTGGACAGACAGGCCAGTGAGCTCGAAGCGAAACCGTCGCACGCGCAAACCACGGAACCGTTTGACCCGAATCATCCATCCTTTCCGGGCATTGCCGACCGGAAGGAAACACCTATTTCAACCCCAGCGAGGAAACGGTGAGCCAGAACTTTTTCGATCAGTTTTTGTTCGTGGCGCTGCCTTACGTGTGCCTGTTCACGTTCTTCCTGATGACCGTGTATCGGTACCGCACGCAGTCGTTTTCCTACTCCAGTCTGTCGAGCCAATTTCTGGAGAACAAGCACCACTTTTGGTCGGTCGTGCCGTTTCACTATGGCATTTTGGCAGTCACGGCAGGCCACCTGATCGCGTTCTTGATTCCGCGTTCGATCTTGGTGTGGAACCATCACCCGCTGCGACTCTACATTCTGGAAATCACCGCGTTGGCATTCGGACTGCTGACCGTCATCGGGGTGATCAGCATTGTGGTGCGACGCCTCACGGACCACAAGGTACGATTCGTGACGACGGTGACCGACTGGATAATTTTGGCCCTTCTTCTGACACAGACGATCCTGGGAGTTTCGGTGGCCGTCTTTTATGCCTGGGGATCGACCTGGTTCGCCACGCACTTGGCCCCCTATCTCTGGTCGATTTTCCTGCTTTCGCCCGACGTGCAATATGTGACCGCCTTGCCATGGTTGGTCAAGACACACATTGTGGTGGCATTTCTGATCATCGGTTTCTTCCCCTTCACCCGTTTGGTTCACGTCCTGGTCGTTCCCAATCCCTATCTGTGGCGAAAACCACAAGTGGTGCGATGGTACGGGCGACGGTGAGCGTAACGCGGTGGGACGTCGCAAACGCGACCGAGCGATGGCGTACTTGATCGAGAGACGGAGACTGTCACGATGACCGACCGAATGAATGAAGACCTGACTCCGGAACAGCGTCGCCAGGCATGGTGGATATTGGCGATGAACACGATCGCGTTCACGGTCTGCTTTGCAGCGTGGATGATGAATGGCGTGTTGATCACGTTCCTGGTTGAAAACGGTGTTCACGATTGGACCCCGTCGGAAATGGGGTGGCTGATCGGCATTCCGGTCCTTACGGGTGCGATCTTCCGCTTGCCATTGGGTTTGGCGACCGACAAATGGGGTGGCAAAATCGTTTACGGTCTACTGCTGTTATCGGCGGCGGTGCCGATGTACATGGTCAGCTATTGCAACACGTACTGGCAGTTTTTTACGGCCGGTCTCGGTTTCGGTTTTTGTGGAACGAGCTTTGCCATCGGCATCGCTTATACTTCCGTCTGGTTCCCCAAGCACATGCAGGGGACGGCGTTGGGCATTTTTGGCGCCGGCAATGCAGGCGCGGCCTTGACCAGCATTGGCTCGCCCCACATCCTGAATTGGCTGACCGACAACGGCCAAAACCTCGAAGGGTGGCGGCACCTTCCCAAGATATATTCAGCGTTGTTGCTGGTCACCGGCATATTGTTTCTGCTCACCACGACGAATCGTCTCCCGCCTGGGAGTGCCAACAAGACGCTTGCAGACCGCTTGCAACCACTGAAGAACATGCGCGTTTGGCGTTTTGGCCTGTATTACTTTTTCTTCTTTGGTGGGTTCGTGGCGCTGGCTCAGTGGCTGGTCCCCTATTACGTTAGCGCCTACGCAACCACGGTCGCATTGGCTGGTACATTGGCTGCCTGCAACAGCCTGCCGTCAGGCGTTATCCGCGCCTTCGGCGGCTGGCTGTCAGATCGACTGGGCGCACGCACGGTGATGTACTGGGTACTGGGACTCTCCCTGGCCGCCTGTTTACTGCTGATCGTACCCCAAATGGACATTCGTTCGCCTGGTAAAGGAATCACAGCAAGCAGCGCGGGAACGGTGGTCACGGTCGACGCGACGAAAGTCGTCGTCGAAACGAAGGCGGGCAAGCGGATCTCCTACAAGATCGAGCCCAAGCAAGGCGAGCTGGTCAAGCAGGAAGAACGCACCAAAGGCATGTTAGTCATGCCCCGTTCGATGTCGTGGCAAGAGGCGACCGTAAAGCCGGGCGATAAGGTCGCCAAGAAACAACTGCTCGTACGCGGCGTCACCGAGATCTTCTTCCAGGCCAATATATGGATCTTTACGGCGCTGAGCCTGGTGCTCGGAGCCGTCATGGGAATCGGCAAGGCAGCCGTATACAAACACATTCCTGACTACTTTCCGACCGATGTTGGCGTGGTCGGCGGCATCGTCGGTGTGCTTGGCGGGCTCGGTGGATTCGTGTGTCCGGTCATTTTCGGCTACTTGTTGCAATGGACCGGATTGTGGACTTCGTGCTGGATGTTCTTCGCGATCTTGATTGCCGTCTGCCTCACCTGGATGCACTTCGTTATTCAACGCATGCAGCGGCAGAAGGCTCCCGACATCGCTCGAGATATCGAATAACCAGGGATGCTGTTTTGCCCGTGGACAGATGCGCACCACGGCTACATGAACGATTACAGAATGGATCATAGGTCATGGCACGCACTCCCGAAAAATGGAACGTCGAAGACAACAGCTTCTGGAATTCGGAAGGCACGTCGATTGCCTACCGGAATCTCGCGGTCTCGATTCCGAACCTGCTCTGCGGGTTCTCCGTTTGGCTCTACTGGGGAATGATTGCCAAGATCATTCGGCGTATCCACTTTGGTAACCCGGACCTGTTCAATTTCACGTTCGGCAACGACGGCCAACCCTACGACGAACTGTCGTCCTACGCCGCGTTGTTGATGACATTGCCCGCAGTCGCGGGATTGGTCGGTGCGACACTACGGATTCCCAACTCCTTTATGATCGCCATATGCGGCGGGCGGAACGTCAAATTCATGACGACCGTGCTGCTAATCCTCCCGGCCATTGGCGCCGGCATCGCGCTGCGAAATCCGAACACCTCGTTCGGCCTGCTCATTCTGTTGGCCGCGATGTCGGGCGTGGGTGGTGGCGCTTTCGCGTCGTCCATGTCGAATATCTCGTTCTTCTTCCCCAAACGCATGCAAGGCCTGGCCCTGGGGCTCAACGCCGGACTCGGCAACGCCGGGGTGAGCGTCATGCAGTTCTTGATCCCCTGGGTGATCACGCGCGGCGTCTTTGGGCCCCTTGGCGGAGCACCACAGGAGTTCCTACAAGATGGTGCGACCCAGCAGTTGTGGGTCCAGAATGCGGCGATCGTGTGGGTGCCGATCATGACCTTCCTGGCCGTACTGGCCTGGATCTTCATGAACAATCTCCCGCAGCATCGGTGTGGTCCCACTCCCGTCGCAATTGGCAAGTACCTGTGGCTGACCACGCTTGGCTTTGCCGGTGGTGCGATCGGCGTCTTCCTGTTGATCAGTGATTGGGGCGGCTTCCCGGAACTGCTCAAAATCTTCGTCATACTGTTCGTTTGCATCATTGTCACACTAGCGCTGATGCGCTATATGACGCCGACCGATACCCGGCAAAACCTGCAGAGCCAATTCGCCATTTTCAGCAACAAACATAACTGGGCGATGACCTGGCTGTATACGATGACGTTCGGGTCGTTCATCGGCTACGCCAACGCCTTCCCACTGCTGATCGATGTTGTCTTTGGTCAGGTCGCGGTCGGCCCGAACGGCCTGCCACTGGCCGAACCGATTGCGAATGTGAACGCACCGATCACGTCGAACTTCATCTGGATCGGAGCCGGCATCGGAGCTCTCATCCGACCGGTCGGCGGCTGGCTTTCCGACAAACTCGGCGGCGCTCGCGTGACCCAGTGGGATACGTGGTTAATGGTCGCTTCGACGATCCTGGCCGGCTACTTCGTCTACCAAGCACGGCTATCTCCCACACCGGAAAAGTATTTTGTCCCCTTCCTGTTGACGTTCATCGTCTTGTTCGCCACGACCGGGATCGGTAACGGATCGACGTTCCGAATGATTCCGATTATCTTCCCGAAAGAACAAGCTGGGCCGGTCCTCGGTTGGACCTCCGCTGTGGCCGCCTACGGTGCCTACTTGATCCCGAAAGTGTTTGCGACGCAGATCAAAGCCGGAACCCCCGAATACGCGTTGTATGGATTTGCTCTTTACTACATGAGTTGCCTGGCGGTGAACTGGTGGTTCTACGCCCGGAAGAATGCAGAGATCAAGTGTTAACACGTTGTTTAATGTTCTTTTCCGATATTGCGGCAACCCGTTCATGATCTCGGACCGTCCGGGATCGCAACTCGATAAGCGATGACTTGAAGCGACTATCATGCAACAACGCGTCATCACAATCGTCCTGTTGATTGGCCTGTTCTTTGGCTTACTTTCGCTCGGGTCAGGTATGATGTCATGGCGACTGCCTGACCGCGAACAAGGTTATGCGCCGGTGCAACCGATCGACTATTCCCATCGTTTGCATGCAGGCGAACTGGGGATCGACTGCCGATTCTGTCATTGGGCCGCCTACCGTGGGCGCTACGCCGGAATTCCGTCGACCGATATCTGCATGAAGTGCCACGACGTGGTGACCATGACCTGGGGACAATTCCAGGCGTTTCAGGAAGCGGCGGAAAAGGAAAAAGAAGCGGCACAGGCCGACGGGCAACCCGATTCAAAAGCGCCCGACTCAAAAGCGCCCGACTCGACCACAACCAGTAAAGCGCCTGCCCGCACAAAGGGGACTGGTAAGAAGAGAGCAACGGAGGGCAACGCGGCGGTTGCGGAACAAGAGTCCGGCAAAACGGCAAAGAGTGGCGCGGCGGCGGCAAAGGCAACGAAGCCGGTTTCCGCAACGGAGATTGATCCGCAAGAGAACAAACTCCTGCCGCTCTACGAATCGCTGGGGCTCGATGCCGACGCCAAACCGGTGGCTGGCAAACAAGCGCATCCCATCCCCTGGGTACGGGTCCACAATCTTCCCGATTTCGTCTATTTCGATCATAGCGTTCACATGGCAGTTGGCATCAGCTGCCAGCAATGTCACGGACCGGTGGAATCGATGGAACGGGTACGACAATTCGAGAGTCTTTCGATGGGCTGGTGTATCACCTGCCACCGAGACTCGACCAAGAACGGCGTAAACGGCCGCGTCGTAAATGCTCCAACCAACTGTACAGCTTGCCACTATTGAGCTGAATCCAATGACCAATAAACCAATGCGAACATCTCGATCTCGCCCCGTGGATCGCCACGTCGTACCGGCCGATGCCGCATCGGCTGGTGACGCCAGTCACACCGATGGCATACCGCACCGCGAACTCCCGCTGGCATCCCAGCGCAACGCCGCGCAGGTGAGCCGACGACGCTTTCTGGAAGCGGCCGGGTTCACGTTCTCACTTGCCGCCCTGTCCGGCTGCCGTCGTGCCGACGAGGAGTTCGCGCTGCCCTTTGTGGAACAGCCGGCAGGACGTGTTCCCGGCGCCATGACCGAATACGCCTCGACCTGTGCCGGTTGCCCGGCGGCCTGTGGTTTGTTGATCGGCGTGCGCGACGGACGTCCGCTGAAGATGGAAGGTATGCCCGAGCATCCTCTTTCTCGCGGCGGTTTGTGTGCCGTTGGGCAGGCTCTTCCCTTGAGCTTGTACGATCGCCTGCGTCTGACGGTGCCGCAACAAGCTCAAAAGGATGCGACCTGGAGCGATGTCGACAAGGCGATCATGCAACAGTTGGACGACGTTGCCAAGAAGGGTGGAGCGGTTCGGTTTGTAACGGGAACCACATCGAGCCCGACGCTCAACGCCAGCATCGCCCAATTCCTCGACCGCTTTGAAGATGCTCGGCACATTACATTCGATGCGATCAGCTGCACGGCGATCCTGGACGCTCACAAAGCAACTCATGGAAAACGTCTTCTGCCGCATTTCCATTTCGACTTGGCGGAGGTCATTGTATCCTTTGGGGCCGATTTCCTTGGCACGTGGATATCACCGGTCGAATACACGGCTGCGTGGAGCAAGAACCGGGTACCGACGGCGGATGATGCCCACATGTCGTACCATGTGCAATTTGAAGGCCGGATGTCGCTGACCGGCAGCAAGGCCGATCACCGCTACCGCCTGGCCTCGGACCAATATGCCGTCGTCCTGAGTTATCTTGTCAAGCGACTCGCAACGCGCGCAGGCCAGACCGTTCCCGAAGGGACCGTTGGCACGCCCCCCGTTGCGCCAGCGGTACTGAGCGGTATTGTAGATCGGCTATGGCAAACTCGAGGCAAGAGCCTCGTCCTCTGCGACAGCCAGGACGTGGAAGTCCAAAAACTAGTCAACGCGATCAACCACTACCTTGGCAACTATGGCAAGACCGTCGATATCAACAGACCGAGCCTGCAAAGACAGGGCAATGACGCGGATGTCCTGCAGCTCATCGAAGAACTGGAAGACGGTAAGGTCGGCGCTCTGCTAGTCGCCGGTACCGACCTGATCCATAACCTTCCCAACGGCGCATCGGTCGCTGAAACAATCGGCTCGGTGCCACTCGTTATCAGCTTCGCGGACCGCCTGGACGATCTCGCCGCGCACGCCCATTTCGTCTGTCCCGACGTGCATCCCCTGTTAGCCTGGCTGGACGCCGAACCGATCCGCGGCTTGGTCACTCTGCTGCAACCGACGATGCGACCGTTGGGTAAGACGCGACCGATATTAGAGAGCTTAGCTCGTTGGAACGGACAAGATTTTTCCGCACTGCAGATCGTGCAGAAGACCTGGGAGAAGCAATTCTATCCGCAGGTCAAGAAGGGCTCGTTTCGAGATTTCTGGGAACGCGCGGTGCATGATGGTTTTGTCGAACTACCGCTCGAGCAAAGCCGTACCGCGGAATTCCAAGCCGATCGCGTAAAGCTGCTCGGCGACCGACCTGCGAGCAAGGGCCTCAGCTTGGCTCTTTACAGCAAGGTTGGACTGTCGGAGAGTTGCCATGCACACAATGCCTGGTTGCAGGAACTACCCGACCCGATCACGAAGGTGACTTGGGACAACTATGTCGCAGTCTCGGCGGCCGTGGCCGAGGATCTCCAAATCGTTGACGGCGACTTGGTGACACTCGCCACCGATGCTGGCAACTGCAGCGTCGACCTGCCAGCTCTCGTCCAACGGGGCCAGCACGATCGCGTCGTGGCCGTGGCTTTGGCCTATGGCGTGAAGGGAACCGACCGATTCGCCAACATCGGCCCTGAGTGGTTGGAGGGCCGGCCGACCACCGTCAAGGGCACACCGATTGGCAAGAACGTCGCCCCCTTCATTGCCACTCAGAATGGTACGTTTCGCTACGCCCGCGACGGTGTCACACTCACCAAGAAAGGTGGGCGTCAGGACCTGGCAGTCACGCAGACGTACGATTCGCTAACGGTTCCGAAAAGCGTAGCGCCGCGCGGCGCGGAGGTGCGCGACCTGGTCCAAAAGACCACGCTGCCGGCGTTCGCCAAAGACCCAAGCGCTGGCGCCCCGCATCATCACCACGACTCGGCTGACCAGCTTTGGCCCGACGACCATCCGAAACCACGCGCCAGTTGGGGGATGACCATCGATTTGAACAAATGCTCCGGCTGTTCCGCTTGCCTCATCGCGTGCCAATCGGAGAACAATGTCCCGGTCGTTGGCCGAGACGAAGTGCGGCGTCGGCGCGAGATGCATTGGATTCGCATCGATCGTTACTACTCAGGTGAAGGTGATGCCGTCCGCGTCGATCATCAACCGATGATGTGCCAGCACTGTGACAACGCTCCGTGCGAAACGGTCTGTCCGGTGTTGGCCACGGTACACAGCGACGAAGGCTTGAATGAACAAGCGTACAACCGATGCGTTGGAACGCGGTATTGTGCGAACAACTGCCCTTATAAGGTCCGGCGTTTCAACTGGTTCAAGTACCAGCACGACGACGAGGTTCAAAATCTAGCGCTGAACCCGGACGTCACCGTGCGCATGCGTGGCGTCATGGAGAAGTGTTCGATGTGCATACAGCGCATCGAGCAGGCCAAGATCGGAGCACGGCGTCGTGGCGAACCGTTGGCTGACGGCGATGCCCAAACCGCCTGCCAGCAATCGTGTCCAGCTCACGCCATCACTTTTGGCAACTTGAACGATTCGGCCAGCCAAGTCCATGACACCGCGCAGAATCCGCGGTATTACCGAGTGCTTGAAGAGTTTAATTTTCGTCCGTCCGTGGGATATTTGCGGGTTGTAGACAACAGTGATGCGGAGGAAGCGGAGAATGGCAACCATGTCTGATGCGAACACGCTTGCCAGACCGCCGTTGGTCACCGGTGACAAGACGATCAGCGACGTGACGCGCGACATCTGCGCGCCAATGGAAGCTCGACCGACGGCGTTGTGGTGGGCTGCGCTCGGGGTCGCCGCCACCGCCTTACTGGTCGGCGTCATTGCGGTTACCTACCAGATCGCGACCGGCATCGGTACCTGGGGCCTTAACAAGACGGTCGGTTGGGCGTTCGATATTACCAACTTCGTTTTCTGGGTCGGCATCGGTCATGCAGGGACCTTGATCTCGGCCGTGTTGTTTTTGTTCCGCGCGAAATGGCGGACGGCCGTCAACCGTTCGGCGGAGGCCATGACGTTGTTCGCCGTAATGTGTGCGGGCATCTTTCCGCTGATCCACATGGGCCGGCCTTGGCTTGCGTTTTGGATGGCTCCCTATCCCAATACCCGTGGCCCCCTTTGGGTCAATTTCAAGTCACCTTTGTTGTGGGATGTTTTCGCAATCTCGACCTATCTGGCCATTTCGGCCGTCTTCTGGTACGTCGGCTTGCTGCCCGACCTGGCAACCATTCGCGATCGCAGCCAGCCTGGTTGGCGGCGCCGCATCACCTCGATTCTTTGCCTCGGCTGGAATGGTTCCGCGCGCACATGGCTTCGCTACGAAACGGTCTATTTGCTGTTGGCCGGGCTCGCTACGCCGCTGGTATTCTCGGTCCATACGATCGTCAGCATGGACTTTGCCACCGCCGTGATCCCCGGTTGGCACACAACGATTTTCCCACCTTATTTTGTGGCCGGAGCGATCTTCAGCGGCTTGGCAATGGTCCTGACCTTGATGCTCATCGCGCGCAAGGTCATGAACCTGGAAGCTTACATCACGATTACACACGTTGATCGCATGTGCAAACTGATGCTGTCGATGGGCTGCATTGTTGGGCTGGCCTATGCGACCGAGTTTTTCACTGCCGCCTATAGCGGCAACGGATACGAGCAGTTTGTCTTCAAGAACCGCGCATTAGGCCCTTTCAGTTGGGCCTACTGGACGATGGTGACCTGCAACGTCGTGATCCCACAAGTGCTCTGGTTCCGCAAGGCCCGGGCAAGCTTACCGCTCGTGTTTGTGGTCGTCATTTTCATCAATATCGGTATGTGGTTCGAGCGCTTCGTCATCATCGTCACCAGTTTACATCGCGATTTCCTGCCCTCCAGTTGGGCTGATTACACACCAACGACGATTGAAGTCGCAACGCTGGTCGGGAGCTTTGGTTTGTTCTTCACCTGCTTCCTGATCTTCTGCCGCATTGCGCCCGCCATTTCCATCGCGGAAGTCAAAGGGGCGGCCCACCTGAAGAAGCCGGCGCGGAACGAACCCGCTGCGGAGAGGAATATCGCATGAGCACACGTGTTGTAACGGCAACCTTTGAACACCAGGACGATCTGCTGGCCGCCACCACCGCGGTGCGCAAGTCGGGACTGAAGATCATCGATGCGTTTACCCCTTATGCCGTCCACGGCCTCGATCGAGCGATGGGGCTGCGCCCATCCCGATTGACTTGGGTCTGCTTCATTTGCGGCATGATCGGCGCCTTCGGCATGCTTTGGTTCCAGCACTGGACCGCGGCCATCAGTTGGTCACTCGACGTCGGTGGCAAGCCTTGGAACTCACTTCCATCGGACGCTCCGGTGGCGTTCGAGTCGGCGGTGCTGTTGGCCGGCTTCGGCTCCGTATTTGCGTTGTTCGCCGTCAGTCGTCTCTACCCCGGCAAACAACCACAAATCGTTGATCCACGCGTAACCGATGACCATTTCGTATTGGTGATCGACGAGACAGACGCTCGATTCAACTTGGCTTCCCTCACCGCCATGCTGCAGCAATTTGATCTTGTCAGCATCGAAGAGCGACTTGTAACCGAAGGAGGTATGCTGCAATGATCAGCCGAACGAATACCGTTCTGGCCGTGCTGCTCGGAGGCGTCGTTCTGTTGGCCGCAACGTCGGGTGTGGACTATTCCAAGCCGAACGTGGAAGTCCTTGGCGGCATGTCGATGAAGTACACTCCCGCTTCCACGGCATTCGAACCCAATGCGGTCTTCCGCAACGGAATGACGCAACAGGAACCGATTCCGGGAACCATCCCTCGCGGTAAACTACCGTTACATATCGCGCCACTTCCTGCGGGAATCGATCCGAAAACCGCCCCGCCCGAAGACGCCGTTCCCGGCAAGGAACTCGGCAATCCGTTTTCTCTTAGCCTGTTCGTGCAGCGTGCCACCAAGGAGGCCGCCGAGGAAAAAGCGTCCCAAGCCGAAGCTGCGGCGAAGGCGGCCAAAGAAGAAGCTGCCCAGAAAAAGGTTGCCAAAGAATCGACCAAGTCCGCTAACGAAGGCGCGGCGGCAAAAAACACAGCAGCAGAGAAGCAGGGTGAACAGAGCGCGGCCGAGGACAGCGGCGATCCGCAACAGTCTACCGCTCCAACGACGCCCGCCAAGACAAAAACGATCGAATCGCCGGACGTGGTTGGACAGCGTTATTTTCAGACGTCGGTTGACCGAGGTGGCGAACTATTCCGTTCCTTTTGCGTCTGTTGCCACGGTCCCAAGGGCCAGGGGGACGGTTTGGTCGCCCAACGAGGCTATCCACCACCACCCTCGTTTCAGATTGGCAATTCGAAAATATGGAACGATGGTCAGCTATTTTACATCTTGACCAACGGCCGGCTTAACATGCCGCCGTTTGGCGTCCAGCTATCGAGAGAAAATCGCTGGGACTTGATCAACTACGTGCGTTCGCTTCAAACGACGGACTCGGCTACCACGGGAGACCAACCGGGACCGACCGACGCTGCGAACGAAGAAGCAAACAAAGAAACATCAGATTCGCTATCTTTCTGGCATCAACGCTGACTTGGAGTGAGTGTCGCATGACGACCGAATACAATCTGCCTCGAGAACAAAAGCGGCTCTTGAGTGGCATGGCGATAGGCGGTGCAGTCGTGTTACTGCTCGGCGCCGCCTTCACACCGATTCACGTCTGGAGCAATCTGCTGGTTGTGGTGTTCTACCTCTTGACACTTGCTTTGGGCGGAGCGTTGTTTATTGCGTTGACCTACATTTCGGGGGCGGCGTGGCCAGTGGCGTTTCGCCGCATCCCTGAGGCGATGGCCGGACTGTTGCCGATCGCCGGCGTGGCGATGGTCGCCGTGTTGCTGATCCGAATGAACGCGTACGGTTGGCACTACCACGGCACCGGCGATCCTGGCACGATGTGGTTCAAGGAGATCTGGCTGACTCCCACCTTCTGGATCCTGCGTGCTGCGGCGTACATCGCCATCTGGGTGATCTTGGCAACGCTACTGATTACACAATCACGCAAGCAAGACGCAACCGGCGACACCGCGATCACGGTACGAAACGTCCGCTTGTCCGCATTGTTTCTGGTCGTCTATCCCATCACTTTTTCGCTCGCTTCAATCGATTGGATCATGGCACTCGAACCACTCTGGTTCAGTACGATGTGGGGCGTCTACAACTTTGCCGGAATGATCCAGGCGACGTTGGCGACGATTGTCCTGTTGGGGCTGGTTTTGCGCAAACCAGGGCGACCGTTGCATGGCGTGTTCACTGACGAGCACTTGCATGATCTCGGCAAGCTATTGATCGGATTCAGCTGCTTTTGGATGTACATCTGGTTCAGCCAATACATGTTGATCTGGTACACCAATATCCCCGAAGAAACATCTTATTTCATGGCCCGCACGCATGGCCCATGGGGACCGGTTGTCGTTGTTGCGATCGCGCTCAACTGGATCATCCCGTTCCTTGCACTATTACCGAGACCGGCGAAGCGGAGTGGTCGTATCATGGTGCGTGTCGCGATCATCGTTTTGATTGGCAGGTGGGTCGACCTTTACGTGATGGTTGTACCATCCACGGTGTCCGATATGAGGGTGTTCGGAGTTTGGGAAGTGGCGGCGATTTGCTTAGGGATCGGCGTTGCCGGCTTGGCGATTTTCCGTTCGTTCGCATCGGCCGCTCCGGTGCCATCCCGGGACCCCTACTTGTCCGAAAGCATGCATTATCATGTCGAGTAGGGAGCGGTATGACGACACGTTACCGCGCATTCCGACGGGCGAGCCACGAGTTTATCGGCACAGCACGAAGATGATTCGGTAACGGGTTGCTTCACGGCAGCATACCGGGAGTCGGGCGTTAATATGATCTCAACAACGGTAGAATACGCGCTGCGCGCAGCGGTGATTTTGGCCTACCGGTATAATAGCGCATTGACTGGCGACAAGATCGCCGAATTGGCTCAGGTCCCCACTCCCTATCTCTTGAAGCTCATGCAACAACTGGTGCGGAGCGGGATTGTCCATTCGCAACGAGGCCGTGGCGGCGGATTTTCTCTTACTCGCGCTCCCAGCGAAATCACGATCTGGGATATTGTCGATGCGGTCGAGCCGTTCCAACGGATCGAAGCTTGTCCGTTGGGCGTCGAAGAACATGCCATGCTTTGTCCATTGCACCGCAAGATGGACCTGGCCTTGGAACATGTCGAAAAAGCGTTTCGCGATACGACGTTGGCGGACGTCGTCACCGATTGCGGCCAATCGAGCCCGCTTTGCTCCCTCCCCACGGTGGTAAAACTGGGACGACATCCGGCGAGACAAACAAAGCCACGGAAATCGAAATAGAAGAAGAGTTATAACCGTTCACGGAAACGAGAACGCGATTGGTACATTTAGAAAGCGACCGCTAATAAACGCAGATAGACGCTGATGAACATTCACTCCGCCGGGCCTGCCCCGGTCGGGCGCACGACTGGTCAGCTACCAGCAACTCGCCCTTCGTCTTGCGCCGGTCGAACGTGAAGTTTTCCAGTAATCGTCGCTTTACTGAGACCGAATCAAGACGCGGTTGGCTTCAACGTTGGCCTCCCGCCTTTCAACTCGGGCGCCACTAGAAGCTGGATATTGGTTCCGTGGTTGGGGTGACGAGTCATTTGCAGCTTGAACCGCGTGAACGGTTACGAAATATCAATGCAGTTCGCAATATCACTGAGGTTGAAATGAATAGTGCGGAACGAGCGCAGGTGCCGTCTCCCGAGTCGATGGCGCCCGAGTCGATGGCAGAAGTGGAATGGCGGTCGTGGTTGACGGCCATTGCCGGATCGCTGCTGCTGTACGAATCGATCACAGGCCTGGCCGTCTATCTACTTCCATTTAGCACATTCACTCAGTTTTCCGTGCTGCTTCACACTGTCATTGGCGTCCTGTCGATGATCCCACTCAGCTGGTATCTGGTACGGCACTGGTGGGTACGGCGGAAGGGAAATCTGAGCCATTTCCAATTACTCGGTTATATCGCATTGGCCCTGCTGGTCATCAGTACGATCAGCGGCCTGGTCGTCACCTGGCAGGGGCTGGTCGGCCCGCGTATGGAGTACGTCTGGGACATTGTGCATTTGACCAGCAGCATTGCGCTGATGGTGCTGATCGTCGTGCATCTAGTCACGGTCATCGTCAAGAAGATAAACAACCCGGATGCGGCGGGCCGTTATCGCGCCGCACGCCGTGCCTTCTACTTACGCAGTTCGGTCGCCTGCCTGGCGCTGTTGGCGATCGGCGGAGTCTGGGCATTGCGGTACGATGAATCGACGGCGATGGTCAGTTTCCCCGACCAATACAACTGGAAATTTGGCGAGGACCGACCGTTTGCTCCCAGCTTGGCGCGCGTTGACGATTCTGACTGGACCGAGCGCACGTTGAGCGAACTGGTTGAAGTCCTTGGCCAAGATCAGCGCAGAGAATTGGCAGCGGCACTTGGGGTTCAGGCGAGCAATCCCGTTGGTTTTTTCGCGAGCGTTCGGTCGTACATGGACGAGAAAGAAATCGCTCCCGATCGGCGACAACGTGTCGAGACGGTTCTAACAAACGCGGCGAAAACGGTGAAGCAACACGGCGCGATCGCGGCGAACGTCTTAGCCGGTTCGGACAGCTGTGGTACCAGCGGATGTCACACACAGATCTATGAAGAATGGCTCCCCAGCGCCCACCGCTACTCGTCCATGGACGATATGTTTCAGCGTGTGCAGGTCTTCATGGCGAAGGAGACGTCACCCGAACACACGCGGTATTGTGCCGGTTGTCACGACCCCATTTCGCTGTTTAGCGGAGCCAAGAACTCCGGCAACATCACGCTCAGCGCAACCGGCGCTGACGAGGGGATTTCCTGTCTGGTATGCCACAGTATTGTCCAGACCGATGTACAAGGAAACGGTGACTATACGATCGCACCACCGCGACGCTACGCTTACGAAACGCACGAAGGGAAACTGGCCAAACTGGTCAGCGATTTCCTGATTCGCACCTATCCGACGCAACACATCTCGTCCTACTCCCGGGCACTCTACAAGACACCCGAGTTCTGTGGCGCTTGCCACAAACAGTACTTAGACAAAGAAGTGAACACGGACATCGGCAAGGTCCAAGGCCAAAACCAATACGATAGCTGGAAAAACAGCCGCTGGCACCGGCCTGATGACCCTCGAAAGAACATCGGATGCCGTGAATGCCACATGCCGCTGATCGACAGCGATGACCCGGCGCGAGGCGATGCGACCGACTATAACCGGACGCTGGCCGATGACAAACACCGTAGCCATCGGACACTCGCCGGGAACCAGTACATCCCCGCCATCCATAAGTTGGAGGGTCATGAAGAACATATCGCCCTCACCGAGGCATGGCTGCAAGGCAAAATCGACATCCCCGAGATCGCCGATAAGTGGGCGACGGGCCCGGTTGTCACCATGGAACTCATCGCCCCCGAAACGGTTACCGCCGGCGAAGAACTGTCCGTGCAAGTCATTCTCTCCAACAACAAAACGGGACACGACTTTCCGACCGGCCCCTTGGATATGATCGAGAGTTGGATCGAGCTGAAGGTCACCGACGACGTAGGAAAAGTGCTGTATCACAGTGGCACACTGGGGGCGGATGGCCGTGTCAAGGATCCGCAGATATGGTACAAGGCAGATGAATTCGATCGCCGTGGCGGTACCATTGATCGCCACAATCTTTGGGATATGGTCGGCGCCAGCTACAAACGAAGCCTGTACCCAGGGGTGACGGACAGTGCGACCATCCAGCTTCAATGCCCCTCGATGGCACGCGGTCGCGTGGCACCTGACGAAAACCAGCCTGCCGGACAACGTCATGAAGAATACACGTTGCCCGCCATGCCCAAATCCGCTGGGAGGCAACTGACCGTTACCGGCATACTCTGGTACCGCAAAGCGAATCCTGAGTTCCTCGATCGCGTCTATGGTGCCGATGCGGCAATTCGGTCGCCTGTTACCCTATTGACAAAAGCAACGACCCAAATCAAAGTCGCACCGTAAGGTCACAGCCGGCAGCAGATTCCCAACCGTTCCCACAGCCAAGCGGTCTTGGCGACGCCTCTGTTGGCACCCTGCGCATTTTGATCGCGCGGCTCATTGCAGGACTGTCAACCATATGGCACAACGACGATTGAATAAACGCTACCAACTCATATTGCGTTGGAGCATCCCCTGCCTGTTAATTGCCGGCGTGATTGGGTATGTCGCTTACGTGACAAGCCAGCGCGAAGACCCGGCGGCGGTCAATGAAGACGGCAGTGTCACCGGCCTGACGAGTATCCTCGACCGTGAGATCTCCGCCGACATGCTACGGTTTTCGTTCGAGGAAATCAGCGCCAAGGCAGGTGTGCGTTTTCGCCATTTCCCAAGCCAGCGAAACTCGCTGCTGCCCGAAGATATGGGCTCCGGCCTGGCGTGGGGAGACTATGATAACGACGGTGACGACGACCTGTTCGTTGTGAACTTTTACGGAACGATTATGAATCCGATTCCCGCCGAACCCGATCCCAAGGGGCAATGCAAATTGTACCGCAACGAAGGGAGCGGCCAGTTTGTCGACGTTTCCAATCAGGCCGGACTGGCCCTCGCGATCTTCGGCATGGGCGCCGCGTGGGGCGACTACGACAATGATGCGGATCTCGATCTTTACGTCACTTCTTACGGCGGTCCGAATCGGCTGTTCCGAAACAATAACGATGGTACGTTCGACGACGTGACCGAGACAGCCGGTGTGGGAGACCAGCGGTTCAGTGCCGGTTGCGCTTGGGGTGATTTCGATCGGGATGGCAACATCGACCTATACGTCTGCACGTACACGGACTTTCAGTACGATTCACCGGAGCCACCGGTCCAGAGAAAAGGTGTACAGAACCCACATACGATCAATCCGTCATCCTACCCTCCCGACACGAACCGCTTGTACCGTAACAACGGGGACGGCACGTTTACCGACGTAGCCGAAGCGGCTGGCGTAGCCGACCCATCAGGCCGATCGCTCGGTGCGGTGTGGTTTGACTTCAACAACGACCAACAGCTCGATCTCTATGTCGCCAACGACGTGTCGGCTAACGCCGTCCTCATGAACCGAGGGAATGGCACTTTTGCCGATGTCGGTGCCAGCTCGCTTGCCGCCGATTACCGTGGCGCGATGGGTTTGGCCGTCGCCGACATCGACTTCGATGACGACCTCGACTTGTTTGTAACGCATTGGGTGGCCCAAGAAAACGCATTGTACGTGAACCAGTATGCCGACGTCGCACAATTCAAGAAGGCGGATGACGTCGTGACTTTCTTCACCGACTCGGCCGAGGAATATGGCGTCGGCCAGGTGTCGTTAAACACCGTTGGTTGGGCAACCAGTTTTATCGATTTCGATAACGACGGCGCCTTGGATTTGTGGGTTGTCAACGGCAACACGTTACAGTTTCCCGACAACGCCAAGCAGATGCAGCCGCAATTGATGCATATTTATCGGCAGATTCCACCACGTGGCTTCTTCGAGGTGGGACGCCACATCTGTCCGCGACTGGCGACGCCTTTCGTCGGCCGAGGTGGCGCGCATGCCGATTTCGACGGTGATGGGCAGATCGACATCGCCGTTCTGCAGTACGGCGGTGAACTGCTTCTGCTGCACAACACTTCAAAGAACACCGGACATTGGCTGCGTGTGCAGCTCAGCCAACAGAATGGTAACACGCAAGCGCTCGGCGCTCGAGTACGCGTACGCGTGGGCGACGTGGTGCAAGCCTTCCAAGTCGGTGCCGGCGGAGCTTACTTGTCCCAACCACCCAACTGGCTTCACTTTGGCCTGGGTGACGCGACGACCGTCGATGAAATCTCGATCGTTTGGCCGGATGGTCACGAAGAACAGTTTACCGACGTCGCTGCCGATCAAACGGTCCGCTACACACACACGTTCGTGCGTCAACGGCGCGACACCCCCACACCGACACCACCGGACTGACGCGTGCGGCCCGAAGGGCCGCTGCTATGGAAGCCTGGGTGACACGTACCATCACAAACACGGCCGAGCGCACAACGTTCCACCCCATCGCCACTCTGCGTGTGCCACTGCATGATCAGACGCGTTCTCCATCACAAAACGTGTTGCCCGTCGGTAGACGTTACGAACTGACCGCCGCACGGATCACGCAGTGCGCGCCGCCAAGAGGGTTCCCAAGCGCGATAGAGAATCGGTCGGCATCGCGCACTGCGCCGCGGAAGCGGCGACGACTTGGGTGACCATTGCGCAGGACGCTATTCTCCGCCACCTTGGCGAACGTGCGCCGGTGCAGTGGCACGCGATCAGGTTCATCACCTATTCTTGTTCTTGCAAGCGTCAGAAGTGTACCACTCCCCTTTTTCGTTTAACCGCTAGGCCAGAGCCGCGGTGCGTCGAGCGAGCGTGTGGCATCGTAGTACGGTTCGAGTCAGTGTGACGGCTTCCTTACACTCCCGTCAGCGGCGGCGGCATGCGCGCTGAAGGTCGGCGCGTCGAGGCGTATCCGCATCCAAAGACACGCTTCTGCGCCGCGCCGGGTGAGGTTCCAGGTGCAGCGACGTGCCGAGCCGGGGCAGGCCGGTGCCGTTGGCGAGCGGGGACGAATCATGCAAACGCCACCGTCCAGCGCGCATCCCGCCAGAGCATCCTGAAAAAGTCTCCTGCACCCACAATGCGCCATGCAAGCGTACGATCCCAACACGTGATGTCCGGTATTCAACCCCGCTTTTTCAGGACACTCCTCTGGGATTGCGGTTAACCGCATCTGCGAACCGCCCCAACCCTGTGCATAACCCCGGTGCCGGTGGTAGGAAACCCCGGTCTCTTTATCCAGCCGTCACCCTGTATAAGTATACTCGTTATGGTCGACGGACAGCCGTCTGCACAAGGCTCATGCAAGGCAACTGTATTCGCGGTTGTTGGCGTTTGCGACACGCCTTTACCATTCGAGTCGTTCATCACCTGGCATTAGCTTGCCCGCCGGGCGCACTCCACTGCCCTTGCGTTTGGTCAGCTTGTCTCCCAAATCGGCACGTGCCTGTTCGGCGAACTGCTGCATCCGACGTACCACATCGGGGTGTTCGTCAGCCACGTTCTTCGACTCACCGACATCATTCTTCAAATCGAACAATTCCAGACCGATCCGGCCCGTATCGTATTTAACCGGAATCCCGCCCGTCCCCCCGGTGCGTCCCGACAGGGTCCGGTAAGCGTGCGGGAAGTGCAGTTTCCAGCGGCGATCTCGAACGGCGTGTAATTGCCCGCCGGAATAATAGCAATAGAAACACTCGTGCGGCGACTGGGCATTCGGTTGGCCGAACATCAGCGGGCGAATATCTTTACCGTCGATCGTGTGCTTCGGCAACTCGGCGCCGATCAGCGCGGCCACGGTCGGAAGAATGTCAATGGTCGAGGCTAGTTCATCACAAACGGTGCCGGCGGGAATTTTCCCAGGCCACCGCATCAAAGTCGGCTCGCGGATCCCGCCCTCGAACTCGGTACCCTTTCCCTCGCGCAGCGGTCCGGCCGAACCACAATGGTCGCCATAGCTGAGCCACGGGCCGTTGTCCGAAGTGAAGATCACCAGCGTATTGTCGTCCAAGCCATTTCGCTTCAGCGCCTTGAGAATCTCACCGACGGACCAATCCACCTCCATCACGACATCACCGAACAGGCCACGTTTGCTCTTTCCCTTGAACTTATCGGACACATAGAGCGGAACGTGCACCATGCTGTGCGGCACATACAGGAAGAATGGACGTTCCTTATTACGATTGATGAAATCGACCGCATGTTCGGTGTACATCGTGGTCAATTGTGTTTGATCTTCGCCCGTCACATCGGCGTCAATGACCTTATTGCCTTCGATCAGCGGCAGATCAGGATAGGTGGCGCGCCGCTTAGCCGAGTCGGGCGGCAAATTCGCGTAGCGTGGATGCCACGGCCACATATCGTTCGAATAGGGCAATCCTAAATACTCATCGAATCCGTTCTGAAGTGGCAAGAACTTCGGGTGATGGCCGAGGTGCCACTTCCCAAAACACGCCGTGGCATAGTTGTCCTGCTTGCACATCTCCGCAATAGTAACTTCGTCCGCATTGATTCCGATTTTGGACTTCGGCCCCAACGCACCCGCAATCCCGATGCGACGATGGTAGCAACCGGTCAACAGTGCCGAGCGTGACGCGGAACAGACCGCCGACGAAACAACGAAGTCGGTGAACTTCATTCCCTCGCGCGCCATGCGGTCCAAATTGGGCGTATCGTACCCTTCCGCACCAAACGGCCCGATATCAGCATAGCCCATATCGTCGATGAAAATCACCACAATATTCGGTGACCGCTGCTGCTCGACAGCGCCTAACGAACCGCTGAAAACGACACTCGCAAGAAGCAAGCTGATCGTGCCGATCGCCATTCGGCGCATTTTCACCCATAGATCAGCTGATCTCAACACGGTCCGAACCGAACTGACGTTGCACATCATCGTTCGCACTCCTTTATTCTGCTACGCTCGTTGCTGAGCAAGAATGAATGATTGCCAATACTGATTACCGGTACCTGGCGCCGGTTACGCCCGCAAGTCACGAGCTAAGAGCCTAGAGTTCCTGGTTTGTGGGCGGTTCTCTCGCGAGAACGATGTGCGCACGGTGCGCGCATCTAGCACAGCGAGAGACCTTAGCGCGGTAAGTGCTTAAAACGCTTTCCATCGAGTGTCTTGCAGCCTTGGTTTCCAAAGCGAATCTCTAAACGCGGCGTCTTAGAGACCATACCTTTAAGCCGAAACTGATGCCAACCTTTCGCCAGTTGGACGGGCAGCATAATCCAATTGGCGGCGCCGGCCGACCGGTCTTCGGCCCGCCAGAATGACTTTCCATCAATCGCAATCTCTCCGACGGCGTTGCCCCGAAACTGGAACTGGTAGAGATCATCCCGCGGCACCGAGAAAAACGCGTCCATCTGCAGCGTCTCGCCAGCTTTCGGTTTCGCTGCGGCCAGCCACTTGGCGTCCTTCATTGCATCGATGATCGACGGTTTACCGTCACCGACCGACAGTGCGATCCCGGGCTTGAATTGCGAGGCATCGGTAACGGAGACCGGCGGCATCGCCGCCGGCGGGTCTACCTGCAACAACACCGGCGCACTGTAAACCGCCTTGCCCTCCACCGCCGTAGCGGCCTGCAAGCGGATGGGCCCCATGCCAAGTTCTTGCGAGCGGATGCGCAATGTACCTTCCGGACCGTCAATGGTGCCCAGCAGTTGACCGTGATTGCGGATTCCGATTTTCGCGGCCACGGCCATCTTGGCGCGTACGACCACCTCTTCACCATAGACAACTCGACCGTTCGCATTGCCGACCAACACAAACTCAATACCGCCAATATCATTCGCCACAATCAACGGCAACACCAGCCGGCTCTTGGTCCCAATATATCCTTTGGCAACAGCCACCACGGAAAACTCGTGCCAACCATCCCCGAGCTGATCGGTTGGAATGGTGATATTGCGCACCGATGAGTCGAACGTACCGCGGCGTCCATCAATGAACACCTCATAGTGGTCGAGCTTCGCCTCCGCAGCAGCCCCTCCCACCACCTCCGGCGTGATCGTAATCTTGCCCGAAACGCGCTGGTTCGGTTTCAATCCGTTGACTTTGATTTTCAACGGTTGAGCCCATGGTTGGCAGAGTGGATCACCCAGGATCAACAGCTGGTAAGGTCCGAACACCGATTGGTAAAACGCCTCGGCCAACGAGCAACCGCGGGCATAATGGACATGAATGAACGGGAAGGGGAACTTAGCCTGAATCGCATACGGTTCGGTCACCGTCCCGCTCGTTCCCGCCACACCGTAGCGAACAAACTCGGTCAACGGAGTCTGGCCATTCGTCTCCAACATCGCGCCGCCAAAACTGGTCAGGTGTTCACAAATGGCACCTGGCAGCATGGTACTACCTGACTTCTTCCAACTAAAGCTGGCCTTGCCGATCATAGCTCCCGCAACATCACTCTTCCGTTCGGGCAATACGCCAGGCATAATCCGTCCGGTAACGGGCGTGCCTTCCAGTGCTTTGACAGCCGAAACGAATCCGGGTTGGCGCGTCGTGGAACGGACGTCGGAGTTTTCCATGTAGTAGACTGTGCCTTTCGGCTGCGTCGCGTCGGCGGCCACACTGCGCCGCAGCGCATCTAATGCTTCACCTACCGAATTGCCCCGACCGCTGGTAACGGCCAATACGGTCGAGAGCATATAGCCCATTCCCTGACTTGTCACTTTCTCGCCGCGCGCGTTCCATTTGTACTGCGAGCTGAAGCCGTAAGTGGGCTGAACGTCGAATGGTTTCTGGGTGTTTTCGTCCATTTTCGACAGCAAGGCTTTGAAATTGACTGAACTGCGCAGCGTCAACAAGTCCTCATCTTTTTCCGCATGTTTGCGATTGGCCCAACCGGCTTTGACGGCAAGAGTAAGCGCATCGATCGCCTCCGCATCGCGATCCAACCGCGCCAGGCAACAGGCCAGATTGTACTGTAGGTCGGCGTCCGCCTTGCGCCGCGCCGCGATCGGCAGCAAGATCTTAGCTGCCGCGTCCCATTGTTTGGCAGCCAATGCCTTGACTCCCTTTTGCAACGCCGCAAGGTCCTCGGTGGACAATGGCGCGGCACGCTGTGAACGAATCGGTTGCCGCATGTACAGATTCACATTCAACCGAAGGTACTCGGGACGCTTGGCAAGGACCAATTGGTACAAATAGGTCAGTCCGTTGATCGAGGCAACAGGCCGCTGCTGCTTCGGCAGCTTCTGGCCCGGGAAGTCGGTCTTCGCATTGATCGCGGTCGGAAGATCAGCCGAATAGGCGATGCAGTCGATGTGGGTCAGCACGCCTCGCTCGTACAACGTCTTCATGACCGGCAGCAATATCTGCTCGCGGAACGTATCAATGTCCGTCGTTTGAAATTCCTTCAAACCTGCCAGGTAAACGACATTCTAGCTGGGAACTCGTCGCATCTGAATGTAGTGATTCGCAATCGTTTTCGACGCCCAACTATCGGCATTGACCACGATCGCCAGATTCGCGGAACTGCCACCTGCTTGCGCCCATTGCGTATCGCCGCACCACAGCACCAGAACGGCTCCCACAGCCACCCATACCCAACGCTCCATTTGTCCAACCATGCAACACCAATCAAGTTCTCTGATACTACTGAAGAAGAGCCTGCACTCGCGCGAAGAAAGAGCTAGACTCTCGTCTCCATTGCGCTCGCCCGGTTCGTACACCCGACGAGGCCACGCATCGACCATCGACCGCACTTCATATGCTACCACAACGTCCGCCCGTATGCTGCACGTCCCGGTTCTCTCTGCTCCGTGGGGCCCCAATGGACTGGCTCGCGGCCACGGCATGCAACACGCGCGCAAATCGGGTACATTGGATTGCGGTCACCAGGCTGACATGACAACATCGAGCAACTGCCGGTGAACCGTCTCGGCAAGTAGATAACCCACTGATCGATCGAGGAGATACCACGATGCACCGAACTCCCTTTGCCCGGATGACAACCTTGCTTCTTGTTTCGCTTCTGGTTGCATGGATCGCTTTTTTCACGCATGCCGCAGACCAATCGGATGGTGGCGAACTGGTGGGTGGCAAGATTCGTGTCCTGGTGGTGACCGGCGGTCATGGTTTTGAAGCGAAACCGTTTTACGCAATGTTCGATTCGATTCCCGACGTAACCACGCACGAAGCATCCTATCCGAACGTGGCCGACGCGTTGGAGCCGGAACTAGCCGACAATTTCGATGTGATCGTCTTCTACGACATGTGGGCCCAAGGCATCACGCCACAGCAGCAAACAGCTTTTGCGGCTTTGCTGAAGCGTGGCATCGGCGTGGTCGCATTGCACCATACCCTGGCCGCTCACCAGAATTGGCCGGAGTACCAACAAATTATAGGCGGCAAGTACCACCTGATTGATCAGGTGGTTGGTGACAAGAAGGTCGCGAAGTCAAGTTATGCGCATGGGCAGGACATTAAAGTCCACATCGCGAATGCCGATCATCCGATTACGAAGGGGTTGAAGGACTTTGAAATCCACGACGAAACCTATAAAGACTATTCCACTGACCCCGAGGCCACTGTGTTGCTGACCACCGATCACCCCACAAGCGACCGGGAGCTGGCATGGACCAAGACGTACGAGCAAAGTCGCGTCGTCTATATCGAATTGGGACACGATCATCTCGCTTATGAAAACCCGAGTTACCGCAAATTGGTGGCCCGCGCGATCCGATACGTGGCGGGTCGGCCCGCCGACCCGCAAGCCCCGGCCAAGCCGCTATTCAACGGTAAAGACCTTTCCGGCTGGACCGCCGAGGGGAGTGCGGTTTGGGAAGTCAAAGATGGGATGCTGATCGGGCGCCAGGGCAAGGACAACGCCCCAGGTGACCTGTTCACCAACGACGCGTTCGATGACTTTGAACTAAAAGTGACCTATCGTGTCGTCTGGCCCGCCAACAGTGGCGTCTGGTATCGGTATCAAAGCGGCGCCAAGGCGTTTCAAGCCGACATCCTGGAATACAAGAACCCGTTCGCGCTGAGCGGTTCGTTGTATCGGCCGGGTATTCCTGGGAAACCGTTCATCGCAATCAATACGGACCAGAGCATCATCGACCGTGCCGGTTGGAACACGCTCGTAATTCGCGCCGTCGGCGATCGGCAAGTCGTTTTCCTAAACGGTCACAAGACGGCCGATCTGCGTGATCCGTTGTCGAGCAGCGGCAAGATCGGATTCCAAGTTCACCAAGGCGACCAATTTGGGTCGATGCGGATCATCATTAAGGGAATCACGATCCGCCCCATTTAGTTTGTTCATGGGGTAGAATGTGACGCGGGTAAAACGCGTGTAGCTGACCAGTCCTATTCACCCATGGGACCAGCCCATGGGGGTCTTTTCAAAGCAGCAAGTGCGGTGCCACACTGCGTCAGTCGTTTGTGGAAACCACGTTATAGGAGCCCAGTAATGGCATTGCCCCCTGTTCAACGCTTTATGCTGACCGTCCTCGCGTTTGCCCTTGCCAGTGTGATTGCCATGGGACCGACAACCGTGTTGGCCGAAGATTCGGTTCGTGCCGACGCGAAAATCGAGCGGGGAATCTGCGTCTTGCTGGGCCTCCCCGAGGCGAAGCGGCCGGAATCGGTGATTGAATTGGCGGCTGAGACCGAGGCGTTGGTCTATTTCCAGTCTCCCGACGCCAAGCAAGTGAGCGCGGTTCGCGCGCAAGCGGCGGCGCGTGGATTGTTAGGAAAACGCGTGTTCGCCGAACTAGGCGACCTCGCCTCCATCCACTTAGCGAACAACCTGGCCGACAGGGTGCATGTCGCCGAGTCTGTCGCGCACAGCGTGTCGAAGCAAGAAGTCTTGCGCGTCTTGTGCCCGGCAGGAAGGGCAACCTTGGGTAAAGAGCACATTGTGAAGCCCATACCACACGAAACGGACAGCTGGTCGCACGTTTACCACGGTCCCGACAACAACCCCCAATCGACCGACGAAATCGCACGCGCCCCGTACCGTACTCAGTTCCTCGCCGGGCCACTCTTTTCGCCCATGCCCGAAGTCACCGTGGCTGCGGGCGGTCGAATCTTCAAGGCGTTCGGACATATCGCTCACAAGGCAAATCAAAACGCGGTTCTCAATACGCTGTATTGCATCAACGCGTTTAACGGAACGACGCTCTGGAAACGGCCGCTGAGTCGAAATTTCATGATCCATCGCAGCACGATGATCGCGACACCCGAGCAATTCTATCTGGCTGACGATACATCATGCAAACTGATCGACCCGGCCACCGGCACGATACGGGCGGAGATCGTGGTACCGGACGGCCTGGCCGATGGTCCCGTTTGGAAATGGATGGCGTTGCAAGATGGTGTCTTATACGCATTGGTTGGCGGCGAGGAGATTCCGATCGACACCATTAACGGGTCCCGACGTGGCATTGGGCATTGGCCGTGGGGAATGTGGAAAGGTCACGACTACGCCGATCCAAGTACGAATTTCGGCTTCGGCCGCACCTTCCTGGCGATTGACCCGGAAACCAAACAAATTCTTTGGAGTTATCGCGACGACGACTTTATTGACAGTCGCGGAGTCTGCATGCGCAACGGCCGCATCTATTTCTACTGCCCGGAAAAATTTCTTGGTTGCCTTGATACAGCGACGGAGAAAGTCGTGTGGAAGAACTCGGACTATGCCTTGCTTGGAGCGATCGGTGCCAATGCTCGAGCGCAGCATTATGTAACCGGTTACGCCACAACGTCGTACATCAAGTGCAATGACAAGCAGCTGTTTTTTGCTGGCCCGCAACGACCGCGATTCGTCGTGGCATCGACGGCCGACGGGCATCTATTGTGGCAAAAACCGCAAGGAAACGTGCAGATTGTCCTGCGCGACGACGGCATCTACTGTGCCGGCCCTCAATTGGGCGACAACGCGGCCGGGGCTAAATACTCGTACGATGGCAAACGGCTCATGTCGCTGCCCATTCGGCGTGCCTGCACACGCGCGACGGGTAGTATTGACGGGGTCTTTTACCGCACTAGTGGAGGCACGGTCCGGGTCGACACTGCCACCAACACGGCCCAGCACATCGCTCCCATGCGTCCACCTTGCCAGGATGGCGTGTTGATCTCAGATGGACTGCTGTTCTGGGGCCCATGGATGTGCGGCTGCCAGCTGTCCCTTTATGGCCATATTTCCCTGGGGCCGGCCGACGCCAAACCGGCCGCCACCGCTCCGCCCGAATCCCAACTCCAGTTGGGGCCCGGCGACGTGGCGTCCATCGAAACGTGCACGACGGGGAACAATGACTGGCCAGCCTACCAGCACGATAATGCGCGCAGCAGTTTCACACGCCAGACGGTGCCCAACTCGGTCAAGCTTGCTTGGCAATATCCAGTGGTGCGTGCGCAACTGCCAACCGCTCCAATCGTCGTCGGCGACATCGTCTTCGTGGCCGATCGAAGTGGTACGGTCCAGGCGATAGGCAATGATGGCAAGCAAATCTGGAGCGTCCGGACGGGTGGCCCAATCTACTACCCGCCGACATTCGATAGTGGCCGCCTTTTTGTCGGCTCGGCGGACGGCCGAGTCTACGCATTGGAAGCAGCCAGTGGCCGGCTGCTCTGGTCGTACCGTGTCGCTCCCCAAGCACGCTGGATCCCCGTCTATGGCCGACTGATTTCCACCTGGCCGGTTGCTGGCGGAGTCGCAGTGCAAGACGGCGTCGTCTATGCCGCGGCGGGAATCGCGCATTACGACAGCACTTACGTGGTCGCTCTCAATGCGGCGGATGGAAAAACGATCTGGCGCAACAATCGTTCCGGCAGGCTCGCGGACGATGTCAACTGCGGGATCAGCCTGCAGGGAGAACTGCAATTACGTGGTGACGAACTGCAGTTTCTCGGTGGGGGCGCCTATCAATTCGCTCGCTATGATCGCAAGATGGGCGCCTGCCTGAACCCGGCAAGCCACAAGGTCACGTCGCAGTTCCAAACGGCGTTTTACCCCTATTTCCCCCAGTATGCCAAGTATTCGTCACTCAATCACACATTTCTCGATGGCCGGACTTTGCAGTATTTCTCCAGCTATGATGGCAGCCGCCCGTCGCCTCTCGCGATGCTCGCACCACGCGATGCTCAGGCACCTGCCCAACATCCGGCAGACCGTGGTGACAAGGCCCCCGTCACCGACCGTCGGGACAATAAGAAGCGTCCGCCACGCCGTCGAGCGATTTGGCAAACGGACGGTCCCCGACTCTTTACTGCGTTTGTCCTGACCCCCGACACGCTGATCGCCGCCGGTCCGGGGAGCGGGAAAGACGATCCCGCCCAACTTGCCGCCATGAGCCTCAAAGACGGCTCTCTGCTCTGGCAACAGGCGTTGGATGCGTTGCCGGTCAAGGCGGGGATCGCGTTGGACGGCAAGCAGCGAATTCTCGTCACTTTGGAAGACGGTCAATTGCTCTGTTTTGGTCCGGCAGAATGATGGCGGGGTTCGGGCGGGGCTGGACCGCGCCGAATCGCTCCACGGGCATACTGCGAGCAGATCGTTTTGCGACCGTTGAGCCGATTCGGCTGGGGCAGGGAGGTTGTAGGCCGCTGCTTCACGGCACGGAGTGCCGTGCCACACTGCGTCTGCTTCACCGCACGGAGTGCGATGGCACACTGCGTCGCACTCAGGCGGCGCGGCGCGTGGGAGTGACGTGGGGCGCGAAGATCGCGTGAGCGCCGATCTGGTCGGGAGCCAAGCCGTTCCAGTGATGGGCGTCGATGGCTTCGAGGATTTGTTCGGCGACGGCCAACGCGTCACGGCCCTGTTCCCCGGTGACCCGGACGGGGTGCGCAAAGCGGACGGCATCGACAAACTCTTGCTGTTCTTGCAGGATCGCATTGACGCGGTCAACGGCAACTTCTTCCATGCACAGCAGCTCCTTGAACATGGCTTCCTGGATCTTTTTTTGTTGTTCGCTTGGGCAGTGAGTCAAGTCGACTTCCTTGGCCAATACTTCCCGACTCGGGCGAATGAGTTTGGCTTGGCCCAGGGCAAAATCGATCGCTGCGAAGGCACTGCGCGCATAGATCTGCATCGTCCGTTGCGGTTCGTAATTCACTCGCGACGCTTTCAAATTAGCGATACAGCCATTGGCGAATTTCAAGCGTGCCATAGCCAGATCTTCATGCGGCCCAAAGAGGGCAACACCGATCGCTTCGACATCAACAATGGGGCTGTTGACTAGCGAAAGTACAAGATCCAAGTCGTGAATCATCAGATCGAGTACGATACTGACGTCGGTTGCCCGGAACGTGTACGTACCAGCGCGCACCACTTCGATAAACTGAGGCGATTCCAGATAGGGTAATACCGCATTCCACGCCGGATTGAACCGCTCGACGTGTCCCACCTGCAAGACCAACTCTTTCCTGCGCGCGGCGCCAATCAGCTCGTTCGCCTGCAACACGTTACTGGTGATCGGTTTTTCGACCAGCAGGTGCACGTCGTGCTCCAGCAGGTCCAAAGCCACTTCGTGATGATAAATAGTCGGCGTGGCAATGATCGCTCCGTCCAAATCATCGACGATCTCGCGATGGTGCGCCACCGCCGCGCAACCACACTCGGCGGCGACACGTTGGCGTGCAACTCGCTCGGGATCGACGACCGCAACGAGATCAATGTCCTCGATCGAGTTCGCGAGACGCGCGTGAATACTACCCAGATGACCACAACCAATGATCGCAAAGCGTGGACGGCTCATGCCGCTCTCCTTTGGTCACGGCCGCGGCCGTGACGCCCTTCAGCTTGAGTTTGCAGGGAACTGAGCAAATGATTGACACACGGCACCAGCTTGCCATCACTCCGCAGAATCTCACGAGCATGGTCGAGCCCGACCTTGGCGCGATAGAGCAGCCGATGCGCTTCCGCGAGTGCGCGAATGTCATTCGATGAGAAGTCGTTTCGTTTCAGTGCGACAACATTCACGCAACGAGGCCGAGCGGGCTGGCCATCCAGTAGCATGTACGGCGGCACGTCGTGAATCACACGACTCATCCCGGTCACAAACGCGTACGCACCGATCGAAGCGAAATGGTGAACGGCACTCGCTCCCGCGATCGTCGCGTGGTGATCGATATGGACATGCCCACCCAAAAGAACACAGTTTGCCATCACGACACGGTCGCCGATCCGGCAATCGTGCGCGATGTGCGAACAGGCCATGAAGTAGCCGTGGCTACCTATCGACGTAATACCATCTTCCTTTTCCGAGGCGCGATTGACCGTCACCGCTTCCCGAAAAATATTGTGGTCGCCGATCACCACTTCCGTGGCGCCTCCCTGGTAACTCAGGTCTTGCGGTTCGCCGCCGATCACGACACCCGGAAAAATCTGATTGTATCGACCGATCGTCACGTGTCCCGTAATCGTCACATTATTGGTCAGGCGTGTACCACGACCAATGGAGACGTGCGGGCCAATCACACAGAATGGCCCGACTTCGACGTCGTCATCGATATTCGCATTGCGGTCGATGACAGCATGTTCGCCGACGATGGTTGCCATGGTCCGAACTCCCGTCAGGGATCAAAGTTCTTTGTTATCTTGTCGTCCGCCGAACTTCCGTTCGACTCGGGCGTTATCTTTTCGTTCGCCGAACTTACGTTCGGCTCGGTGTTATCTTGTTGTTCGCCGAACTTACGTTCGGCTCAGGCAATACGACGGCGCTGCCTGGTTTCCGCAGCCTCGTGCAGCAACGTGCGCACAAGCTCGGCATTCAATCGATGTCCGCTACGGTAGGCGACAACGCGTCCCTCGATATCGCACCCGGCCAACGCAAGATCACCGACCAGATCCAACGCCTTGTGCCGAACACACTCGTCGGGGAAACGCAGCTTGTTGCCGACCGGTCCCGTGTCGTTGAAGACCAGCAGATCACCGCAAGTCACACGTTCGCCGAGCCCTTGCTCACGAAGCCACTCGGCCTCATGCTTCAAGATGAAAGTACGAGCCGAAGCCAACTGGTCGCAAAATGCTCGCGGTGACAGGACCATGTCGATCGTCTGTTGCCCAATCGGCCCTTTGCTGCCATAGTCAAGCAAATAGCGAATCGAGAGCTCACCCTCTACTGCCGGCTGTGCCTCGACCCAACAGTTATCATCGCCTACGCGTGTTGCCTTGGTAACGACAATCCGTGACCGCTCGACCGATTGAGACACGCGCTCGGTGGATAGCAGTGCATCAACAAATGGGCGACTTGAACCATCGCAGCCAGGTATCTCGGCACGATCGACCCACACTTCGCAGTTGTCGATTTGCAGCCCCGCGAGTGCCGCCATGACATGCTCTACCATTTCGACCGACGTCCCTGCGGCTTGCAACGTCGTCCGACGCGGGATCTCGACTCGATTGGCAACTAATGCATCAAGACGGCGTGGTTGCCCAACATCGGTTCGCACGAAAACGATTCCGGTACCGACCGGCGCAGGACGAAACTCGACACGGACATCCAGACCGCTCCAGTAACCGAACCCTTCCACCGTCACGGGTTCGGCAATCGTGTTCTGGTGACGCAGTGAGTAACTCAAAGTTGCCAGCCAATCAGAACAGGGTTGATCGGAACAGAAAATGAAGAAGTTTGCAGGGAGGACGTCGTCGATGAGGCCCGCCCGCAGTAGAATTCGTGGGGAGACGGCAGTCACTAACCGAGCCGACACCACACACGATACATCACTGTCGCACGGGACGACCTGGATTCGGCGGAATCATGTTTGAACGGTTCGCCGTGTCCGCCTGAGACCCGATACCCGTCTGAAGCGACTGGATGATGTGCTTGGTAATATCCAGCTTGTCCTGATAGACGATCGGTCGATTCAAGCCCATTTGCACTTCCTGGGGTTTGGAAGGATCGATCACGGCACTATTGAATCGAATCACCAATTGCACGCCGTACGCATGGCAGAACTGCGCCACGTGCTGCTGAATCTCCTGATAAGCCGAATATCGAATCTGCGCTTCCTGCTCCAAGAATGCGCGGCTCTTCTGACGAACCTGAACCTGCAAGTCGGCCTGCAAGCTGGCGTATTCTTTTTCCTTCGACGCATAGTCGGGAGTGCCCGGCTTGAGCGTCTTGAGTTGCTCGGCCAACGCCTGGACTTTCTTCTGCTCCTGACGGACAAATGCTTCATAGGAGTCGATTTGAGTCTTGATTCCGTCAAGCTGCGTTTTTAGCCGGGGGTGATTCTTGAACACTTGTCCCAGATCGATCACGGCAACCGAAGTGCCGCTTGGACGCGGGGCACTATCCTGTGCACGCGATTGCACGTTGACGAGGCAGATGGCCAATGCGACAGCCACTACGGTGGCCCGAGAGAGAATGGTCTTCACGTTCAGCACTCCTTGCCGTGGTTTTGCGGTCATATGTTGCTATGAACCGGGGACGCAACTTCCTTGAAACGCCACTACTGGGTCGACCACCGGAACGTGTCCGTCAGTCTGACATGCGGGGCGTATTTTGCCGAGAACCGGTGATTGGGTAAAGGCCAATTCCAAAAAAGAGAATTCGGAACTTTCAGCTCTTGCCGGGAAATCGGTTTTGACACGAACGCCCCAGTTCGATACTCTTCCCACTCACACCCAATGCCGCAGACAAGGATGTCTGCTCCCACAACAATTCACCGCCCCCCTTGAGGGTTACACAAATCGCCCGACCCGGGGATCTGAGCGGTGTTTCCTGGAAACGCGCACATGGAGGTGCAGCTGCAGATGTCGAAATCAGCATGCGACCACCCAGGCTCTGGCCACGCTCGTAGCGTCTTACTCGTGGACCAGTCCGATGACTCGCGAAACGTTATTCGCACCGTACTCGAACGCCGCGGCGTCGAGATATTTGAAACCCCTAGCGCCCGTCGAGGCCTGGAAATCCTGCGGCAATACCACCCTGACGTCGTCGTGCTCGACCTGGAAACCGATGCGGCCGATGACGCACAGATCCGTCGCGATTACGACGATGAAGCAGCGTCCCATCAGGTGGAAATGGTGATTCTGGGCAATCTGCGCCAAGACTCTTCAGCGCCCGATAAGCACGTTATTCGCAAGCCTTACCACTACGGGCCCTTGATCGAAAAGATCGAACAACTGGCCCAGCGCCGGTGTGCGTGACCACCACAGCTTAGCGAGCCTTTGGCAGCCCAGGTACGCCAAACCCGAGCGCACCAACAAGGACAGGCAGATTTTGAGACAGGCGCCAAGCGTCAACCCGCATTATGCATATCCGCGCTGTTAGGAACCTCGTCGCAGCCGCGTCGCTGAAATCGCCTGTGTCCCTGGAATACCGGTGGCGCTAGTTCGATGGCCGCCTCGCGTGCGCGGCCGACGCGGTCCAATCTCAACATCGACCTTCGGCTCGTCGCGAGCGGTTGCTAACGCTCAATCGTGCAAGACCTGCGCAGCCCCCGTCGCGCGATGACGTCGGCCCACACGAACTACCCGAACTTACTTGGCCCTTCTTCAAGAATGGCCAAGGGGCATGCCAGTCGTCCGCGGCGAAACCTTTGCCGTGCTGGAATTGTGTGGTACCATCATCGCAATTGGAGATACGACCACAGTCTTTGTTTCAAGTTTTTTTCCAGAAACGGGGCGAGGCAATGCCTTCGCTGTTTGTGATTCAAGGCCGGGACCAAGGAAAGCGATTCGAGCTGTGTGGATCGACGACATCGATCGGTCGCGACAAGTCGAATACGGTCCAGCTACACGACTCGGAGATTTCGCGACATCATGCCGAACTGTACGCCGACGAAGGCCATTTCGAGCTCGTCGACCTGAACAGCTCAAACGGCTCGTTTGTCAACAGCCAGCAGGCCGAACGACAGAGGCTCAAGAGCGGCGACCGCGTCCAGCTGGGGCGGACACTCATGATTTTCACGGCGGGTGAAGAACATGCGGGCACGGAGCAGGTCGGCGGTATCGACATTGTTGGGCGCGACGATTCTGTCGCTGGCTCGCGCATTGTTAGCTCCATTAGCCAACAGCGAGGCAGCCAGATATTCGGCGCCGAATCGGGCTCTGACAGCCCTTGGCTGGCTCGCGCACGCAGCAATCTGGATGTGATGTACCATACGGCACTCGCCGCCAGCCACACGATGGACATCGATCAGCTGCTACATCGGATCATGGAGCTGATCTTCGAGTGGGTTGAAGCCGATCGAGGCTGCGTCATGCTGGTCGATCAGGAATCGGACGAACTGGTCCCGGCGGTGCGTCGCGACCGACACGCCGGGCGCGCTGAAACCATGGAAATCAGCCGCACGATTCTCGACTATGTGCTGCAGCACAGCGAGGGGGTGCTGACCAGCGATGCCAGCGATGACGAACGCTGGGAGGCGGCCGGGAGTATTGTACGCATGCGGGTGCGTGAAGCGATCTGCGTCCCCATGCAGGGACGCTACGGAATCGTCGGGATCATCTATATCGACACCTATACGCCGCCAGGACGGTTTATCCAGGGGCCCCCCAATCGATTCTCAGACGAGCACCTGAAGTTGATGGTCGCGATCGGCCACCAGGCGGCATTGGCCGTTGAAGACACTTCCTACTACTCAGCCATGCTCCAGGCAGAACGGCTCGCAGCGATCGGCCAGACCATCGCCACGCTTTCGCACCACATCAAGAATATCCTGCAGGGCATCCGCGGTGGCAGCTACCTGATCGAAGAAGGACTCAAAGAGGCTGAGTACGATATCGTTTCCAAGGGTTGGGCCATCGTCGATAAGAATCAAGAAAAAATCTCCAACCTGGTGATGGATATGCTGTCGTTCAGCAAAGAACGTGAACCGGAAATGGTACCCGCCGACATCAACGATGTGGTTGCAGACGTAGTCGAACTGATGCAAACGCGCGCTGCCGACGCGAGCGTACAACTGGCATGGCTTCCCGACGCGCAAACACCGCGACTTACCTTCGATCCCGACGCGATGCACCGCGCCATCTTGAATGTCGTTACCAACGCGATCGATGCTTGCGAGAAAATTGAGGGCGGTCACGTGACACTGCGCACCGAATATGATGCTGTGCAACAGGTTATTCGTGTGCTGATCGAAGACAATGGCGAAGGGATCCCGCCGGAAGACATCAATAAGATTTTTTCCGTCTTTGAATCACGCAAGGGAAGCCGCGGCACCGGACTCGGCCTACCGGTCAGCCAAAAAATCATGCTCGAACATGACGGCGATATCTCGGTCGAAAGCACACCCGAAAAAGGGAGTTGCTTCTGCTTAAGCATGCCTGCGGTTCTGGCCGGCGAGGACGCCGGCTTGACGCTGCACGATTTCCATCCCGACATGGAATCCGAGTCGTAGCGCGCCCATGCGATCACTCGAATGCTGCATCACCCACATAGGGATTCGACTGCTTCTCGCGGCCGACGGTGGTTGATGGCCCGTGCCCCGGTAACACCACCGTCGTGTCGGGCAACACCAACAATTTTTCGCGGATCGCGGTCAGCAACTGCTCGGTGTTGCCATCGGGAAAATCGGTCCGTCCGACGCTGCCTTGAAACAGCACATCACCGCCGAATACTACCCAAGGCTCACCCCCCTTCCAAGCGTATACGACGTGACCACGCGAATGGCCCGGCACCTCGATTACTTCGAGCTCCAACCCGGCTGCGGAATAGACCTCGCCGTTCTTGACCAAGTGATCCGCCGGCGGACTGGTCAAACCAACGCCGAATTGCGCTGACAGGTTCGCATTCGGGTTGGTCAGTTTGTCGACTTCATTTTCGCCAATGACAAGTGGGCAATCGGGCCAACACCGCTTCAGAAACTGGTTTCCGGCAATGTGATCCGCGTGGCCATGCGTGTTCAAGATCGCTTTGGGGGTCAAATGGTGCTGCGAAAGGCAGTCTTGAATCGCCTCGGCATCAAAGCCAGGATCAACAACGACACAGTCATCGCGTGATTCCAGGCCGGCCAGAAAGGTGTTTTGACCGAACATATGCGAAACGACGGTATGCAAGAAAAGCTGTGGGGCCATGATGGACCTCTGAGAAAAACAAATTCATTCGGCGAGAAGGCTATTATGAAGCATCTCAGCGAAAATGCCGAGGGGCAGGAACTCACCGCGAAAGAAACTCGTATCGCCGAAAATGGTCCGACCGAGTAGAATAGGACAATTGGCGTGGCAAATCTCAATACGGTAATTGGGCGTCCACGCAAACAGGGAATCTCGCGAAGTATGTGGATTGGGTAAGACGCCACGGTGTGCTACGGACACGGCGACTCAACCACACCACCGAGGTGGCTGTTGAGTTTTGCGGATTGGCAAAGCCAATCGGGAATTGCCGGGGATTGTAATTATTCCAGTCGCTCCAGGGCGATATTTACAGCAAGGGTACTCGTGCGCAACCACGCGAGGTAAGAGCCGAAACGACGTAAACTGGTGCGATTCCTGAAGCTATGGCAAAACAGTTTGGCATCCCCCCCCGACCTCACCGTAGGTTCGGCGCGAGTTTTGCTACAAAGTGGTTCCATTCTCTACCGAATACATCCAATTCAGGGAGGAACGAGATGTTTGGGCCAACGTGCCAATGGCTGGCGCGCGGGCGCCGCTTCTCGTCGCAAGGAGTGAATAGATGAAGCGAACAAACGCTGCTCACAAGGCATTTAACCGGCGAACGTTTTGTGCATCCACTGCTGGCCTGCTCGCTGCCGGCACGTCGGTGATCGCGCAAGAACGCCAGCAATCGGGCAAACAGTTAGTCGAACCGTTATATCGCGAAGCAAAAGCGAAGGTCGACCACAACGCCAAAGCCCATCAGCACCCGTTGGATCCCGCGATCATCAGGGCCTACGACGGGCTGCGCAATATTCGTCAGAACGTCCGCGACTATTCGGCCACGATGGTCAAGCAAGAGCGTATCAATGGCGAAGTTCAAGAGCCCGAGTACATGTTCGCCAAGATCCGCAACGAGAAACGTGCGAACGATCGCATCGTCACTCCCTTTGCGGTCTACCTCTACTTCCTCAAACCAACGTCGATCAAAGGGCGCGAAGTGCTCTATGTTCGCGGCCAGAACGACGGCAAGATGATCGCTCACGAAAACCCTCGTTCGTTCAAGGGAAAATTCGGCTCGATCTGGCTGCGTCCTGACGGCGCCATGGCGATGTCCGGAAATCGCTATCCCATTACCGAGATCGGCTTGGAAACGCTCGTCCTGCGACTCATCGAAAAAGGCACACGCGATAAGAAGAATGGTGTGCCGAGCGAATGCAAAGTGGAATTTCGCGAGAATGCCAATATCAACTCGCGCAGATGCACGGTGATCGAGGTTACGCACCCATACCCGCGTGACTATTACGATTTCCACATCGCGCGGATCTTCATCGACGACGAACTGAACGTACCGATTCGGTATGCCGCGTACCGTTGGCCAACTCGCGCTAACGGCAAACCCGAATTGATCGAAGCCTACACGTACTTGAATTTGAAGCTAAATGTTGGCCTCGCGGATGAAGAGTTCGATCACAAGAATTCCAAATATAACTTTTGAACCACACGCGAATGCGGTTCTGTAACGAGCCGACACCGTTTGGGATGTAAAGGCGATACAGCGCCAACTCGACATCACCGTCGTTTGGCGCCGCCACGGCGTTTGACGCCATGTTGTCTCGCGTGCCGCTCCGCTTGCTGCCCGCGGCGCGGCAGTGGCAACACGACGATCGTGCTCACGTAAGCTGCAATAAGCAATAAACGGGAAATCGGTCCCAAGCATCCCAAATCCGCGCTTACCACTTCCTTGGCCAGACCGCGAACACTGCACCGCCCCGCAACCATCCATGCTTGCCATTCAACCTATGGCCCAAGGCCGCTCGACCTATGGCGACGATCGACGAACAATCGCACGCCGGTGCCGATGAGAAGCCGCGAAGGCGCGGGATATGGTGGCGACTCGCAAAAATCATCGGGCGTCTTTTCGTTCTCTATCTCGTTTTGGTGCTCTTGATGATGTGGCTTGAAACGCTCCTCTTGTTCCCGACGTGGCAGATCCCTGAGGGCGACTGGCACCCGGCGGACATCCAGTTCGAGGATGTTGAGTTTCAAGCGGCTGATGGCACACGACTCAACGGCTGGTACTTCGCCCATCCCGATCCTAAGGCGCACGTACTGTACTGCCACGGCAACGGTGAAGATTTGAGTCACATGGGCCAGTACTTGAGCAGCCTGCGTGACGAGTACCAGGTTTCCGTTTTCGCCTTCGATTACCGTGGATATGGCAAGAGTGAAGGCAAACCGAACGAAGAAGGGCTGCTTGCCGACGGGCGCGCAGCGCAAACCTGGCTGGCAACGCGCGCTGGAATCGCACCAAACCAAGTCGTTATCTGGGGACGCTCGATCGGTGGCGGTGTTGCCGTTCCGTTGGCAGCAGAACTCGGCGCCCGAGGGCTGATTCTCGAACGCACCTTCTCCAGCGTGGCTGATGTGGCCGCGTACCACTATCCCTGGCTCCCTGTCCGCAGCCTGATGCGTAACCGATTCGATGCGTTAGCCCAAATCAGCCGCTACCGCGGGCCCCTGCTGCAGAGCCATGGGACGACCGACGATGTGGTTCCCTTCGAGTTCGGAAAAAAACTCTTCGACGCCGCTGCAAGCCGTGACAAGCATTTTGTTGCGATGACGGGGGTTACCCATAATGCACCCAACTCGGAAGAGTATTATACTTACTTGCGCCGCTTCCTGGAGCAACTGCCATAAACAACAATTGCCATAGACACCGTGCTGCGGCATCGCAAACGTTGGGTGACCTGCAAACGAGTTCGTAGAATCTTTTTTGGTATCGGTTTAGCCATCTGAAGTAGGGTGGCTTTCGGTCGGAAGGCGGGCAACGCGAACGGGATTGGCAAAGCGATTTTGCCAATCTGACCGTTATTGCAATTTGCCAAGATTTCGCCGCCTACCGACCTCCGCAGCTGCTTCATTTGGCTAAAGTGTTACCTTTTTTCAATACCGCACCACCGTTGGCGAACTGCCACCATTGACTCGAATTGCAACAACAAAGGAGATGACGCGATGCGAATGGGACTATTTGCGCTACTGGCGACGGCTTGCTTGCTCTTGGGCGGCTGTGGCGATACGAAGACGACACCCCCGCCGGGCACCGACACGGAAACCCCCGACCTTTCGATCGACCAGGGCGGCGCCGCAACGACCGAGACCCCGGCCACCGACGACGCGTCGAAAAAAGAGTAACCGTTCACGAGAATTCACCCTTCACGAAGAAAACGAACCGCAGAAGACCGAAGGAAACAAGCCAATGCCGTCCTGGATGTGAGCTACAACATGGAAGCTGCGACATTGCGTTGATCCGTCAACGGCAATTTGTCCCACTACCATCACAACAGGCCGCTCTTCCTTCTGCACTCCTTGCTCGATATTCGATATTCCGCGGTTTTCTTCTTGCTGTTTCACGATCGCGTGAATGGCTACAAAAAAGATAAGTAACAGCGGAAGCTCCCCCCACCGCGTCACTCGCCACTGAACTACGTGTCATTGCGTCGTTGTCATCGCGTCGTTCTTGTCGGCGCGCGGCACCATACGGCCCCTGCTTCGGCGCAAGAAGACGCCAAGGATGCCCTGGCCATGAGAGATCTTCGTGTTGCGTCAGTCCAATTCCAACACGCTCCGGGCGACAAACGTTACAACCTGTCGGTCATCGAGCAGTTCGTCGAGCAGGCGTCAGCTAAACAGGTCCAGATGATTCTGTTTCCCGAATGCTGTATTTCGGGCTACTGGCACCTGCGCAATCTTGAGCGCGCGCAGCTGGAGACGTTGGCTGAGCCGGTGCCTGACGGTCCGAGTACCCAGAAGCTGATGGCGTGGTCGCATCGGTACAACATGACGATTAGTGCCGGGTTGGTGGAAGTCGCCGAAGATGGCCATCTCTATAACAGCTCGGTCGTCGCCATGCCGGATGGCACTCTGGCCTGTCATCGCAAACTGCACTGCTTTATCAGCAAGCATCTCGCCAGTGGAGATCGATACACGGTATTCGATACTCCCCATGGTTGCCGCGCCGCCGTGTTGATCTGCTACGACAACAATATCATTGAAAACGTACGAGCATCTGCGTTAGCTGGTGCCGAACTATTACTGGCGCCGCACCAAACCGGCGGCTGCCGGTCGGGCAGCCCACACGCCATGGGGCTGGTTGACCGCAGGCTTTGGGACCAGCGTCACGTCGATCCGGCCGCCATTGAGGCAGAGCTGCGTGGCGACAAGGGCCGAGGCTGGCTAATGCGGTGGCTGCCGGCGCGCGCGCACGACAACGGGATCTTCCTGGTCTTCAGCAACGGAGTGGGCATCGATGACGACGAAGTGCGCACCGGCAATGCGATGATCCTGGACCCCTACGGCCGGACCGTCGCCGAAACCTGGATAGCCGCCGACACAATGGTCGTAGCCGATCTGGACGCCAGTTTGCGTGATCGTTGCACCGGAGTGCGCTGGATTCGCGCACGCCGTCCCGAACTGTACGGATCGCTAACGGTCCCGACGGGCCAGGAAACGGATACTCGCACCGTTCGGTTCGAGTACGACAACGACGAAACGCAATAGGTTAGAAAGTACCTGACAGTATGCGGCGATTGGGCCGGTCTCAATGGAGCCACGACTGGCCAGCTACGATCCATCTCCAAGATCTCAACCAACAGACAAATCGCGGCTGCAAACCGTGCGCGATAACATCAATTGGTACCGCCAAGCAGCTTGATCAAGAATTGTCGTGTCTGCTCGGCAATGGCGGGCGTAGAGCTTTCCCGCGGACCGGCAACATTCAAGACCCGTAGCTGTTGCTCGTCGATCCAGCGGCGCGCTTTTTCGAGCTCTTCGTCCAGAATCAAATCACGTGACAAGTTGACCACGAGACATGGCTTGTCGTGTCGCAGCGCACAATGGCGCGTCAGCTCCGTACCACCTTGCAACGGCAGCCCACGGCAAAGGATCAACGTCCCGGAGGAATCGACCACATTCTGCCGGGTTCGAAAGGAGTAGCGCGCAGACTCGGTTTCTCGCAGCTGATACCGCTTGGGAATCACGCCATCTTCGGCCAACCGCCCACGGGGGCACCAACCACCATGCGGAATGGCCAAGGCAATCGCCGCGTCCAACGCGCCGCGGTCCACACCGGTCTGCCCACCCGACACGATCCGCTCGGGCAACAAGTTCTCCCCCACTCGGTCCGTGCACATTCCATTCCATTCCTTGTCGGAAAAGGTGAGTAGTATGGGATGCTAAAAAGTCGACGATTTAGGACCATCTTACTGTTGAAGGACGCGCCCGTTTTTGTTCCGCGGCCCCGCATTGCGTTCGAAGCCGGGAAGAGGCCGCCTGACCGCCCCCCACTGAGTGTCTTCTCTTGCCCATAATATTCTCTTGCCCACTTCTCTTTGTTCCGCGGCCCCGCATTGCGTTCGAAGCCGGGAAAAGGCCGCCTGACCGCAGACCGCCCCCCACTGAGTGTCTTCTCTTGCCCATAATATTCTCTTGCCCACTTCTCCTACCGCTAAGTGGAC
>JAJRVM010000075.1 GCA_024277285.1 Planctomycetota bacterium
CCAGATCCAAGCTGACTGGTTCCTCGCCAACGTTCACGAGTACGAGAATCTTCTGGGCGCCGTCCAGACTGGTCCGCGTCAGAGCGATCAACGACTTGTGGCCCGTCTTCAGAAGGGTCTGCTCGGCATCGGGATGAAACGCCGGCTGAGCGATGCGGACCGCCAGCATGCGGCGATAGCCGTCGAAGATCTTGCGTTGGAGGGAGTTTTCGTCGGAAAGGATGCGGCGTAGCTCATTGCTCTCGAATTTGCGGCGATTGATCGTCCGGTTGTGCCCCGTCTGCTCGACACCTTCGGTGTAATTCTGCGTTCCCACAAGACTGTGAAAATAGATGCCGGGCACGCCGCGCAGGGCCAGCATTCGAGGTCGAAACCGCTCGGATACCGGCATTCGTCAAATCCCCCTCTCCCAATGGAATCAGTGGTCGAGTCCCTGGCGGTCGCGGGCCTGCCCCCGACCGAGCAGGCGATAGATGTTGTGCGGTCGCTCGACTATCAGCCGCAGTTCCGCCTCGAGAACCTCGTAGCTAAAGAACTCTTTGCCGACCTTGTAATTATGGTCCACCATCTCCTGGCGAAGCTGTGGGTCGTCTAGAAGTCGGTTGACCTGCTCCACCGTTTCGTCGGTCAGAAAACCGTCGAATACGATCGACTTGAATCCACAAGGCTCGATGTCCGTGCGATATATCAAGTACCGGTTGCAGACGATGGGCTGCTTGTGATAAATGGCTTCCAAGAACGCATTGCCAAATCCTTCATACTCCGACGGGTAGGTCACGAGATCGGCTTGCGAAAACACGTCGTCCAACGTGAACAAAGGACGTCCGTCGGACGCGGTACCTCGCTTGTCGGAAATCCATGGAGCGACCGACACGAGCTTGACATCCATGAGCTCTGCATATTCACGGATCCGCTGCTGATAGACGTCACCCTCATCGCCCGATTCGTGGCTGATCACCAGTTTCGCATTCTCTCGTCCCAGCCGTCGCACCAGTTCGATGGCATGCTCGATCCCCTTACGGGCGACCACTCGCGTCGGTTGCAAAATGAACAGATCGTCTTCTTTCAGTCCGACGACTTGACGGAATTTGCGAGCATAATCGTCGGGCGGCTCTGGCGGATTGGCGAAGTCCATGACGTTGGGGATGATGCGGCAAGACATTCCCGTTCGTCGACTGAATTCCGCGCCTTGTGGACTGTTGATCACGACGTGTTGAATCTGGGGAAGAGCCGGTGGAAATGCGTATCGGAGCAGATCCTCGACCGCATTGACGACGAAGCGGTCCCGCTCCCAGTAGAAATCGTGATGATGAGCCACGCAGCCGATTTCCATCTCCTGGACCGTCTCAACCAGCGCGATTCCCAGCGGCAGATTCATCGGAATCGTCAACGCGTTCTGGGCGATGATCGCACTGACGTTAAAACGCTCAATGGCAGCTTGCAGTTTGTCGCGAATGATTCTGGCCAACCGCATAATGTCATCGGTTAGCTCGGACGTGCGCAGCTCGGTGTCGAAGGCGCGTTGCGTGATGTCCAACACGTCAGGATGGTTGAAATGAGCTTCCTCGATGATTGCCGACCGGCCGGCCGGCCGGTCCGACTCGCCCGCAATGTAGTAGCACTCCACTCCCGCCCGCTCCAGCACGTGCGCCCACTTGGCGATTTCGAGCGAGACTCCGTCGGTTCCCGCGATTCGCGTGGAAACAAAGGCAACACGTCTCACGTCAGACTGTTCCGCCATAAGGTGCTCCCGTGGGCCGTTACGCCGATGGCCAGCCACGATACCGGCACAATCATTGTGCCGAACGTGAAGTCTCTGGAACTGGAGATAAGGTCGCCAGGAAAAACGATTTGCAATTCGGCGCGTGCATGAACCAGCGTGAATAGAACCAGTCAAACTAGCGGAGGGTGTCTGGCTCGTCAAGTGGCGAAGAAATCGCGATGATGAAGGCAAGCTTTCGTGTGGGCAAGTTCCTCGTCGCTTACCCTGTTCGGTGACCGAGGCGACGGTAAGCCGTTTTCTCTTGTGGTGAGGTATTCGAGTCCATGAACGCAGAATTAGCTGTAGAGCGTCTCAAGACGGGCAACGAGCGTTTCGTCAACGACCAATGGAACAGTGACAAACGTTTCAGGTCCGATCGCCGCGCGTTGGTGAGCGGCCAGAAGCCTTTTGCCATCATCTTGGGCTGTTCAGACAGCAGGATACCGCCTGAAATCGCCTTCGACGCAGGACTCGGCGAGCTATTCGTGGTCCGAGTCGCGGGCAATGTGGCCAACATATCGAGCGTCGCTAGTGCCGAATACGCGGTGGCAAACCTGGGGACGAAGCTGGTGGTCGTTTTGGCGCACATGAATTGTGGAGCGGTAAACGCGGCACTCAGCGGCATTGATGCGGGTCAGAATCTGAATCGTTTGCTCGAGCACATCCGGCCGGCAATCGTGGACCCCAGAGCAGCGTGATGTCAACGCCGTGGCTCGGCGTAATGCCAGGCTCAGCGCCGACCGACTGGTCAAATAATCGGACGTCATACGTCTGGCGATCGAGAGCGACGGTGTGAGGATAGTGACTGCCTTCTATGACCTGCTGACGGGCGTGATCGAGTCTGCTGAGGCCGATCCTACCGCGGCGTAATGGAAGTGTGACCGAGTAGAATCCATGTACGTAGCGAAACACATCCCTGTCGTCAGGCTTGTCGCCCACAGGTGGAAGGCCGTGGTCTGCATCATTGTCGCGGTCACTGCGGTCACCTTCGCAAGCCCTTGCGCCGATAAACCATCCCTGTACAACTCGGCACGCCGCGTTCAGTGAAAACTTGTTCACCAAAAGTGCGGAAGCTCCGTTTTGAAACGCTCGGTGACACTCTCTATCTCTTAGAAAGGCCGACGGAGACGTCTTTGTTTCAGAAGGTAAGTTCCACGTTGGCGTTGAAGACTAGCCCTTTACCGCCAACGGCAAACGGGACGGAGGCATAGCCGACCGGAGACTCATCAAGATACAGCAGTTCACTGTTGACTCTGAGCAGTCGTTCTTGTGTCGGAAACCAGTTCAAGCCCACGCCAAAATCCCAGGGAGTCCCGTACTGTCCAGCAATTTGCGACCCGACGACATATGCCTGGAGCGTCTCGGGAACGACCATCGCCGAGAGTTGCACCTGGAATCCATGATCAAACAGAGAGTTCACCGGCACCACCCCTGTGGTGCGAAACTTTTGAAGCCAACGGAAGTAGTACTCGCCTTCGATGGCGAGCCCGCGATACTTCAGCCCGGCATCGATCGACATCATGTAGTAGGTCGCTCGGTTGATTTGGCCCCCAGTGTCAAACGCATCGGGTGTGAAGATGATCGTGCCGTCCGACAGACGAAGCTGGGTGTTGTTGAGGTCTTCAGTACCAGGCTGGCTTTGCTTATCCTCGGTACTGTGGGTCATGCTCAAGCCGACGAGCGTCGCCAGATTCTCGTGCGATTCAAAATCGCCGTAGCCACCCAAAGGCCCGAATTCCCCCGTGGTCGGCATCCACCAGATCGCCCCGGAGACGGTATCAAAGGTGCTGTCGAGTTTAGCCGCGCTGACTCCTAGCTGGCTCAGATTGTTGCCGAGCATCAACCTGTAATGCATGTGTTCGGCGATCTTGCCCCTGGCCCAGATACCCTGGGTAAAACTGGGCCGGAAGAATTCGTCGGCGATCGTACGATAGTCCACCCTTAACCAATAAGGAAAGGTCCCCCGCGTGGTACGTACACCAGGAAGCGCGTCGATACCGCCACCCAAGGTAAGACTCTCGTTAAACGCGTAGTTCAGATTTCCTCCGGCGACAACCTGTGCGGGATCTCCCTGAGCTGTATTTGCGGTCCACACGTAAAGCAAGTAGCGAAACTTCGGGTCGTAGACCCATCCCTTGAAATAGAGATTGACTTTGTTCAGCTGTACATCGTTTCGCTTATCGAGTTTGAAGTCCCTGCCAAATGCGTCAGTGTAGTTCTCATCCAGCCCGTTTTGATTCAGATAACGCACGTAGGACCATGCGCCGAAGTTCACATCTCCGCAGCGCGTATTGGCCAACTTGAATCCTGGGCCACCATGGGTAAACGTCCCAAAATAGTCCTCGTCGAGGACATTCATGGCGTCCCAATGTGGGGGTGCGTCTGAATTAGGATCCGACAGAACGCCCTCAATCCACTCATCACGTTCGCGCAACCGTTCTTCTAGCTTTGTTTGATTCTGCTCCAGTAGCTTACTCCAGCACCCGAAAACTCGACGTTACGCTGAACCATTACATCCACGGTTTGCTTTCGCTGAAGATCGCATGTAAAGTGACAATAGACTGCAAGGATCGTCGTCGCGATCCAATTAACAGAAACCGCGAGAGGCAGGGTTTTCGGATCTTTGAATTGGATAGGAACCTAGCATGATCAAGAAAATCTGTGCAGTTTATGAAAACGGCGTCTTTCGCCCCGTCGATAAGGTCGATTTGCCTGAGGGGTGTGAAGTGGAAGTGGCGGTGCGCACGGTAAGCTCGCAAACCGACAAGCCGAGTTTGGATGACGTCTACAAGGTTTTGTCCAAACGGTTCGACACGGGCGAGACGGACATGGCCGCACGCCACAATGAGCACCAGCCATGAACCCAGTATTTCTGGATACGGTGGGCCTTCTGGCTTTATGGAACCTGTCTGATCAATGGCATGATGCCGCTTCCAAAGCGTTCGCTCTTATTGGCAGCCATCGCAGGCCACTGATCACGACTAGCTACGTGTTACTGGAATGTGGCAACGCGGTTGCCCGACAGCCGTTTCGCGGCCACGTCTGTCGTCTTCGAGAAATGCTCGAGAAGCGAAACGAGTTGGTTGTACCCAGCGAGGAAGACTGGGCGCAGGCGTGGGACGCTTACGGTAGGGGGGAA
>JAJRVM010000076.1 GCA_024277285.1 Planctomycetota bacterium
GAGGCTAGCTAGCCCGAATTTCCGATCTTTCTGGCTACAATCCGAATTTCGATTTTCGACACTAACCCCTGAACTACAAGGCACTTAGATGTGATTCCGGACCCCGAATCAGGGAAAAGTATGGGCTAAGGGGAGGTTTGGCTCAGGCCACATGTAAGCAAGTCGTTTAGGGGAGCCGAAATCGCACCACTCAAGCGATGCTCCGCTTACAAAAAACGGCAACGCGTGGTGTGCCACTGGCTCTGCCAGTGCGGTTTCAGATGTTGAGTTACTCGTTAGTATGTTTTCACGACATGAACTGCCTGGGCAGCATGGTAACCGACGTAATGCCTTTCTCAGGACCCGCACTGGCAGAGCCAGTGGCACACAGGGGATAGCGCACACATCTTGTGTCCGCACTCGCCGCAATAGACGATGCCATGCAACAACGCCTTGCCCTCGCGCGGTACACCGCGTGTCTTGTTGCGAGCGTACTCGGTGTAGTTGTCACGCAGCATCGTTTGAATCCTTTCGAACGTTTTCCACGAGATGTAAGCCGGAAACTTGTCACGCACACAATAACGCCATTCGTTGCGAGGCAGGTTGATTTCCTGCATTTTACCGGTGTTTTCCGACTTTTTCCAGCGTGTGCGTCCGTACGCGGCAGCACCCGCGTAAGCCCGATTATTCAGAAACGAACTGATGCTCGCGGTCGTGACTCGCTTCCAACGGATGTCGCCATGTCGGTCGCGGCGCGGCAACAGCAAGTCGTTCTTGATGAACCAACGGACCGTTTGTGTTACCGACTTCCGTTCGAGAAACGTCGCGAAGATGAGGTCGATGCGATCACGCACTTCGGCGCTGGCGTGCTTCGTGACGACGCCGGCGGTTCGCACCAAACCGGTTGGCAACGTCAGTTCCAATTCACCCCGCTCGGCTTTGCTAAGAATGCCAGCCGTCAGACGAGCACGAATCGTGTGCAGTTCCAATTCGGAAATTTGCCCCTTGAGACCTAACAGCAAACGACCGTTGATTGACGTTGGATCGTAGACTCCATCGCGGTCTGCGATCAAACAATCATGCAGACCGCAGAGGTCCAGCAGTTGATACCAGTGCGAACAGTTGCGCGCCAGTCGAGTGGCATCGAAGGCCAGCAGGAGTCCGACTTCGCCGAGTGCGATCCGTGCGACCAGTTCTTGATAGCCGACACGCCCCTCGATCGTCGTTCCGCTGCGACCAAGATCAGCATCAACGACTCGGATGTCTTGCTCATGCCAGCCGAGCGTGGCGGCTCGGTCACGCAGCGCGTATTGCATTCGCTGGCTCTCCTTGTTGGTCAGGACTTGGTTCGGGCTGGACTGCCGCACATAGATCTCTGCGCGTCGCTCCAAGTGTCGTGGCTGGACTAATTCGGAAGTGTTCATCGATCATCTCCTGGATGGTTTGGCGGAACTGTTCTACGACTTGTTGCCTGTCTGTTTGGTCGATCGTCGGCCAGACTTGGCGGGCTTGGATGTCGCGGTCAGCGTGCATAGCTCGTACTCCTTCACGAGGTCGAGAAACTCTTGTGCAGCGTGCTTACAGAGTTTGGCTCGCGGACCATGACGCTCCAATGTGGAAAGGCTGGTCGCGCGGAGCGGGACTCTCAAGACAACGCCGTCCTGGCGTCGGAGAAAGGCATGTGCGACCTCTTGCGGCGAGCGAGCAACTCTCTCGACGAGCATCCGTTTTCCAAACAGCGGCTCTCGCGGATCGGTCACCTCCGCCCACTCAGTGCTAGCATCATCTGGGTTTTGGAAGTGGGTATTAAGAAGTGATGTTGTTTGACAATTTGTCTCACACCGCGATCATGCGTGAATTGTCTGACGTGGTTGCCGACGGTAACATCTTGCGACTGGTGGAAAAGTTTCTCAAGGCAGGAGTGATGGAGGGCGGCAAGATTCGTTCGACGCGAGTCGGTACGCCTCAAGGCGGCGTAGCTTCGCCGTTGCTGGCCAACATCGCTCTGAACGTTCTCGACTGGCATCTCCATGAACATGGCTTTCGCTTTGTGCGTTATGCCGACGACTTCGTGGTGCTCTGTCGTAGCGAGGACGAAGCCAAAGAGGCACTCGCATTGGTCAAGCGTCTGATCTCAGATTGACTCGGACTCTCGTTGAGCCCCGAGAAGACAAAGATTACGAGGTTCCATGAGGGATTTACCTTTCTGGGCTTCGACATCAAGTCGCGGTTTGTGAGGATGCGAGCCAAGTCTGTGGAGAACTTCAAAACTAAAGTTCGCCAGATTACCCGACGCAGCCACAACCTGGACGCTGAGATGATCGAGAAATTGAACCGCGTTATCCGAGGCACGGCGAATTACTTCACCAAACCATGGTCTCACTGCGGCGACTTATACCGCAGCTTAGACCGCTGGATACGCATGAGACTGCGGTGCATGAAACGCAAGCGGAAATCGCCGGTGGATAACCGTCGAATCCGCTTGAAGCATTTCAGGAGAATGGGCTTACTTTCCCTGTGC
>JAJRVM010000077.1 GCA_024277285.1 Planctomycetota bacterium
CCAGTTTGCCAAGTCAACCAGCCAAACCGAATTTTTCGAAGTTTTTTGCATGCCGTTCTTTCGCCGGTCGTTGCGGTCCTGGGAGAATTGCGATCCTCGCCGTGGTGCGTATGGCCGCCATTCGCGGCGCCGAGCGTACTCGCCAGACGAGTGACAGGCATATGGCACACGTGGAATTCTCAATCGACCGCGTCCACGCTAACGGGGCTAATAAGCGGGACGCAGTTCACCGCGACCAAGCCATTGATTTCTTCTCTGCATCCTGGCTCATCGTGCGCCTTGATTTCGGTGTTTTGCGTGTCTCGACCTTCTTCGTTCCATTTACTGCCGCCAGCAGCCGTTCGACCAACTCCGCTTCGCTGCCACGCTTCACTACGCCGACACCACTACCCGCTGTGAACCAAAGGGTCAGAAGAAGTGAGTACCGGTGGGTCAAAACAGTGAGTGCCATAGTTGGATGATGCCGTGAGGGACGCACCGCAGCCGGCGCCGCTGCTACGTCTTAGACTGGCTGACCCGAATAGGGGTCCGAAGTCTCAAGTTACTTGGCCAGCGTAATCTCGCCCATTGCGGCTATCTCTTGCATCCCGCCCGGGCTGCGAATAGATCGGTCTTCGCTGGTGGAGTTGTTGATCCCGTTTTGGTTCTGCGCGTAGAGGGCCGATGACGTGCCGCGCGCAAGCAGCTAGCAGCCGAGGGCAGCAATGCCACGGGCAAGAAGGACATGGACCGTTCTGTTCTTCTTTGCCCATCATTTTCTTTGCCCCCAAGGAGCACGACCAGACGCGTCGTCCATGAGCGCAACGGGAGAGAAGGGCAAAGAAGATGACGGGAAAAAAACAGCGCGCGGTGGAACGTCTTCCGATCCAGTGGCCGTTTGCCATGCTTCGAGCTCATCGAGCGAAAACTCGGGCCAAAAAGCGTCACGTCCACCATGAACAGTTACCGGCTGTTGAGCAGTCGGCGCCCCCTCGTGCCCAATCGACAGAGGGTATTTTGCAACAGTGGTTCGCCCAGGGAGGTCGACTCCCGGGTGTTCCCAAACGGCGTCAAGCCTGCAGGCCAGCCAAATTGTCAGACACCTAATCCGGGACAAACTCGGTCAGATAAGTCGGGATCTAGCACGCTGCAATAGGCAACCGTTTGCTGTTTCCAAAGACGCTAAATCGGCAAAGAGGTTAGTCGCCGCTAATCACAAGTGTTGTGGTCGGTCTAGTTGTTTGCGCGCTGCGCGATTCTACGCGTCCGAATCGCGCGAGTCACTTTGTGTGGCACGTGATGAGCGTCTATCGGTGTTCAGTAGCGGTTTGGTTTGAGCTATTTGGTTTTGTGCGGCGAAAAGGACGGCGGCGCCGAGCACCATCGTCAGGCCAGAAGCCCAATCCAGACCGGTCATGGTTTCGTGTAAAAACCAGCCGGCAAGCAACATGGTGGGGAATGGCGTGAGTGTCTGTGCGCCGGCGGTGATGGCGGCACCCAACCGCGACACGGCGGAGTAAAGGAAATAGTGTCCCAATGCGATGCCGAGCACTGAGGAGCCGACCAGAAGGACCCAATCGGGCGCGGATACACTAAGCAGTTGGCGATAGTCTCCCCAGGCGAACATGGCGATTAGCGTGCCGATCGAGACGTAGTGTGAAACGACTCCGAACCCAACCAACGGGTGAATGCCGCGCAGGAAATAGCGGACACTAACACCATAGAAACCAAAAAAGACGCCGCACAGCAAGATGATGACGATCCCCGTCGGCGTCACGTCGGCATCGAATTGGACTTTGCTGACGGACATCACGATGAAGCCACCAAGAAGCAGGAGCAGCCCCAGGTAAAACGTCGGTCGACCGAGCAGCTTTCGTTCGTCGGGGAACAGGACCATGGCCCCCGCAAAAGCGAAGACCATTGAGAAGCGAATGAAGAACGAAATGGCGCCGGCCGGTAAGTAATAGGGCGCCAGTGCCCAAAACACCTGGCCACCCAATGCGAAGAAGGAAGGCACCATGCAGCGCAAGAGGGTCTGCCGATCGAGGTTGCCTGTACGCCGGGCAATGATCAAGATGGGCCAATACAGGACGGAAGATAATGGGTAGCGGAATCCGTTTGCCGTCCAGGCATCGAGTGTCCCAGTCAGGTAACGCAGCATCACCGGGACCGCTGCCCAGCAGAGGATGTTGGCCAGCAAGAAGGCGGCACCCGAGAGTCCTCCCGTCAGTTGCCGATCTGTTCCAAGTTTGTTCATGCGTTACGATTCACGGTCTGCCGCAGTCAGCTTGTCATCGTCGCGACTCATGTTGCAGCACTCGTCGTCTGTGGTCGCAAATGAGGCTTGATCCGCAATGGCACGGTGCCAGCAGGTTGCTTGCCGAAAAACTGCTCAGCATCTTGCGAGAAGGCTGGAGATGTTTGGCGCAACGAATGTCGTTCACGCCAGTGTTTCTGAAAGGTCCAGTGTGGCGGTAGTTGTCGGTTTGGTATGGACGATATGTGGATTTCCCGTTCGGCTCCACAGAGAGCACCATACAGGGCGAAGGCAGGTTGGGCCAGGGTGCGGTCGAGTCCGAGGGCAATGATGAAATCGTGCGGCAATGGTGCTTGTCTTTCCGGCGGATCGGATCCTTTCCAGCGGATCGCATGCGTACTGCTGGAAGACGCAACGCAACGCGGGGACCTTGCTCTTTGCATGGTCCCCGCGCTGGATGTCATAGCCTGCACCACATAAACACTCGGTTCGATCGAGCCGGTGTCGTGATGGCAGTGAGTGATGCCGTAAGGCTTTAGGCGAACGGGTTGTACATGCCTACGATTGCTCCCATTGGCTTGCCGTCGGGACCGAATTCGACTGGTGGTTTCGTATCCCAGTTGTAATCCTCAAGGCCAGGAGCCAGGCACTTGCCCTTTTCAACCGCTTCGTCCCATTTGATAACTTTGCCGCTGTAGGTTGCCATACGGCCAAGCACGGAGGTGAAGCTGCTGGTCGCGCCATAATGGCCTTCATTGTAGGGCAGGTTGTTGCGAATCGCCTCGAGCAAAGCGTAATGCTCTTGGTCGTAATTGTTCTTGAACTTGAAGTCGACTCCATTCGCGTCTTTCACGCCATCTTTGGAAACGTCGTTGATGTTGGCGTTGCCCTTGGTGCCAAACGCGAATTCATCGACACGGTTGAAACAGCCTTGGACGTGACGGCACTGGCTGTACATTCTTGTGCCGTTGTCATAGGTGAATTCAACGAAATGGTGATCAAAGATCTGCGTTTCCGGGTTCTTTAAGCGACGCATCTTGTCACCGCCCATACCGTTGGCTTCGACCGGATGTCCGTTCATCACCCAGTTA
>JAJRVM010000078.1 GCA_024277285.1 Planctomycetota bacterium
CAGTATTCACGGCACGGAGTGACGTGCCACTCTGCGTCCCATTTACTGCCAACGTGCAATCGTGCAAGTGGCGCGACGCACAGCATTCACGGCACGGAGTGACGTGCCACTCTGCGTCCCATTTACTGCCAACGTGCAATCGTGCAAGTGGCACGACGCACAGTATTCACGGCACGGAGTGACGTGCCACTGTGCGTCGGGAAAGAGGCCCAACCTACGGATGCTGCCCGAAGATACGCAGCAACACCCAGAGTGCGACGACGCTAGCAATCAGCATCGGCCAAACGGGCACGCCGAATCCGACCGGCAAGGTGCCCAGCAGAATCGAGACGGCAGCGACCAATAGCGCATAGGGCAGTTGGGTCCAAACATGCGCGACATGATTGCAACCACTTGCCTGTGAGGACAACACGGTCGTATCCGAGATGGGCGAGCAATGATCACCAAAAATCGCCCCGGCCAGAACGCTCCCAATCGACGCGGTCAGCAGCGGTGCGTACGGATCGGCAACACCGGTTTGCGCGTCCATCATACGATAGGTGGCACTGACGACAATCGGCATCAGTATGCCCATCGTTCCCCAACTGGTACCGGTTGAAAAAGCGACGAACGACGAGAGGATGAACACGATTGTGGGCATCCAACGCACATCGATCGACTGCTGCAATTGAGCACCGAGGAACTGGCCCGTTCCCAGATGATTCTTGTCCGTGATATCCGACAGCGTCCAGGCCAACCATAGGATCGTCAGTGCGGGGAGCACGAGTGTGGCACCTTGGAACGCGGCAACGCGCGCTTGCGCGAAGGTCAAGATTTTTTGCGCGCGGGCCAGCAACATCGCGGTCAACGTCCCGGCCAACGATCCGTAAAGCAATGCCAGGTACGAGTCTCCGGCCCCGAAAATCTGAACCAACTGGCGCCACGTGCTGGCCAAGGCAATTTCACTGCCGACTTCGCGGTAACCGGTCAACAACAGCAACCAGACGGTAACGGCCAAGGTGACCGAAATCGGGATCACGGCATTCAGCCAGTTTTGCGACGAACTCACATCCGCATCGCGCGATGCGTACTCGACCGCCATCGGCTCATGGTTGGGCAAGTTCTGCGCGCGGCGTTCGGCACGGAGCATAGGTCCGAAATCACGTCCAAGCAGTGCGACCATGGGCACAAACATCAGGGCGAGAAGCACGTAGAAGCGATACGGAATCGTCGCCACAAAGACGCTGAAACCGTCTACCGATCCAGACAACGCAATGCTATCAAATCCCGCCTCAATGTATCCAATCTCGCCGGCAACCCATGTCGAGATCAGTGCCAAGCCGGCAACCGGTGCCGCCGTCGAATCGACCAGGTAGGCCAGTTTCTCGCGCGAGATGTGCAAGCGATCGGTCAGCGGCCGCATCGTGTTGCCCAACAACAGCGAGTTGGCATAGTCGTCAATGAAAATCAACAGCCCCAGAAACCAGGTCAGCAGCTGGCCACCGCGGCGAGTGCGTGCAAGAGGAGCCAATGCATTGACGACGCCTTGCATCCCTCCGCTCCGGTGAATCACGCCGATCATCGCGCCCATCAGCGCCGTAAACGCGAACACACGAACATGGTCGGACTTGCAGAGACTTGGCCAAAGATAGGCTTCACACAGGTCTTCGACGGCGGTCAACGGGTTCCAGTCAGCCGACCAGTCCTTCAAGATCAGCACGCCCACCGCCGCACCGAACAACAACGACGGAACCACGCGTCGCGACACAATGGCCAAGGAAATCGCCACTACCGGCGGCACGAGACTCCACCATCCGTAATCCATCTTGAAACCTTGCTGGCCTGAAGAACCCGTAAATCAATGCAGACGCAACCCTCATTCGCACTCCCCCTCGGTGCCCACGACCAGCTCGGTGTCCGCTACGGCGCAGGGCAGCGCGATGGAAATGGTTGTCCCTTGGCGTGGGGGGCTACTGACTTCGATACAACCGCCGTGCAGCGAAACGACGCGCCAACACTTGGCCAGCCCAAAGCCCAACCCGCGGCCCGCTTCGCGCCCCGAGTAGAACGGGTCGAACAGATGTCGGCGTACATGCGGCGGGATGCCGGGACCGGTATCGCGAATACTGACGTGTGCCCACAAGGAGGCGTCCCCACTGGCGCCTCGATCACGTTGCAACGTCAGTTCAATCTCGCCTTCCGCACCGATCGCTTGCAGCGCGTTGAGCACCACGGCGCGCAGCGCCATGGCCAACTGAGTTGCATCGGCAGAAACAACCAACGGATCGTCAGCTCCGCTGCGCGTCAGACGAGTACCTTGCAAGCGCGCTTCTTCGGCCATTTCCTCAAGCAGTGAATCGACGAGGGTCACCAGATCAACATCGTCACGAACCAATTGAGGCGGCCGCGCGAAGAGCATCATATCGGCGATCATCTCGTTCGCCCGAAACGCCTGCGTGTTGATGATCGCCAGCATACGACGCCGCTCGGGATCCGTTTCGCCGGCAAGCAGCGCCTGAGCGCGCGTCGATATATTGGCCAGCGGGTTGTTGATCTCGTGACTGGCGCCATAGGCCAATTCGCCGAGCGACGCTAGCTTCTCCTGCTCCAGGGTTCGCTGGAAATCGCGTTCCAACTGCTCCAGGCGTTGCAGCTTTCGGGTCAACGCCACAAGCACATTGCCGTTCGGTTCCGCCGAGCGACCGGTGCTCTGCCACCGCCGCCGCGCTCGCAGCGCGTCAGTGACATCAACGCCCGCCACCTGACTCTGCCGGCGCCCAGACTCGCGCCATAACTTGGCAGCTTGGCTCACATGCTGCATCGCCTCGCTGCGGGGTGGGCGCGAGCGTTCGCGCAATCGAACCACTAACCACGGCGGCAGACACCCTGGCTGCTTCTTGGGAATGGAAACGCGGGGGCCACAACTGCGCAGCCAGTCGGTGGCGTTGTGCAACAGGCCCAGTAAGAACGTTTCCGCGGCAGCATCGTCGTCGGTTATCGAATCGGCCGCCAAGTTGGCCACGGCTACGGCATCAGCCGCAAGCTCGCGCCAGCGTGAAAGGTGCTCCGGCGCGGATGACGATGCGTCCAACGCGGCGGTAGACCAACTGAGCATTCGACCGGCGTGCCCCGCTAAAGCCTGGGCCAGATCCATCACGCAACGTGGCGCGATCGCGACACTCGGGTCCTCGCGCAGCGCACAGGCGACCCACAACGTGACGGCAGGATCGACGGACATGAGCTGAGCGACCAAATCCTCGCGCTGCCGCATATCGTCAAGAACCAACAACCGCGCCAGTTCCTGCGCAGCATGGCCATTGAGTGGCAGATACCAAGCGGAATCGCCGGCAGCCAAGCAAGGCAATCGAAATAACTGACTTGCCGCCGGCGTGCTCACCCATTCTCTCCCGGAGTCATCTCCAAGGACCGAGTCGTCTCACAGCGGCCTAGCCGGTCAAGGCCCGTTCCATCTCAAGCAGATCGCAAGCACGATCCAGGAGCCGGTCGACCGTAAACGGCTTGTGCATGAAATCATCCGCACCAGCCGCTTTCAGGTCAGCCACCTTGCCCTGCTCGACCATGCCGGAAATGCAGATGATCTTCACCGCTTCAAGCGTGTTGTCGCTACGGACACGCTGGCAAACTTCCTTGCCATTGATGTCGGGCAACATCACATCCAATACGACCAAGTCAGGACGGAATTCGCGGACCAGCATCCCCGCCTCGAAACCGTTGTTCGCCATGCGAACATCAAACCGGCCGTCACGTTCAAAAACGTCCGCCAGTAACTCCACCAGTTCCTCGTCGTCGTCGACAATCAAGACCTTCCGCTTGCCGCTCTCCAACGCGTCGGTCGGAATACCGTTGTCGCGCATGAAAGCAAAGAGCTGGTCCCGAGGTATCCTTCGGAATCGGCTACCTGGAACACGAAAGCCCTTCAACGATCCATTGTCGAAACAACGAATAATCGTCTGCTGGCTGACCTTACAAATCTTGGCCGCTTCACCGGTTGTAAAAACTGTTTTGGTAGACATGGCGATAAACCATCCCTCCTCATCGATGGCCGGGCTAGCGTGCTCGAGGGCCGTTACTGGTGAAATGCCTGTCAACTCAAGGATTCACCAGAACCCCCATCCTTCCGTGATACGCCACGTCGCTGCTAGCCCCTAGCTCCCTCGTTAGTTAAGTTCCGCGGTGTACGTAAACAGCACACCTCCCTGAACCACACCCAATTGGCAGGTTTGTCCGGTTCTTCCAAAACTACCGAACTTGCCAACCGCAGAGATTATACAACTCTGGGAAGAACAGTCAATATTGATATAAACGCCGCAACACATTGGCGCAAAAGGACTTACTTCACCTGACACAGAAACCGGGTAAAATGTGCGTGCGTTTTTTGCCCCGTCCCCCCTTTGTTTCCCCCTCTCCCACGTCACCAGACCCTCTGCTGGCACGGTGGCACAGCGGTAACTTGGGGATCAATTGCGAATACGCTTATCTCGTCGTGGTCTTGATGTCCTGCCACCGGAACGGGAACACCACCGGCCCCGGCCTCTAGACCACGGCCTCTAAACCGGATTATTCACGAGTGTTTCCGATATCCGTGTAACTATGGAAACTGTAGTGGCTTACGCTGGCGTGCTAAAAGATTGGGGTTGTGGGCAATATTAGCATTTTTGAATTGGGTAGTTTCTGTACCCCTGCAGACGCCTTTTTCGTCTTGGTTCTTCGCCCCGATAGGGGCAGTCATATATCAGCCCAGGGCAGAGTTCGCCGGAGGTTTTCCGGAGGTGGACGCCGCCCTGGGTAAGCGCCCACGAACGTGTCCCAAGCCCTGAAAGGGCGGCACAAAAGCCGGCTAAAACGCAATCAGCGCCAACCCCAATGTTCTGACAGCCCAGGCTTACGCGCATATTGCCCAAAACACCGCGAGCTGGGCAGTGAATCACTCCCGTCTCGGGCGGGAAGCTGGTGTGAGGTGCCAATAGGGAATGCGGAATAGGGAATGCGGAATGCGGAAGTCAAAGTGTACCGTCATGTGTGTTCAGGAAGTAAGTCGCGCTGGAATCGGCGTGCGACATGGAAATCATCCAA
>JAJRVM010000079.1 GCA_024277285.1 Planctomycetota bacterium
TAGGCGGCATCATCCGCGTGGTACTCGTGAAGGAAGATCATGGCTGGTACGCTTTCTTCAGTACCAATCCGATGGTGAGCGTCAAGGAGATTGTGGAAGCATTTTCCGATCGCGCTACCATCGAAGTCTCCCAATCGAACTACACCTCAAGCGCACTCTTGTACCAAGGTGCCGCTTGAGATTAAGGTATCTTCCCAGGCATTGCTGCGGTTAGCCTGCTGGTGCCGCCAGCAGCAAACTGCTAGCACTCACCCCGAGCAAAGAGGCTCAACATGCCAGCTGAAGTCCCCCCCCGCGCTCATCGACCGATCTGCTCCATCCACCGATCACCGTTCCTCTGGAACAACTTTGGGCACGGTTGCCCCAGCCAAAGCAGCACGACCTGCTAACGCAACTGACGCGGATTCTCGCCCAGCGGCTGACTCCTCCGATAAGCAAGGAGGAGTCCGATGAGTAACTCTACTCTGCAAGAGACTTCACGAAAGAAGTCGCCATCATCGACGCCTGCTAAATCGACAAGTATCCCCTCGCCAAGCACGGTTCACCGCTCGGAGAAGATCACCGACGAGCATCTCTGCCGAATGGCGATCGTCTATGTGCGACAATCGACCCAGCAGCAAGTCCTTGAAAACCGTGAATCGACAGCACGCCAATACGCCTTGGCGGATCGCGCGGTAGCCTTGGGCTGGCCTGCTGCGGCAGTGGAAGTGATCGATGAGGATCAAGGCCGTAGCGGCAGCTCGGCGGAAGGACGTAGCGGCTTTCAGCGGTTACTAACGGAGGTCAGTTCGGATCGCGTTGGTTTGATTTTGGGGTTGGAGATGAGCCGACTGGCACGTTCGTGCAAAGATTGGCATGCGCTCTTGGAAGTCTGTTCGATCTATCGCACACTGCTGGCGGATGCTGATGGTCTTTATGATCCGAGCCAGTACAACGACCGGTTGTTGTTGGGGCTCAAGGGCACGATGAGTGAAGCCGAATTGCACATTCTCAAGAGTCGTCTCCAGCAGGGGATGTGGAACAAGGCGGAGCGTGGTGAGGTGATCAATCATGCACCGATTGGTTACGTGCGTAGCCCTTCGGCCAGAAATGGTGCCGGTGACTTTGTGATCGATCCTGACGAGCAAGTGCAGTCGGTCGTCCGGTTGATCTTTGAGCAGTTCATGCGGCGCGGCAGTATCAGCGGTTTATTGAGGTGGCTTGTGAGCAGCGACGTCAAGATACCGGTGCGCCCACACTTTGGCCCCAACCGTGGTGAACTGGAGTGGCGCAGGCCAAATCGCGCGACCTTGCTGAACATGCTCCACCACCCGATTTATGCGGGCGCGTATCGTTGGGGCCACCGTGAGATCGATCCTCGCAAAAAAGTTCCTGGACGCCCCACCACGGGGCGAACCTTAAAAACACACGACGCCTGTCGCGTCTTGATTCACGACCGCTTCGCAGCTTACATTCCTTGGGACCAATTCGAGAAAAACCAGCAAAAACTAGAGGAAAATAGCGTATTAGGCAAGATGCTCGCCGCTCCTCGACACGGACCGAGTGTGTTGGCCGGCTTGATGGTCTGCGGCCGCTGTGGGTGTCGCATGCTCGTTGGTTATAGCAACGCGAATGGCAAGAAGGCATTGAATTACCGTTGCCTCCGCAACGCGATCGACTATGGGGAAGCAAAATGCCAACATCTGTCGGGCGCGGTTCTCGAATCGCTGGTGGTCGAGCGGATGTTGCAAGCCGTCTCGCCCGCGTCGTTGGAGTTGAGCCTAGCCGCAACCAAAGACATCGAACACGAGCGAAAACTACTTGACGATCACTGGCAGCAGCGACTGACGCGTTCGCACTATGAAGTCGAACAGGCGCGCAAGCAATACGCAGTCGTCGATCCCGAGCATCGTCTGGTGGCACGTGAACTCGAACGACGTTGGGATGAATCGCTCCGCAGGGAGGAGCAATTGCAGGCCGACTACGCGCGATTCCAACAAGACAGCCCGGCGCAGCTTTCTTCCCAGGAACGTCAGCAGATACTCTTACTAGCGCAGGATCTGCCGTCGCTCTGGGAGGCCGATTCGACAACGCCCGAAGATCGGCAAACGATTGCGCGTCTGCTGTTGGAACAGGTTACCGTGACGATCGAGGGGAATACCGATCGCGTCGACGTTGAGCTGCGTTGGACTGGCGGGTACGTCAGCCAGCATGCGTTGACGCGTCCGGTGCGGACCTACGAACAGTTGTCGAACTATGACGAACTGTTCTCACGTATCAAGACGTTGCTCTCCGAGGAACGAACGCTCGGCGCGATCGCAACGCAACTCAATGAAGACGGCTTTCATCCACCGAAGCGATCTTCAACATTCTCCGCTGGTATCCTGACTCGATTCTTGCGTGATCGTGGCATTCGTACTGGTCGGTTACCCAAAAGCGTAACGCATGAAAATCACCTTCATGCTGACGAGTGGTGGCTGTCTGACTTGGCCGCAAAACTCGGCATGCCTATCGCCACGCTTCATCGCTGGCAACGAGCTGGTTGGCTCACATCGCGCAAGGTTTCAGCGGCGGGAAAACGCTGGGCCATTTTCGCCGACAGCGAAGAGCTATCTCGACTAACGCATCTGCGTGAGAGCCCGCGAGGTTGGCCCAATCCTTACCCACCGGAGTTGATAACTCCCAAACCGAACCCAAATTCCGATATCCCTAAATCCCAATGCTAGCAATTGCCGATGGCAATGACTGATAGCAATCACACTCGGCTTTTATGGAGGTAGTATGACTGGCAAACTGAACA
>JAJRVM010000080.1 GCA_024277285.1 Planctomycetota bacterium
ATTGGAAACCGGCTAGCCGGTTCGCACTGCGTGCAGTGTGCGGCGGTGTGTTGGCGGGGCGGTTGGCAGTGATAAGTCGATTGAGGCGTAAGACTCGTTTGCGCATGCAGTGGCACCAACATTCCGTACGTCCTCCAGTTTCAGATTCCCTAACAAAGTCACAAATCGACGCGAACACGAGAACGCCAAGTTGAGCAGTGTGAAGCGGCGATCGAGCTACCATTGGAAACCGGCTAGCCGGTTCGCACTGCGTGCAGTGTGCGGCGGTGTGTTGGCGGGGCGGTTGGCAGTGATAAGTCGATTGAGGTGTAAGACTCGTTTGCGCATGCAGCGGCACAACCGCACACCGCGCGCCGCAGTTCTTTCAACTCTACATCCGCGTTCTGCTCTTCTATTTCCGGGATCGTTGTTCGGCTTGAGGATACTTCGTACCGCTTGACACACTCTGCAAAGGCGGCACTCAATTGACGAAGCAATCGACAGGCTGGAGACCACGGTGGGGCGGTACGGCTGGAACCCTGTTCAGCTACGCTTCTATGACGAACCATCGGCATGCCTTTTTCCGGACACCTGAGCCAAACCTTTCGCGGGGCATGCAGTATTGGCTCAGTGGCTGCATGGTTGGCCAAGCGTTATACTTCGGCTACGTTGCGGAAAAAGAAAAAAAAGATCTGCCCTCAAAGGGCACTCATAGGAAACCAACTCATGTATGGCCGAATTATGTTGCGGCTGGCGATGGCGTTTTGTTTTGTCTGTTTCGCCAGCGATGCCTGTTCGGTGGCGGCGAACGAGCCGACCGATCCAGACTCAGGGCAACGGGTATTCCAATCTCCTCCCGACGATGCTCGGCCTGGTGTTTACTGGTATTTCATGGACGGCAATCTTACCCGTGAGGGCATGACTGCGGACCTGGAATCGATGCGTGATGTCGGGATCGGCAATCTGGTGTTTCTCGAGGTTAACGTGGGTGTCCCGCGCGGACCGATTGATTTCCTGAGCGAGCGCTGGCAGGAGCTGTTCACGCACGCGGTCCGGGAAACCGAGCGTTTGGGGATCGACATGACATTAGGGTCGGGCCCAGGCTGGGCCGGCAGTGGCGGTCCGTGGGTCAAGATGGAGCAGTCGATGCAGCATCTGGTTGCCAGTTCCACGACCGCGCGAGGGCCTGCCACGTTTAGCCAAGTGCTCGCGCGACCGGATCCACGTACACCCTTTTTTGGTGAAGCGTCGGTGCCTGAAGCGTTGCGGAAAAAGCGTGAGCGGTTTTATCGAGACGTGGCGGTGTTGGCCTTCCCCACGCCGAGCAAAGAATACGAGATCGCCGATGTTGATGAGAAAGCGCTCTATTATCGCGCACCATATTCGTCGACACCGAACGTAAAGCCCTATTTGCCGGCGCTTGCCAAATACGCAGCACTGCCGGCGGATATGGTTGTCCAGCGCGAGAAGATCATTGATCTGACGCGGCGCTTGAAACCGGACGGCCGCTTGGTTTGGGATGTGCAGCCAGGTGATTGGACGATCATGCGATTCGGACGCCGCAATACGGGTGCCACGACGCGTCCCGCTCCAGACCCCGGCTTTGGATTCGAATGCGATAAGTTTTCGGCGGCTGCCTTTGATGCTCACTTCGAACACTACATTGGTACTCTCCTGCGCAAGGTGGGCAAACGTCCGGCAGATCGCGGTTGGACGATGGTCCACATCGACAGCTGGGAGATGGGGTCGCAGAATTGGACCGAGCAGTTCCGTGACGAGTTTCAACGGCGTCGGGGCTATGATCTCCTGCCCTTCCTGCCGACCTACACCGGCCAGGTGGTAGAAAGTCTTGAGATGAGCGAACGCTTCCTTTGGGACGTACGCCTCACCGCGCAAGAACTGGTTTTGGAAAACCACGCGAAGCATTTCAAAGAGCTTGGCAGCCGCTACGGACTTGGGCTATCGATCGAGCCCTACGACATGAACCCAACCGCCGATTTAGAATTAGGCTCCGTAGCGGACGTGCCGATGTGCGAGTTTTGGAGTGAAGGCTACGGGTTTGATACGGCGTACAGTTGTTTCGAGGCGACGTCGATTGCCCACACCAACGGTCGGCGGATTGTGGCGGCCGAGGCGTTCACGGCCACCGACAAGGAAGGCTGGAAAATGTATCCCGGTGCAGCCAAGAACCAGGGCGATTGGGCATTCTGCATGGGAATCAATCGGTTCGTCTACCACACGTTTGCGCATAAACCGCACGGCGACCGGCCTGGTATGACGATGGGACCCTACGGCGTGCACTGGGATCGAGGCCAGACGTGGTGGCCGATGGCCGGTCCCTATCATCGCTATATCGCGCGTTGCCAGAATATGTTGCGACAGGGATCGCCGGTGGCCGACATTTGTTATCTCACACCCGAGGGAGCGCCACAGGTCTTTCGTCCGCCCCCGTCGGCGGTCGAGGCGCACGGAACGCTGCGTGACCGACGTGGCTACAATTTTGACGGCTGTGCACCGCACACGTTGATGACCAAAGCGCAAGTGCGATATGGGCAAGTCGTTTTTCCGGGCGGTGCGGCGTACCGGCTGCTGGTGCTGCCGGCGTTCGAGACGATGACGCCCGAACTGATCGGGAAAATCAAGGAGTTGGTCGTTGCGGGAGCCACCGTGGTGGGCTCGCCGCCGCGGAAGTCGCCGAGTTTGGTCGATTACCCCCAGTGCGATTCTCGCGTTCAAGCCTTGGCCACGTCGCTCTGGGGCGATCTGAAACCGACGCCTGAGATTCGACTCCATCGGTTTGGCAAGGGAGCCGTCGTATCGGGTGGCAGTTTGCATGTCGATCCGCCTGGCACACCGCAGAAAGGGCCGATCGTCGGCGCACAGTGGATTTGGTACCCCGAAGGTAAACCGGCGGTTGCCGCGCCACTAGCAACACGATACTTTCGACGCGAGTTCGTCATAGAGCCAACGCGCGACATCGAGTCGGCCAGGTTGGAAATCACAGCGGATAATGCTTACGAGTTGTGGATCAATGGCCAACAAGTTGGTACGGGCAGCAACTTTCATGAGATCCGCTCGTGGAATGTGACCCACCAGCTGCACGAAGGCAATAACGTGCTGGCCATCGCCGTCGACAATGGCGGCCAGACCGCTAACCCGGCTGGCCTCGTCGCCGGTTTGGAAGTGCGTTTTGCGGCCGGTGATTCGATACGGATTGTCACGGATGCGCGATGGAAAGCGGCGCGAGCCGTCGGCAAGCCGTGGCGCAATGCGACTCGGTCCGTTGGCTCATGGAAGAACGCGCAAGAGCTTGGTTCCCTGACAATGCTCCCCTGGCGAGTGAGTGCCCCGGTCAACACATGCCCAGAACTGTATCCCCATTACAAGGCAACGGCTCGGTTGTTGGCCGAATTGAACGTGCCGCCCGACTTTGTTTCCGATGGACCGATTCGCTATACGCATCGCCGCTCGGTGCCCAGGGATATCTACTTCGTGTCAAATCGCGAAGCGAAACGAGTTGCGGCAACCTGTACTTTTCGCATCGCCGATACTCAGCCAGAGCTTTGGGACCCGTTGACCGGCGCGATTCGCAAGTTGCCCGACTATTCCGAGCAGGCTGGCTGCACTTCGATTCCGATGCGGTTCGAGCCGCATCAGAGTTTCTTTGTTGTGTTTCCCAAGGCGGGGCACGAAACGGGCGGAATCGAAATTCCCCCTGCGAATTTTGCCACTTACGAGACAGTCGACCAGATCGACGGGCCTTGGAAAGTTGCTTTCGACCCGCACATTGACGGCCCTGAACAACGTTCGTTTCCTGAGTTGGTGGATTGGTCGCGGCAAGCAGACCCGGCGGTCAAGTATTTCTCGGGGATTGCCACTTATCGACGCACGTTTGACCTGCCCGAGGAGCTGCGCGAAGATCTGCAGGGGGACCTACGCGAGAGCGGTCAGCATGTATGGCTTGATCTTGGCACGGTCCAGAACATCGCGCGACTGCGTTTGAATGGTCACGATTTGGGCGTCGTTTGGTGTGCACCTTGGCAGGTCGATATCGCTGGCGTGGTCAAACTGACCGGCAATCGGCTGGAAATCGAAGTGGCCAATCTCTGGCCCAATCGCTTGATCGGGGACAAGAACGTTCCGCCCGACCAACGTGTGGCCAAGACGAATTTCAATTCCTACCGTGCCGACTCGCCTCTGCTGCCGTCCGGGCTATTGGGCCCCGTCACGCTGAAGACGGAGAGGTAGATAATACGGTCGTCGTTTGCAGTTGGAATTGCATTGCTGCTTCGTTGTTTGCTGATCGATCCCAGCCGCCGCGTGCGGTTGGCAGAAGGAGATTGCTGGGCTAGACGCGATGCCCCCCCCCCTCTCCCCCTCTCCACTTCTCCACTTCTCCACTTCTCTCTCCCTCTCCCTCTCACGCCGCCCAAGGCGTTAGGGGAGAGTCCGAATGGGCGGTCGCGACCATGATCGACGCTATCTGGCTGCGAACGGAAAACGGTCGCGAGACCCGTGTTTCGGAATAATTCCGGCGCCGCCACGGGGCGACTTTGCCGTTTGTGTCGATTCTGCGCACAAAACCCGGTTTTTTTGTCTGCAGGGGGGCGCTGGTGCCCAACGGTGTATTGTGGCGGCGAAATGTCTCACATTTGCACTATCCAGGCGTCATTTTCAGTTGTTTTGCGGTGTACAACCCAATTCTGTCGCCCAGCCTCGTGCGCCCGTTTCTCACCAGCTTGCCGTGAATGCCATTTGGTGACACGTCTTTTCGGAACCGGCCTTGGTCTGCATAATGGCGGGTTCATTCACGAGCAACGTGCCAGAGGAGTTTGGAATGCGCAGGGCGGTTATCACCGGCTACGGGATTATTTCCAGTATCGGAAACCACAAACCAGAGGTGCTTAAATCGCTGCGCGATGGGACGTCTGGGGTCGAGTTTGTTGACGAGTACCGTGACAAGGGGTTTCGGTCGCAAGTCGCGGGCACGGTCACTGCGGACTTTCGCAGTCAGATCGAGCGTCAGTATCTGCGTTTCATGGGCGATGGCGCGGCATTCAGCTATCTTGCCATGCGTGAGGCGTTGGAGCATGCGGGGCTCGAACAGACTGAAATATCGAATCCACGCACGGGGCTCGTCGTCGGGACGGGGGGGGCGTCGACCAAAAACTTGCTCGAAACGGTGAAGGTCTTCGAGAGCCGAGGCGCGCGCAAAGTGAAACCGTTCATGGTCTCAAGGACCATGAACAGCTCGATCGCGGCTTGTTTGGCAACCGCATTCAAGATCAAAGGGACCAACTATTCCATCAGTTCGGCGTGTGCGACCAGTTCGCATTGCATCGGACACGGCGCTGAGTTGGTCAAACGGGGCGAGCAAGATATCGTGTTCGCCGGCGGTGGGGAAGAGTTGTTTTGGGTATCGACTGTGATGTTCGACAGCATGGGGGCGTTGTCCAGCAAATACAACGACCAACCTCATGCCGCATCACGGCCGTACGATGTCGACCGTGATGGGTTCGTGATTTCCGGTGGTGGCGGCTTGGTGGTTATCGAGGAATACGAGTATGCCAAAGCGCGTGGCGCCAAGATCTATGCCGAAGTGGTGGGGTACGGTGCCAATTCGGATGGCGTCGACATGGTGGTTCCTTCGGGAGAGGGAGCGGTGCGGTGCATGCGTCAGGCTCTGAAGACGGTCCCCGACAAGATCCAGTACATCAACACGCACGGGACCAGTACGCCGGCGGGCGACATTGCCGAGCTGAATGCGATTCGCGAAGTGTTTGGTGATGACGTTCCCGATATCAGTTCGACCAAAGCCTTGACCGGTCATGCGTTGGGTGCGGCGGGCGTGAACGAAGCGATCTATTGCCTGCTGATGTTGGAACATGGCTTCATGCCCGCTTCGGCCAACATTCGCCAACTCGATCCGGCTGCCGAGAGTTTTCCGATTCTACGCCAACGCAAGGACGATACTGACCTGCGCACGGTGATGAGCACCAGCTTCGGTTTCGGCGGCACCAACGCCATCCTCGTCTTGCAAAAGATGTAAACGTGTTCGCTCCGTAGGGTGTGTTTAACGAGCTCGGCAGCTCCATCAACTCAAGAGGCGAGCACAGGCAGACCAAAATCCGGTATGCCTCTTCGTACCGAGTTCTCTTGGTATTCGTCCACGGCATCGAACCGTGAGCGGATACCGGCAATTAAACGTTCCAGGGGTCGCGCGCCGGGCGGTGACGCAGACGGTTGGCTTCGTCGTCGTCGACAAACGCTGCTTTCACGGGGTCGAGTGTGAGTTTGCGGTTGAGCAACCAAGCCAATGCGGCGGCGTGGCAGGCGATATGCGAGTGGCGCATCACTTCCGGGTTGGCCGCAGTCGTGCCACGCGACTTGACGCAATCGAAAAAATTGCGCGCGTGGGCTGACACGTCAAGCCCAACCGTTTTCTTGACCGGTTGTCTGAGCTCGCTCGCGAGCGATGCCGGTTTTACCACGATACCACCGCTATCGCCCGTTTAGACCGACCCCTCGTCACCCACGAATCGTACCGGGCAAGTCCCCAGTTCTTGCACCCAACCGGGCCGTTTGCCAAACGGCGTGGCAAGGAACTCGATCACCAGTTTGACGCCATTTGCGTAGCGCGCGATCACGTTCTTCGCGGAAGGTTCAAACTCGATCGGCATCGTGTCATCTGCCTGGTTCGCCCATTGGCACAGATCGACGGTATGTGCGCCCCAATCGAGTAGTCGGGCACCGGAATCGAAATCGTAGTACCCTCGCCAACGGCCTTCCACGTACTTCTTGTTGTAGGGTCGCCAGGGAGCGGGCCCAAGCCAAAGGTTCCAATCGACGATTTCCTTTGGCGGTGTGGGTTCGCCGGGTAACCAGGTTGTTTCGATCGTGGGCATATAGACGGTTGCGTAGAGCGTATGGAGTTTTCCCAGTTTGCCGCTGTGTGCAAGTTGCACCGCTTGCTGGAAATTAGGAACACTGCGCCGTTGCGTTCCGGCCTGGAAGACACGCTTGGTTCGCTGTATCGTGTCAGCCAACTCTTGGCAGTAGGCGATCGTCAGCCCGCAAGGCTTTTCGCTGTACACGTCCTTTCCCGCCTCGGCTGCCATCATTGATGCGGATGCATGCCAGCGATCGCCGGTTGCGATCAACACGGTGTCGATATCTTCGCGAGCCAGCAACTCGCGGAAATCGCGGTACAGTTTAAGGTCTTGGTTCCCATAGTGGTTGTCCACAAGCTTCTTGCCCGCGTTGCGTCGACTGGCTTGCACGTCGGCGATGGCAACACATTGCACGTCGGGCAGTTGCAACATGGCTTTCAGGTCATACGTGCAGCGTGGACCGATGCCGATGACGCCGAGCGAGAGTTTTTCGCTTGGTGCAATGCCGTTGGCGTTCTTGCCCAGCACGTGTGCCGGGACGATCCATGGGAGTGCGACTGCGGCGGAAGCGGTCGTGACATTGCGAATGAAATCACGACGCGTCGGATGCTGGCGGTTCTTCATGTTGGTCTGGCCTCGCTGGTGAAAACGGCTTGAGAAGGGTAACTACGATTATGAACAAGAACGTGGCTCTAATCGACCGGGCCGGGGCGGACGATGGTGGGAGCCGATTTGATGCGTGGTCGAATCGACAGCCAGTCAATTCCTTGGAAGTCGGGGTCGTCGAGTTGTCGGACTTCCTCACTGCCACGGTATGGGCACATCGCGTCGACCCAGGCGATCAGCTTGCGCAGCGAAATGGGATCGACGCGAACGCCATAGTGGTTGCCCGACATAGCAATGTCGACCAACGGACTCTTGTACGACAAGCAGGACATCGGTTCGGGAGTGCGGTAGGCTGCTGGGTCACGTTGATCATATCCTTCGACCATCAACATGTTGGCGATCCCGAACCCGGGGATCGGCTTGTCGGGCTTCTTGTAAGCTTTGCCCCAACTAGGTCGCCCGGTGAGCAGCAAGTAGGGTTTGTCGAAGATCAAGAACCCCGGCTGAGCTGTGAAGTCAACCACCTTGCGTGCGTCCCCGTCACCTTCGTGGCACTCGGCGCAGTACTGATCAAGCATCGGGCGGACGAAACGCGCGTAACTGACCGAATCGTCTTCCCAGGGCGGTGGCGTGATTGTACGCGGCGCACGCTCAAGGGCCAGCGTTGTTCCTTGGTACTGTGGCGCGCGACTGTGGTTTTCGTGGCAGCCGAGGCAGCCACGCTGTTCGCCCGGCATCACGCCCGTGAAGCTGCGCATGGTCTGCAGTGCTCGGTACTGGTCATCGAGCAATTGGAAGTGCAATGCCGTGCCCGAAGGGGCTTGGAACGAGACGGAGCCATCTTTTTCGATTGGCACCGTGCCGAGTATGCATTTCACACCTTCCGATTGCACGGCCGAGATAACGGGACCGGTCGACAGGTAGGGGCGTTTGTGCCAATAGGTGTAGGTCTTGGGCTCGATATTGAGCACGCGCAAATACTTGGCCTTGCCACGCATCGACTCTGCCGCGCCTTGAAACACGTCGCCGCTGAAGATGACACCCTGCTTCGGATGGCGGCGTTGGGACCGTGCCGGCCAGGCGACGCGATCGGTGATGACCGGCGGTTGCGGACGTGGTCGTACCGGCACTGCGTGGAAGATGTGATGCGTGCCTTCGTAGATCAGTTCACGGTTGCCGAAAACGTCCATCAGGTAGAGTACGAACTTGCCGGCTCGGTTGGCAGAGACCAGGAAATCCTGTTCGCTCAAGGGATAGGGCGAGTAGTATGCCTCGTATTTGCCGCTCGCGTGGTACAGAGGCGATTCGACCGGGTCGACCGGCCCGTTGCCCGACTCGGGCCAGGGCAAGTCCGCCGTGACTTTCGTTAATCCGTTGGGGAAGTTCAGCCCCAGCTGAGGGTCGATAATCCCCACCGCTCCGGAGAACCAGTTATGGTGTGCGCTGCCGGTGAACATGATGCGCCGACTGTTGGGGATTGCGCGCGCATCTTTGAGCAAGTCGGGCCACACGCTTTGATTCCCCCACACGGTATTAACTTGCGTGCCGTCGGGGTTGACGGTCCAGAGGCCCTGAGCGCGCCACAGTGGCTTATCGGTGTACTCCCAACGGGTGTAGACAACGCGTCCATCCGCAAGCACTGAGGGGAGGTAGTCGGGTTCGTTGTTGCGTGACACGAGGTAAATGTTTTTGCCATCCGTGTCGCAGCGCGCCAGCACGAAAGCATTCGTCGGTGGCATGCAGCGGACGTAGGTATGGCCGCGCGTCGTCGAGAACATCAAGTGCCGATCTCCAGGCAGATAGATCGGGTCCAGATCGTCATAAGGACCATCGGTCAGCTGCCGCAAACCGGTCGCGTCCAGATTGATTTCATACAGGTGAAACGATTTCTCGTTGTGTGGTTTGAAGCAGAACAGAACTCGCTGGGCATCGTACGACAGGTCGGGGCGCCAGAACGAGCCGTGCAACGGTGCCTGTGGCATCAGTTGGCGCAGGTGTCCGTTGGGTGCAAGGCCATCGAGGACGAGTAGCCGGCCACCGGGCACCGCCATATAGCCCAAGCGGTGGCGTGTTTCGTGAGGCCATTCTCTGCCGTCAGGCATCGGCATGTCGACCAATAAAACACGGTCGAAGTCGACTGCGCGGTTCTGGAACATGATCGAGCGTTTGATTTTGCGGACGGCGAAATAGAGTTCCGGATCGAGCTTTGCCAGCTGTTGTGTTTGTGCTTGGAGCGAATCGAGTGCTCCCAGTTGGTGGGAAAAGTCTCTTGCGACGCCGGGTTGGTCGGCGATGCGTTTGGCCAGTTGGCGTGTCCAAGTGATCTCGTTCAGTATATGCGTCTTGTTGGGTTGCCCACCCACTTGATGAAGCCAGTCCTTTTGCAGCGTTTGTTGTGCCTCGGTTTCGTCCAAGTCTGTTGTTTGAGGCGTGGCTGGCGTGCGATACGGAGCTACTGCTTCGGAGATAGTCGGGCGGCGCTGCGTGCGCCGCGCCGCCGCCAGCAGCAATTCAATCCACTCGGGCGAGTTCGTTTCGACCGGGCGCTTGGTACGGAGCGTTTCGAATTGCTGGACGATGCTTGCCACTTCGTCCCAATGCCGCTGTTGTTCGACCGAGAGTCGGGCACGCTGACTGGGGGTGAGCGGGCGATACTCTTGCATCAAGTCGATGAAACGGGCCGTGAGCGACTCGAATTCTTTCGTGTCCAGGGCGGTCAAGTACTCGAGTGGGCTGGCACCCGTGGCACGCATGTAGTTGGCACAGTCGGCCGGGAAATCGACTTGCAACCGCGCCAGGAGTACTCCCGTTAGATCGAGGTCCCAGCTCAGCGGGTGTTCGGCCATGGCGGCACGAAACTGAGTCAGCGTTTGGGCAAACGTCGCCTCGCGATGGTATATCTTCGCCAGTTGCTGTTCGTACTCGACCAATCGAGCGGCCAGTAACTCCGTCCCCTGCCGGTGTAGTGTGGCGACTTGCTGGGCGGTCAGTGCGCAGTGATAGATTCGGAGATCGTCCAAGGAGCCCTGGAAATGCTCGCCGGTGCCGCCGTTTGAACCAATAAAGGCAGGCGCCGTCGAGTTCGTGGCGATCGTACTCGCACGGCTCAAATGGCCGATTTCACGGCCATCGAGGAAGAGTCGCATCGCCTGTCCGTCAAAGGAAGCAGCGATGTGATGCCAGGCCCCATCGAGAAGAACGGCTGGCTGAACTGCCGCGTCGCATTCCACGTAGCCGCCGATATTCAACCCCAGCGAGAGGATGGTACCATTGTTTTGGAACGAGAAGAGAATGCGTTCGGCGCACTCCTGGCGATAGATCTCGCGATAGCCACTTAGGGTCGCAGGCCTGACCCATGCGGAGAAGCTGATTTGCGGCAGGGAGTCGCGTGTGCTGAGGGCTGTCACCTGCAACCGGTGCGTTCCCGCGAGCCGCAATGCGTTGCCCTGGACGCCTCGCACTCGGCCGACGGAGGCATGAATCCGCAACGCGGCGGCACCCGATGCCGCGTTGATCCAAGGCCCTTCCGCTTCATCGAACGTCCAATGTGCCAGCAAGGCAGCCTGCGCTTGCAGAGCTTTCGGAACATGCTGCACTGTGTCTGGAGGGCCACCAGTGTCTGGGGGGCCACCAGCGATACCAAACGACACCAACACGGTCCAGACCGCAAACGGCCAAAATGTCCGGAAAAACATGCTTAGACTCCCTTGTTGCTGTGCCATTGTACCGCAGGCGTCCTTTCTATGTCACACGTTTTTGGCTAAAACCAGAGCTGAGAGTCGAGAGCTGAGAGTCGAGAGCTGAGAGTCGAGAGCTGAGAGTCGAGAGCTGAGAGTCGAGAGCTGAGAGTCGAGAGCTGAGAGTCGAGAGCTGAGAGTCGAGAGCTAGAGACGAGGAACACAACACCATGTCGCGCATTTTCAACTTACCTTTCCTGATCGGCATCCTTTTGCTGGTCGTACTGATACTGCCTTCACGGGGGTCGGCCGAGGAGTCGAATGAAGCGTGGTTTCGAGGGGCTGCCGAGCGGATCGAGAAGTGTCGGAAAGCCGACGCCGTGGTGTCGGTCGTGGATCAGGCGGGCAAACCGGTACGTGATGCGCGCGTGACCATCGAGCAGACTCGCCACGCGTTTCTATTCGGCTGTAACTTTTTTCAATTCGATCGTTTGAAGGACTCGGCCGCCCAGCGGGCATATCGGACGCAGTTCGCCCAGCTATTCAACTACGCAACTCTGCCGTTCTACTGGCCGTCCTACGAGCCGCGTCAGGGTATGCCGCGTTACGACGATACCGAGCGGGCCGCGCGTTGGTGTAAGGAACACGGCATCACGGTCAAGGGGCATCCGTTGGCGTGGAACTTTATGGAGCCCAGTTGGTTGCCTGATGATGTGACGGAGATCAAGCGACTTCAACTGGCTCGGATCACCGACTGTGTTAGTCGCTTCCGTGCCCTTATCGATAACTGGGACGTCGTGAACGAGGCGACACATTTTGAACGTGAAGCGCTCAAGAAACGTGCCCCGAAGATGACTCGGATGTGGGAACAAGTGGGCCGCGTCGCGTTTGTCGACCAGTGCTTTCAAGCTGCTCGGCAAGCCGGTCCGGAGGCCACGTTGTTGATTAACGACTATCGAACTGATCCGCAGTATGCGGACCTGATCGGGCAGATGGCGCGGCCCCATGGCAAATCCGAGTACGATGTGATTGGGATCCAAAGCCATATGCACGGAGGTGTCTGGAACAACCAGAAGATCGCAGATGTCTGCCAGCGTTTTGCACGGTTTGGCGTGCCGTTGCATTTCACGGAGTTGACGATTCTCTCAGGGGAAGAGGTCTGGGAGGGCCCGCAGCCATGGAATTCGACGCCTGAAGGAGAGAAGCGGCAGGCCGAAAAGGTTCGGCGCATCTACACGATGCTCTTTTCGCAACCGGAGGTGACTGCAATCACGTGGTGGGATTTTTCCGACCACGCAGCGTGGAAAGGGGCGCCGGCCGGTTTGCTTGACAAAGAGTTCAAGCCAAAGCCGGCCTACCGAGCGTTGCACCACTTGGTCAAGAAGCAGTGGTGGACGACCATCCAGCGGGCAACCGACGCCGACGGACAGGTTCCGTTTCGCGGCTTCTTGGGCGACTACAAAGTCACAGTTTCACTCAAGGACGGCCGGGCGTTTCATGGCCATTTGTCGCTCACGGTCGGCACCAAGGATGACTTGCGCATCATGGTGCAATGAACCGGAGCCATGAGCAGTTTCCCCATGAGCAGTTTCATAGTCACTCGTTGCAGCGGTATTGGATTTCCAACTCGGGATGCTACACCTGTTTAGGTACTTCAAAAGGAGCGCGATAGACGGGATGGTTGAGCATCGTGTTGGCTTGTTCGTCGCCTAGAACGGTTTCCGTTTTGGGATCGAATTTCAGCAAGCGGCCGACCTGGTAAGAGGTGCGTGCCAGCAGGCAAACGGCCGTTGATTTGCGACCTTCGTCGATGTCCGCACGCAAGATACTCGATTTGCGATTGCGCACTGCCTCGATCCAGTTCTGGAAATGGGGCAGGTCTTCCATGGGATGTCCTTCCGCCGCCTTGCTCGGTCCCGCTTCTCCTTTGGGCCCCATGAACGTGTAGTAGCTGCTGTAGTCGGGAAAGATCATGTACCCATCGGTGCCGAAGAAGATTGTGCCGACGGGGTAATTGGGTTGCACAAAAGGGTACTTGCTGCCGAAACCGGCCTCGCCGTTGGTATACCACGAGCGATGCTCGTAAGTGACAATCGGATCGGCGTCTCCGAACCGATGCGTAATGGCCACGTGCGTGGGCGAAGTTCGATCGTCTTCATGGACGAAATTGCCACCGACGGCGTGAATCTCCGTTGGCAGTGTATCGAGTCCGCGTCCCCAGCGAATGATATCGATTTCGTGAACTGCCTGGTTCGCGAAACAGCCGCTGCTGAGATCGAGCAGCCAATACCAGCGGCGATGCCAAAACGAGCTGTAGGGGCGCTCCGCAGTGGGGCCAAGCCATTTGTTCCAGTCGAGTCCCTTGGGGACGGGCTGGTTGTTAATGCGTCCGAGATTGCCACGCAATTTGTAGTCGAGTCCGCGCACCATGTAGACGTGCCCGATGACCCCTTCCTTGAGTTTCTGGACTCCTTCCATGATGTTCGGGCTTGATCGATTTTGCGTACCGTGTTGCACCATGCGATCATACTTGCGCGCCGCTGCGACCATCTGCCGACCTTCGAACAGGTTGTGCATCCCCGGCTTCTCGACGTAGACATCCTTATTGGCCTGGCAGGCCCAGATGGTGGACAGCGCGTGCCAACGATCCCCAAGAGCGTTGCTGACGACATCGATGGAATCGCCGTCAAACATGCTGCGCATATCGTTGAACTTGGCCAGTTTCTTCCCCTTGAGTTCGGGGAACGATACCTCGACCTTGTCCAATTTCGACTGATCGCAATCGCACACGGCTACGATCTCGACATTGTCCGGCTCCATTTGAGCGAGTGCACGGACATGGGCGTGCATGCGGCCTCCCAAGCCCAAGAGGCCGACGCGGATACGGCCATTCGCACTCAGGCGGCTTGAGGCAACCGCGGGGGCGGCGATGCAAGTGCTGGCCAACGTGGCTGTTGTCTGCAGGAATCGGCGGCGATTGGTCTGGGACATGAGGCACCTTCCAAGAGTTCTTCTGATAGAGCGAGGTTGGTATTTGGCAACTCGTCGGCGGGACCGCAGTCGTTCGCCCCCGTGTGGCCGAGCACTTGCTAATTGTATCTCAATTGAGTGACGGTTACAAAGCGAGCAACCTTATTGGGACGTTGGCCACGCGCTTCATTTCTTCAGGCTCGGAGCCGAAGATTGCTTGGTTCTGGTCTACAATCGAGAATGAAAGCGAACCAACCGTGCGTTGGGGACCATCTCTAAAAGTAACACTTTAGCCAAATGAAGCAGCTGAGAAGGTCGGTAGGCGGCGAAATCTTGGCAAATTGCAATAACGGTCAGATCGGCAAAATCGCTTTGCCAATTCCGTTCGCGTTGCCCGCCTTCCGACCGAAAGCCCCCCTACTTCAGATGGCTCAACAGATACCTCTAAAACACGTTCCAAGGTACTTGACGGTCGCACTTCAGCGCGTCACGATCATTCCAAGCGACGGCGCGCGCGGCGGCCGATACCACCCTGTTGCGCAAGAGGTGACAAGGCCGAATTGACTGCTGGGGAAGAGCTGGCCTGAGAAAAATTCGAGGACCGAGTGTTATGGCAAAAGGAACGCAAGTCTATTTGGCGGCCGACTTGGGCGCTTCGAGCGGTCGTGTCGTGGCTGGCGAGTTTTCGGGTCAGCGGTTGCGACTGGGAGAGGTAAGCCGGTTCGAGAACGGTGGCGTGTTGGCCAATAATCGGCTGTACTGGGACCTACTGGCTCAATGGAGCCATATCAAGGAGGGGTTGCGGGCCGGGTGTGCCAAATATGGCGAACGTATCGTGTCGGTCGGGGTCGACACGTGGGGTGTCGATTTTGGACTGTTGGACGCGAACGACGAGTTGCTGGGCAACCCGGTGCATTATCGCGATCGACGTACCGAAGGGATTATGGAGGATGCTTTTGAAGTGGTGTCGCGGGCCGAGATATTCGCGCAGACCGGCTTACAGTTCATGCCGTTCAATACCCTCTTTCAATTGTTCGCCATGCAACGCCAGAGCGCGCCGATCTTGGATGCGGCAAAGTCGCTGTTGATGATGCCCGATTTGTTTCATTGGTTGCTGAGCGGACAGAAATCGAACGAATATACGGACGCGACCACGACTCAGTTTTTTGACCCGACCGAGAACGGCTGGTCGAAGAGTCTGCTTGCGCAATTCTCGCTACCAGCCGAGCTGTTATGCCCGGTATCGCCACCCGGCACTCGGCTTGGTCCCATTCAATCGTCGGTCGCCAGCGAGATCGGTGCGAGTGGAATTCAGGTGGTATTGCCAGGTTCACACGACACGGCCAGTGCGGTGATGGCGGTGCCGGCCGAGAGCGTACCGGGCAAGAAACCGGATTGGTGTTACATTAGTAGTGGTACGTGGTCGTTGATGGGTGTCGAAGTTCCGGCGCCGGTCGTTAGCGAGCGATGTCGGGAACTGAATTTCACCAATGAAGGTGGTGTGGGCGGCACGATCCGCTTGCTCAAGAACATCGCTGGGCTTTGGCTGGTGCAGCAGTGCCGTACCGCATGGCTGCGCGAGGGACGCGAATACAATTGGGACCAACTGACGCAGGCGGCGCGCGAGGCTCGACCGCTGGTGTCGCTGGTCAATCCGGACGACGGTCGGTTTGTGGCGCCCGAGAGCATGCCGGCGGCTTTGGCGGGTTACTGCAGCGAAACATCCCAGAGTGTGCCGGAGAGTGATGGCGCGCTGATCCGATGTGCGCTCGAGAGCCTGGCGCTGCGTTATCGAATGGTCGTCGGCTACCTGGAGCAGCTGATCGATGGTCCGCTGGAGACCATTCACGTGGTCGGTGGCGGTACGCAGAATCAACTGTTGTGCCAAATGACGGCGGATGCATGTAATCGCCGCGTCGTGACCGGCCCGATCGAGGCCACCGCGATCGGGAATATCATGATGCAAGCAGTCTCCAACGGTGATGTCGGGTCGATCTCCGAGGCGCGCGAAGTGATTCGCAGCAGTTTTCCAATGAACGAGTATGTGCCGACGGATCCCGACCCCTGGGATGAGGCGTATGTGCGTTTCGAGCAACTCTGCCAATAAACGGCTGGTTGCGTGGCGAAGCGTTCGCGAGGTAGTAACGTAGGCGAGAAAGCTTGCACCCAGGGCCCTTGTTTTGTAACCCATTCGTAGGTAGGTGAAAGATAATCATGACAAGAATCGGTATTGCCGGCATCGGATTTATGGGATGGACGCACTATCAAGCATACCAGCGCGTGGCCGGCGCGCAGATTACTGCGATCTGCGAGCAGGACAAGAAGCGACTGAGTGGTGACTGGCGGGATATTAAAGGGAACTTTGGCCCTCCCGGCGAGATTGTTGACGTGTCGGGCATGAACCAATATGAGAACCTGAACGAACTGGTGGCGGACCCGACAGTCGATGTCGTCGATATCTGCTTGCCACCATCCGCGCACGCGGACGCCGCAGTGATGGCGCTGGAGGCGGGAAAGCACGTCTTCTGCGAAAAGCCCATGTCACTGACCGTGGATGCCTGTGAGCGGATGGTGCAGGCAGCTGAAAAGGCGAATCGCTTGCTCATGATTGGGCACGTTCTGCCCATGTTTCCCGAGTACGCCTATGTGCGTCAAGTTGTCGACAGTGGTGAGTACGGCAAGCTGATTGGCGGGCAGTTCAAACGCGTGATTTCCGATCCACTTTGGTTGAAGGACTTCTACAATCCGAAGGGTTGTGGTGGTCCGATGTTAGATTTGCATATCCACGATGCACACTTCATCCGTTACCTGTTCGGGATGCCGAAGTCACTCTTCAGCCAGGGGCGGATGCGCGGCGAAGTGGTCGAGTATTGGAATACGCTCTTCGAGTTCGATGATCCTAACCTGGTCGTCAATGCGACGTCGGGCGTGATCAATCAGCAAGGCCGATCGTTTACGCATGGATTCGAGATTCACTTCGAGAAAGCCACCTTACTGTACGACCTGGCCGTCATTGGCGGAGAAGGCAAGTTGCTCATGCCGCTGACCGTGCTGGATGACAAGGGGGAAGTGATCGTTCCCGAACTTGGCGAGCACGACGAGATTTCGCCCTTTGTCGCTGAGATCGAGGAGGTGTTGCGCGCCGTTGACAGTAACGTGCCGTCGCCGATTTTGGGCGGCGACTTGGCACGCGATGCGATCGTCGTGGCGGACAAGGAGACCGAATCGGTGGCGCAGGGGTGTGCAGTGACGGTCTGAACGCCGTCGTTCGCGCAGGGGGCGTAAGGCCCTGGCATGGTCAATTTCTTTGCGTGGTGCATGTTGCCCTGTTGCGTCTTGGGCGGCGGGCACCGCAGGAACGGGAGCCGCCGCCGATTTGACTCTACGGGCGATCGTGCGTAATATTCACTCGACGCCCCATGGAAGCATCGGTCCACGAAGGACCACCGCGCATCAGGACGCGCGAACACGTTGGACACGCGGCGAGCGAAATAACTGGATAAATCGCTCTAATAGGACTGCGGCTGACCGGCTTTGACGACTAGCGAAAATAAGCCGGCAATCTCCCAACTTGTTTTTTTGACCGCGGGCAAAACGCGTTCTATATTCTTCTGGCCGACGCTTCGTCTCTTTTGTTCGGCCTACTAACCTGAACTGGTACGAGCTGATTGTGTGCGCAGAGGCGGCGATGGATTGCTGATCGCAGACCAACCATCGCGAGCGCGGCACAACTGCGGCATGGCTGAATCGTACCGTCCCGCCGAGCAATGATGGACCGACATTATGCGAACCGATTTCTTGTTAGTGCGCGCATGGACTCCGCTGATCCTCCTGCTGGCCGTTGCGTCGGTTCCCACGCCGACCGCTGCTCAAGTGAGCATTCCTCCAGCCGCGACGGTTGGACAGGAATCGTTGAGCGAAATGCTGCAACATGGCGGAAGGCTTGAGCAGGAGCGACGCTGGAGCGATGCGCTGAGCTATTACGAAGAGGCGTTTCGACAGCATCCCGAGCGGCGGGAGCTTGAGCAGCGGATCACGGTAGCACGTACGCACATGGATATTGCGCGGCGTTATTCGGACAGGAGTTTTGTCAAGTCGTTGCGGCAGTTAAGCGAGCAGCAAGCGCTTGACCTGTATGCGGAAGTGCTCCTGAAAATCGACACCTACCATGTGCATGATCCCGACTGGGGTCAGCTGGTCTACCGCGGTGTACTGAATTTGCAAGTCGCCCCGACGGAACCGGCGTTTGTGGACCGTTTCCCGCAACCGGTGTCGACGAATGTGACCCAGCAGTTTACTCAAGATGTACGGCGCGTGGTTGATTTTGAAAAGATTGAGAGTCGCCACCAAGCGCACGATGCCGTGGTGGCAATTGCCCGGATTGCCGCGCGTGACCTCAGCGTGGCTCCACACGCTGCGGTGTTGGAGTTTACCTGCGCCGCTGCCCATTCGCTCGACCCCTATTCGTCCTATCTTACCGGCGATCAGCTGGACGAAGTCTTTTCGCAGATCGAGGGGAATTTCGTCGGGTTGGGAATTGAATTGAAGGCCGATAACGGCACGCTGTTGATCGTCAATGTGATTCCGGGTGGCCCCGCGCAAGAGGCGGGAATTGTTGCCAACGATCGGATCGTCGAGATCGACGGTCAACCGGTTCGCGCGGGATTGACTGATGCAGCTGCGGATATGCTCAAAGGGGCCGAGCTGAGTTTTGTGAAAATCGGATTACGAGCTCCGGACGGGAAATTGCGCCATTTAAGGGTGCAGCGTCGTCGTGTTGAGGTCCCCAGCGTGCAGGACGTCAAGATACTGGATCAAGCCAACGGCGTGGGGTACCTGAAATTGACCAGTTTTCAAAAGACGACCAGCCGCGACGTCGACAACGCGCTGTGGACATTGCATCGCCAGGGAATGCGCACGTTGATCGTAGACGTACGTGGCAACCCCGGTGGATTGCTGAACGCGTCGGTCGAGGTCGCTGACAAGTTTCTGACGGCCGGAAAGATCGTATCGACTCGCGGCCGAAGCTCGCGTGAAGACTTCGACTATGTGGCCCACAACGTGGGGACATGGCGAGTGCCGCTGATTGTGCTCATTGATGGTGATTCGGCCAGTGCCAGCGAGATATTCGCGGGCGCGATGCACGATCATCGCCGCGGGACGGTGATCGGTCAACGGAGTTACGGCAAGGGTAGCGTCCAGGGAATCTTCCCGCTGAGTCGCTATAAGTCGGGGATTCGTCTGACCACTGCCAAATTCTATTCACCCAGTGGCCAGCAGATCAGCCACCGCGGCGTTACTCCCGATATCGTGGTACGCACCGATTCACGCCATGTCGTCGCCCGCCCCACCCATCACGGTGACGTGCCGGCAAGCGTCGCCGCTGACACGACGCTCGCGGCCGCTCTGAATGTCGCCCGCCAATCGATGAACTACCAGGTTCGTCGAGCTCGGTAGAGCCGCTACCCATGCAAGTCCAAGATAGTGGCCGACTTGGAGGCCAAGCTCCCAAGTGGTAGAGTCTTAGGGTCACACTTTGGCGGGTGATCGCGTAAACGCAACGTCGTTTTGCTGCCGCTGTCGACCAGCGGGTGCCCTTTCAGCGATACCCCGCGCGCCGCCACCTTTGAGATTGGCGGCGTGTGAGACGTCGTTCGCCTCGTCTTGAGGCGTTGAACTATCGCGATATCTTTCAGCAGGTCGGTACGGTCAGGACCATGTTTGCTCGCCTGGCGCACTTCGTGACACGCCATTGGATGCTGGTCGTGGTGATCTGGTTGGTCGCCGTGGTCGCGGTGCGCGTTGCCGCGCCGCCGTGGCAGAGCATCACACATGATGGCGATTTCGCCTATTTGCCCGCTAGAATGCCAAGTGTGGTTGGCGAGCAATGGATGACTCGCGCCTTCCCACGTCAACGTGGGCGCAGTCAGGTGGTGGTGGCGATAGCACGGCCGAAACACGCACTGAGCAAGGAAGACATCTTTGTTGCCTATGATGTGGCGCGCCGCTTGAAGAACCTCTTCGCTGCTTCACGTTTGGCCGAATCGCAACGTCTGGCGAAGCTCGAACTCGAACTGCGACGCGATCATCAGGATGCCAATGTGGCAGATGCCCATGCCCAGTTCCTGCGCGCGACAAAACAGGCCGACGAAGCACTCGAGGACGCGTTGCTGCTGGACGAGCGATTGGCGGACTATTGGGGTGAACGCGTTGCGAGTGATCCCACAACGGCCGCGATCCAACCGCCACGATTAGCGGCTATCTACCACAATCGCGCCTTGCTCGATGAGTTGCTCGGGGAACAAGAAGCGGCTCGGAAGCATCGCGCGCTGGCCGTGCAGCTTGATGAGACGCTGGCGGACGCCGGCGATCAAGTGATGCCCGAAGGAGCTGGGACACTCCCCGTGGTCGATGCGTGGACATGGCGAGAAAGCTATTTTGGCGACAAGCTGGCAAGCCGTGATCAATGTGTCCGGTTGGTTGTGTTGCAGTTAACCAACGAGTTCATGGCGGTCGACAACATTCACGTCTTGAAACAAATCGAGGCGGAATTGGCACCGGTCCGCGCGCATATTGACGATTGGACGACCGGCGGTCTGGAGGTATTGCAGTCGGGGTCAGCCGCGGTAGGAGCGGATCTGTTGCGCTCGGCGGCCAGCAGCATCAAGAATACAGAATTATTTACCGTCGTGCTGGTCGTCATCATCTTGGCACTGGTCTATCGAGCGCCGCTGTTCGTCGCACTTCCCGTCGTGACGATTCTGGCTTCGCTGCTGGTGGCAACCGGTGTCGTTGCGTTGTTGACGATGCTGTCCGACGTGCCTGGTTTCGGGTGGTGGACGCTGAAAGTTTTTTCGACGACCAAAATCTTTATTGTCGTCATTTTGTTTGGTGCCGGGACGGACTACTGTCTGTTCTTAATAGCGCGATACAAAGAAGAGCTGCAGGCGGGTTTGCCGCATCAAGAGGCGGTCGCCGCGGCGCTGACCCATGTGGGAGATGCGTTGGCCGCCAGCGCTTTGACAACCGTTCTTGGGTTGGGCATGATGTTTTTTGCTGAATTCGGCAAGTTCTGCTATAGCGGTCCCGTCATCGGACTTTGTCTGGCAATTACCCTGCTGACCTGCATGACCTTGACGCCAGCGATCATGAGCGGGTTGGGGCCACTGCTTTTTTGGCCGCTGGGCGTTGATGACGGGGGCGTTGATGACGGGGCAAAGGCCGGGCAACGAAATGTGCGGTCTGCAGCGCGCGCCAGTGTCGCAGCCAGCGTGTGGCATTTTATCGCGCATCATATTGTCGCCAGGCCAGGGACCATACTGGTCGTCTCCGTGTTGACGCTCACGCCTTTGGCCGCCTACGGAATCGCACATAGGAACGATGTCACTTATGACTTTTTGAGCGGTCTTCCGAACAAGTGCCCGAGCAAACGGGGGGCTGAAGAACTGCGCGCGCATTTTCCCGTTGGAGAGAGCGGACCCGTCACGGTATTGGTGCAACAGAATAATGCTGAGTTCGAGACGGCGCAGGGGCGTGAGCTGATTCGCAGTTTGTCGGATCAGCTTCATTTGCCGGGGGTTCGGACCGTACGTAGCGCCGAAGACCCATTGGGGGACTACGCACCTGGCGAGAAACCGGGCATTCTCAGTGAACGGGGCAGGATGCTTCACGTCTTACGTGCACACCCACGTACCAAAGCGATCTTTGTTGCACAGACGCCTGAATTGGCAGGGAATGTCGCTCGATTTGAACTGGTTTTGGAGCATGACCCGTTTTCGATCGAGGCGATTGGGGTCGTTGACCAAGTTGAAGCCCTATTGCAGGAGTTGATTGCTCAAGCTGATTCGTCTTGGTCCGGTGCACAATACGCTTTGACCGGAACCACCGCCGCGATCCGCGATCTGCGTTCGGTCACACGACGCGACAATATTCGTATTCAGGTCTTGGTTGTTTTGGCCGTGCTGGTCGTGTTGCAAATCGTTCTTAAACGACCCGCCGTCTGCCTGTTCATGATGTTGACTGTGCTGTTCAGCTATTACATTACCATCGGCGTGACGACACTGTTCTTTTCGGTCGCGTACGGTGATTCGTATCAAGGGCTCGATTGGAAAGTGCCGTTGTTTCTGTTCGTGATTCTGGTGGCGGTCGGGCAGGACTACAATGTCTATCTCGTCACTCGCGTGTTTGAAGAACAGGCTCGTATCGGTCCCTTTGCCGGGCTACGGCGCGCGGTGGTCTGCACCGGTGGGATTATCACCAGTTGTGGTGTGATCATGGCCGGTACCTTTATCTCGATGACCAGTGGCACTTGGAGCGACTGGTTGCCGTTTATTCCACAGGTCGTTTCCAGTACCTATGGCGTATTGCAGAGCATTGTGCAGATGGGGTTCGCGCTGGCATTGGGAGTGCTGTTGGATACCTTCATCGTGCGGCCCATTCTCGTTCCGGCATTTCTGGCGCTCATATGTCGTTGGCGTCACCGAAGCCGTTAGTTGCTCAGAAACTAGCCACTGAGTGCGCGCAGAGTAGGCAGTCGAATGCAGGCTGGCGTGTGGTGTGAAATGGCCATAATTAGCGTAAGTCGTTTTAGCATAGTAAGTAATGAGCCGTGTCGGCCATGTGTGCGGGCACTTTGGCGCTTCGATTGCAGTAGCAAGGCGGCAAGAAACAAGGACCACGCCACGGCGGCGGTCCAGATCGCGATTTCACTACGAAGAGAGAGCCTACGGGGAAGCGCTGGCGGTAGACGTACCACGCAGTCATGTACCCCATGGACACGTACCAAGCAAAACAGAGACATTGGTCGGGCTACCGCACGGGGGGCAGGAGGGCCGACCGCAGTTTCTGTTAGCCATGGTTCCATTTGCGACTGTGGATTCTGTGGGTTCTCGGCCAAATCGCAACGTGCAATGAGCGTTGGCGGTGCATCGGCAGGCGTCGTAGATAGCCGATGCGTTCTTATTCCTTCTGGTTTGTGTAGTTCTCGAAAGGGGAGACGAAGTGACTCCAAAAGAAGTACTGGCTCTGTGTCGTGAAAAGGATGTCAAGGCGGTCGACTTGCGGTTTATGGACTTCCCGGGATTGTGGCAACACTTCACGATCCCGGTCAGCAAGTTGGACGAAGACGTTTTTGAAGACGGTCTCGGTTTTGACGGTTCGAGTCTCCGCGGATGGCAAGGAATTCACGAGAGTGACATGTTGGTTGTGCCGCAGCCCGACACAGCCTTCCTTGACCCGTTCACCGAACTGGCGACTCTGGTGATGGTCTGCAATATTCAAGATCCCATCACGCGTGAAGATTATTCGCGCGACCCGCGCAATGTCGCGCGGAAGGCGGTCAACCACTTGAAGAGCACGGGGATTGCTGACACAGCCTATTTCGGCCCGGAAGCGGAGTTCTTCGTCTTTGACGACATCCGTTACGAGCAGAACGAGCATGAAGCGTTCTATCACATCGACAGCGTCGAAGGACAGTGGAATCGAGGTCGCGTCGAGAATCCGAACTTGGGTTACAAGCTGCGGCACAAGGAAGGATACTTCCCGGTACCGCCCGCCGACCAGATGATGGATCTGCGCAACGAGATGATGCAGACCATGATCGACTGTGGCCTGGACGTCGAGTGCCAGCACCACGAAGTCGGCACGGCCGGCCAGGCTGAGATCGACCTGAAGTACAACAAGTTGGTGAAGATGGCGGATCACTTGTTGATGTATAAGTACATCATCAAGAACGTCGCCACTCGGCACAACAAGTCGGTTACCTTCATGCCGAAGCCGATTTTCGGCGACAATGGGTCCGGCATGCACACGCATATTTCCCTGTGGAAGGAAGGCGAGCCGCTGTTTGCAGGCAGTTCGTATGCTGGGATGAGCGAAATGGCGATGCATGCCATTGGCGGCATTCTGAGGCACGCCGATGCTATCCTTGCGTTTACCAACCCGACCACCAATAGCTACAAACGCTTGGTGCCCGGTTTTGAAGCGCCCGTGAACTTGGCCTACTCGCAACGGAACCGATCGGCAGCGATCCGGATTCCGATGTACAGCCCGAGCCCCAAGGCGAAGCGAATTGAATTCCGCTGCCCCGATCCCAGCTGCAACCCGTATCTGGCGTTCTCGGCGCTGCTCATGGCCGTGATCGACGGTATTCAGAACAAGATTAGCCCGGGCGAGCCGCTTGACCGGGACATTTACGATCTGCCGCCGGAAGAGGCTGCCGCCGTTCCCAAGACGCCGGCTTCGCTCGACGCGGCGCTCGATGCGTTGGAAGCGGATCACCAGTTCTTGCTCAAGGGTGACGTCTTCACCGAAGACGTGATCTCGACTTGGATCTCGTACAAACGTGAAAACGAAGTCGATGCCATGCGGTTGCGACCGCATCCGTATGAATTCTGCATCTATTACGATGTTTGAGCGACACTCAGTTTGACCTCTGAGCCGAGTTGGCAGTGATCTGCCAGCTCGGCTTTTTTTCGTCGCCGAGGTTTGTGCTTGGGAATTCTTCGCCTGCACGTTCCGCGTTATCCCTTACGCCGGGTAACGGAAGCCGCCAGGATGCGGGAACGTCTATCGCGCTTCGTTGGCCAACAGCTTGCGAACCTGTTCGCGATTGACCGGTTTGATGATCCCTTTTTCGGTAATCAGGGCGGCGATGAGTTCGGCGGGCGTGACATCAAAGGCGGGGTTGTAGACCTGCACGCCGTCGGGAGCCGTCTGCTTGCCCAGGCCGCAAGTGATCTCGTTGGCCGATCGCTGTTCAATGGGAATGAGATCGCCATGGTCGAGGTTCAGATCAAACGTCGAGCTTGGGGCGGCTACATAGAATGGGATATCGTGGGCGCGCGCCAACAGGGCAACGCCGTAGGTCCCGATCTTGTTCGCGACATCCCCATTGGCGGCGATTCGATCGGCGCCGGTGATCACCGCGTCGATGCGCCCTTCACGCATCACTTGAGCGGCCATGGAATCGCAAATCAGAGTCGTTTCGACGCCACGTTGCATGAGCTCCCAGGTCGTCAGCCGTGCACCTTGAAGCAGTGGCCGTGTTTCGTCGGCGTAGACATGCAGCTGCTTGCCTTCATCCTGAGCGGCATAGATCACGGCCAACGCCGTGCCGTATTCCGAAGTTGCCAGCCAACCGGCATTGCAGTGTGTCAATACTCCCATGCCGTCGCGCAAGAGCGTAGCGCCGTGTCGGCCGATCGCGTGGCACATGACGCGATCTTCGTCGTGTAACGTTTTCGCCTCGCGTAACAACGCGGCGTGCACCTCGGCTGACGCCAGCTCGCCCTCCAGTGCTCGAGCTCGGTCCGCCATGCGCTGCAGGGCCCAGAAGAGATTAACGGCCGTTGGCCGACTCGATCCAAGGTACTCCACAATCCGATCAACTTCTTGAGCAAAGGACTTGGCGTCGCCATCGGGCGCTTGCTGCAATCCGATCACCACGCCATAGGCGGCGGCAATGCCAATGGCCGGTGCCCCACGCACTTGAAGACGCTTGATCGCTTCCCAAACATCGCTCAGGCTAGTGCAGCGGCACTCGCGCACCTCCAACGGCAACAACGTCTGATCGATCAGGACGAGCTGCCCGTCTGTGCCCCCTTCCCACCGCAGCGTTTCCCAATTGCTGGTTTCCCAGTTGCTACTTGGCATCGGACTTGATTGTCTCCTGAAGACGCGCATTCTTGGCCGCGATTTTCTGTTCCAGTCGCTCTTTGAAGTCGGCGAATTTTGCGGCGAGCGTTTCGTCTGCCGTGGCCAGAATCTGGACGGCAAACAGCCCTGCGTTGCGCGGGCCTCCCATGCCGACTGCCATGGTTGCCACCGGCACGTCGCCTGGCATCTGCACGGTGGAGAGGAGTGAATCGAGTCCGCCGAGTTCTGCGGTGGGGACCGGCAGGCCAATCACCGGCAGCGTCGTATGGGCCGCGACAACGCCAGCCAGGTGAGCGGCACCGCCAGCGGCGGCGATGATCACGCGCAGTCCGCGTTGCCGCGCATCGGTGGCGAACTTCTGCACCGCCGCCGGAGTGCGGTGGGCACTCATGACATGCACTTCGCAGTCGACTCCAAACTCGTCCAATGCTGCTTTGACACCCTTAATCTTGGGCCAATCACTGTCGCTGCCCATTACGATTCCGACCTGGGGTTGAGGTACGTCGCTCACGTTTTACTGCTCCTGATCTGTTTCTTGACTACTTGCTACGAACGCCTGTTCTGTGCAAAGGCACGTCACCCTAGCAGGGCAAGGGCGAGTAAGGAAAATCGAATGTCTTGGCCACCGCTTCGTTGGTAATGACGCCACGGTGAATGTTCACGGCCGAGGCGATGGGGCAGTATTCTTGCGAAGCCTGCTCGATGCCGAGGTTCGCAATCCGCAATGCCCACGGCAGTGTGACATTGCAGAGTGCAAAAGTGCTTGTCCTACCGACCGCGCCTGGCATGTTGGCGACACAATAGTGCACGACATCCTCGACAATGAATGTCGGATCGCTGTGCGTGGTTGGACGACTGGTCTCGACACTGCCTCCTTGATCGATGGCGACGTCGATGATTACGCTGCCAGGCTTCATGATTTTCAGTTCTTCACGGCCCACAAGGCAAGGGGCTTTGGCGCCTGGGATCAAAACGGATCCCACGACCAGATCGGCCAGTTTTAACTCTTCACGAATCACGTGCCGGTCGCTGAACAACACGTTGACGTTGGCGGGCATGATATCGTCCAGGTACCGTAACCGATCGAGGTTCACATCCAGGATCGTAACATCGGCCTGAAATCCGGCGGCGATTTTCGCCGCGTTGGCACCCACGACTCCGCCGCCCAAGATCGTTATGTGCGCCGGGGCCACGCCCGGCACGCCCCCAAGCAGGATTCCACGCCCCATTTGAGGGCGTTCCAGGTACTTCGCGCCTTCCTGGATGCTCATCCGCCCGGCAACCTCACTCATCGGCGTCAGCAGTGGCAGACGCCCGTTTACGTCTCGTAATGTCTCGTAGGCGACGCAGGTTACCTCCGCGTCCACCATCGCGCTGGTCAGGTTGCGGCTCGCCGCAAAGTGGAAATAGGTAAACAGCACCTGGCCTTCGCGTAGCATTTTCCATTCAGCTTCTTGAGGCTCTTTGACTTTGACGATCAGATCCGCTCGGGCAAAAATGTCGGCCGCCGATGCGACAAGCTCGGCACCGGCACGGAGGTAGTCATGGTCCGGCAGGCCAGATCCGAGTCCCGCGCCAGCTTCAACGACTACCGTGTGCCCAGCATTGACCATCTCCTCGGCCCCTACGGGTAACATGGCCACTCGATATTCGTCACGCTTGATCTCTTTCGGAATGCCAACGATCACGATACGTATCTCTTTTATGTTAGAGCCTACTGGTGCACCGGCACGCAGCTATCGCGAGCGGCCGATGAAAGCGGACGATCACGGGGCACATACCGCACGAGGCTTGCGGTACACCCTCGCGAGGGGCCTTTGCGGCCGCGTCGTCGATCCGAGCGGCTTTGCCGCAAGCCACAAGAAGAACCGACGCACAAAACAAGTTGCTGCATTTCAACAAAGGGTGCCGAGGGATGCAAGTACCGGACGCCAAGAGTCTGAAAAAACGTTCCCTTGGCGCCGCACAAGGAAGGGGGGGGGATTCCGCCAGGAATTGACTCCAGGGCGGTCGTGCCGCGTCGTTGTGGAGCACCCGCGCGCATCGCCCTGGCCCGGCGTCACTTCGGGGGCTACAAATTCGTAGTCGATCATGGCGAAACGGGGTTTTCGCTGCTTCCATTGGGCGGGCGAATGAAGCGTCACTTTTCCTTTGCGCCCGAGTGTGATGCGAATGTGGCTTTCCGTCGCGCTGTCACCCCCCTTCTCGGACTCTCCCGGTTGGTCGGACTGCTGGGATAGAGCGGCGTGCGCCGATATGGCGGTTAGCAGACAAACAGACGCGAGAATCCGCAACATCTTCTTCATCGAGCTTGAATCCATTCGATGCGTGGGCAAACTTCAGACAATCGGCCGTTACCCGTGGTTCTTCAACACAAGAAGCAGGGCAACGAGCAGGCCAACACAAACCACCGATAGTGTCACGACGATGGCGATGTTGCGCGCTCTCGATTTGCGTTTCTTTGCAGGACGCGGCCCGGCGGCACTATCGCCAAAAGCGAACTCATCTTGCGGAACACCCTCGAGTGAGGTGCTCGACAGCCCATCGCTGGCCGCCGGAGACGCAATTGGAGCGGGAGCAGCGCGCAGTGAAGGGAATATGGTGTCGCCCATTTTCCAGTCGTCCCACCCTTCTCGCCAAACGAGCGAATCGGCGCTCACACGGCCTTCGTCTAACCAGCGGCGCATGGTGGCGCCATCCGCCGGCCCATACTGGCCACCGGTCGGCGGGCGGACGTACCAGACCGCTTCCGGTGCTTCCGTAATCGGATCCGCAGCTTGCGGGCCGGTCGGTGAGTCGCCTTTGTCAACACGATCACTGGCAACATCATCCTTGATCGCAGCGCTGCGGGTGGTGCCAGGGGCGTTGGATGGCAAAACTGATTCGCGTTCGGGAGTCGCGATCGCAGAAGAGCTCGACGCCATGGGTGCCGTTGATGTCTTCTTGGCGGCTTGGGTTTTCTTCGTCGCAACGGCCTTGTTCTGCCGTTGCTCCTGCTTCCCAGTGACGGCACCGCTTGTTTCCGGTTCCTCACTAGCAAGCGGAATGCGGATCTTGGCTCCGCACTGTGGGCACACGCCACGTTTGCCAGCCAGAAACGTCTTGACGTGCAACTTCTTGTTACAGCCTTGACAGCGAAACTTGATTCCCATAACAAGATCCATGCACATTATGTCAGTACTGCAGCGCGCCCGTTCTGCAGCGACTCAGTGCTGCAGTGGCTGCCACGACTCGTCACATGACGACACATCAATTCTGTTCGTTCCGTACCGCTGACACGACACTCGTGTTGCAACGCTTCGGGAGCATCACCACCATGCGCGCGGCCAGCGGGCAATGTGGAACCGGTCCCCATGGTGCCAGTCAACGCGGTGCCAGTCAACGCGGTGCCAGTCAACGCGGCAACTACTGCGCCGCTGGCTCTTGCCGCTCTACGTGCGATCTTAGTTCGCGGAACTCGAGTACATTCCTGCCCTGGCCCCACTCCTCGTGCCGATCGCGATCTGCGTGCGTCAAGACTCGGTAACTCCAATTATACAAGCGATTTGCCGCGTGGGAAGATTCTACTTGCGGGGATGCTCCCCGCGTGCGTTGATTTCAGCGTCAAGATCGGGACCGGATATATCGATTGTACCGGTCGTCGCTCTTCCGACTGCCTGGCCGTCCCGATTCTATGCTGGCAATTTGCCCGTTTCGTGGTTGCTTCGATTCGCCGGGGTCGCTATACCAAGCTATCGAGGAATCGGTATCGGAGCGGTGGAAGCTCGTTTGGATCTTCTTCGTTTGCCGAGAAGCAAGTAATCGAGGTCACGGGCCTCGCGTATTTTTCATTTCGCGTTCGGGCATTGTGACAGATTCGAGCCATATACCATGAACGATAGAACAAACGTCGAAAAAGACGGTGACGAAGATGATGGTCCGTTAGAGCTGGCGTTGGTCGGCGACCTGACGGAGAGCGAGGCGGACCTGTTCGAGAAAATCCTCAGTGTGCCACCTGGTTCTGAATGCAATTTGTATTTCAATTCGCCTGGTGGGAGTGCCTACAGCGCGATCTCGTTGATGAACTTGATACGCTTGCGGCGTCTGAAGGCAACGGGAGTTGTTACCGGCGAGTGTTCTTCCGCTGCCCTTTGGCCGTTCGCAGCGTGCATGCGACGGTATGTGACTCGCTACAGCGTGCTGCTGTTCCATCCCATGAAATGGCAAAGTGAAGAGCACGTGCAGTTGGGCGAAGCGGCCGAGTGGGCTCGTCATTTTGGCGATTTGGAACGATCGATGGATCAGCTTCTGGCAGAATTGTTCGGCGTGACGTACGAAGTACTGCAGGACTGGATTCGGCCAGGCCGTTATGTCTCCGGGCCGCAATTGGTTGAAGCGGGTTTGGCGGAACTGGTCGAATTGGATGCGTCTTTGCCTGACGCTTCGCGCGGCTAGTTTTCTCAACGCGAACGACCGGCAAAGCACACTGTGGAGGAAGCTTGCGGCCTGGTACGGCAGCTCACTTGCACAATGGCATGAATCGTGCGATTGGTTAACTCGCATGGACGGAAAGTTCCACGATGACTCGAAGGACACGGTCGATCAACGCAGTGGCTGTTCTCGTCTTGATGGGGATGGTGACTGCATGCGAACGCGACAAGGTCGAACCGGTTGAGCTTGCCACTCTGCCATACCTCAGCGCGACGCACGATCCCGAGTTGCGTGCCGAGCTAGCGCGGTTAGTGGCTGAACGAGCCACGCCGCAGATGCTTGATAAAGACCGCGGCAAAGAGGGCATGTCCGCCACCGCGAATGCCGCGCGTATCGCGGCGGAAATGAACGATATATACCCACTGCGTAGTGTGCGCATTACATGGCAGCGCGTGGAACGATTCTATCCAACGAACGAGTTTCAGTTCGACCCGATTCAACTTGAAAAGGCGCGCTCCGTTTGCAAGGATTTTGCGCCGCGACTGGAGCGGTATCGAAAGCTGTTCCGCCGCAAGGGCTTTCGCTGCGATGTCTCCATTCAGGACGGATTACTTGCGGACTTGAGCCTGTTGGACCACGTCCAATTGGTGCATAGGATCGAGGCACTCGCCGCAGCTGACGAGTTGTCTGGTGGGCACCCCAATGGCGCGTTGTTACCGTTGCGAAATATGCTGCGTATGGATGCCTGCCTTGCCACGGTCCCCAATGTGTCGGCCAGGCTTGCCGCTGCGCGACTGCGTAGCGAAGCGTTGAAGGTTATTGCGGCACTGGTCCGCCATCCACGTTGCACTCAGGCCATTCAAAATGAGATAGTGCGGATCATTGATAACCAGATTGGGCACTGGACGCCCGACTCCGTGGCGTGGAGCGGGGATCGCGCGTTGGGACTTCATGCATACGAAATGGTGCATGACGGTCAACTGATGAATATCCTGACGGCTGACGAGATTGCCGGAATGAAAAAGGCGGGTGATCTGAACGATTTTGACAAGGCCGTGCAGCGCGGAGTCGATAACGATGAACTGTTTTACCTTACGCAGATGCGACACCTGATCGATGCGTGCGACAAACCGTTCTTTGCACGGGCCGCAACATTTCAGCGAATGCAACAGCGTTTGGACGAACTGGTGAATACAGCCCGATTCCCTCTATTCGCTGCCGATATCTTGTTGCCAGATCTGGTGTCATTGCAGCGAGCGCAGGCACTCGATCGTGCTCGTTGCGAAGCTTGGGCAATCGGCTTGCGGGCGGCGTTAGGGGAGAGCGTCGAGTTGGCCGGCCCCAACCCGGTTACGGGCAAGCCGTACGATCTTACACGCGAAGATGACGGGATCGTCATCAGCGGAATCGGTGCTCGCGAGGACGCGGAACCGGCGTTGATAATTCCGGTCGCGCCGAAGTAACAGCATCGAGCGAAGTATGCCGACACGCGACCAGCCCTAGGCTTCGTCTCAAAACTCGTATTTACCACCTTGCGTTTCGCGTAATCTGCTGAAAATGGCATGGCTTTGCCGCGCGAAAAGACGTTTTGAGACAAAGCCTAGTTCGACAGCGCCACGTTGCGATACCGCGTTCACGCTCCGCCAGGTTTGCCCCGGTCGGGCGCACGGCGGGTCAGCTACCGACATACGCCCTTCGCCTTTCGTCGGTCGAACGTGACGTTTTCCGTTGCGGCCCGTTTCCAAAACACGTTCTAACGATAATTGTCGTGGCAGTCGACGCACGATCGACTGATGCTAGACATCGCTTTGCGCGCGGCCTCTTCGTCTTTCGCTTTCGCCGCTTTGGCCAGTTGGGTGCCACCTTGGATTAGCAATTCGGCAAACGGTCGGTACTCGTCGTCGTCGGCATCGTCCATGCCCTCGCGCAGCAACACGTCACCGATCAACGCCGTAAGCTCCGCCTCGTGCACGATGTCGTCCACATGGGAACGCAGTTCGGTGCCGCTGTTGGTCCAGCTCTTCAAGTGGGCTTCGAGACGCGACTCGAGCAATTGCATCAATGGCGATCGATCGGCGACGTCACTCCACTGCATATCATCGCTGCTGGTGCCTTGCAGACGCGAGCCTCGCACCAGATCATCCAGGTCTTGTTTGCGTTTTGTGGATTCGTTGTAGACTTGAATGGAACCACCCGCCTTGAGGTTCGCGGCGGTGCGGGCAAACGCATCGCGCGCCAACGCGGCACTCGCTTGCCAACGTACGTCGCCGTCATACTGGTCGATGACGGCGAATAATACTGCCAGGAGCGAAAAGTCCTGGCGGGCAACTTTGTACCCGCGTCCGGCAAAACTACTGGGTGTTGTGACGGTCTTGTCGACGTTCAATTTCAACGCTTTGATTTCATCTTCGAGCGTTGCGACGCTGACTCGTCGAGACCAGCCTTTGGCACTCGTACTACCGCTCGGATGAGCAGCGGAATCGGGACCAGTCGGCTGGCCGGATGGTTTTGTGGCGACAGATGAAGCGGCAGTGGTTCGGGGTTTGGTGCGCGGTCGTTCGCCAACAAGACGCGTAAACAGATCGTCGAAGAAGACGCGAGAAACATCGCTCGAGTCGAATTTGGGCGGGCGTGCGCGAACCCGATGTTGTGGTGCGGTTTGCTGTGCCTGGGAAAACGCCGTGATGACGCTGGCGAAGAGGAGGCAGGTGGTTATTAGCCGGATAGTTTTCATAAGAGTCCGAATCGCGTTGTGTGTGAACAACGTAGGGAGTGTTGCACCGTTGCACGACGTTTGCGGTCGACCGACCGGCACCATGCCGCGCACCAATCGCCCAACACCTGGGAACGCTCGGAGAGTGCGTTCCAGAGTATCCGATTGGCGGCTCGCAAATAGCACGCTACTATTATCGGCGAATGCCACGCGCAAGGCAAGTTCACTCGGCGCGTAGCTTTCCGCTGCTGGCGCGGTGTCCCTATACGAAGGCCCCTATACGAAGGCCCGTGCGCCAGAGTCGTCCAGCTTAGACACGGAAGCGTGTGGACGTCAGGATTCACTGTGTCCGACCTGCTCTGCTGCTCTTGCCTCCGTGATGCGATTGTGCCGGCGGCGATAGGCACTGGCCAACGTATTGGGATTCGGAGTACGATAAAGACTGCGAACAGTCACGGACAGGTACAGAAGATCAACGTTGTGTGATGAGTCGGTTATGGATTCCAGGCGAAAGACGAGTCGAAGGCAATTCCTCAAGGGTACGGCAGCGCTCGACGCCCTGCAGGATTTGCAATGGGAAAGCGCCGACGCCAAAGTGCGGTTCGCGAGCCCAGGTAGTGCATCACTCAGTGGCCGGCATGCGGATCCCTTGGTGCAGGTCGGGCGTCGCGCCATGGCCTGTGAGTTCCAGATCCTGTGCCACCCTGGGCGGTATCCAGGCGCGATCGAGGCGGCGAACGACGCGTTGGATTTGATTGATGAACTTGAAGATCAGTTGTCCGTTTTTCGTGAGCATAGTGAGGTTATGCGCATTAACCAAAGCGCGCAATGTGAACCGTGCGGCGTCGAGTCCGAACTGTTTGCGTTGTTAAGTCGGTGTGTTGAATGGAGTCGCGCGACCGAGGGTGCCTTTGATATTACCGCCGGACCGCTGTGTAAGTTGTGGGGATTCCATAATCGCCAGGGTCGCTTTCCGGCCGTGGACGAGATCAAGCGTGTCAAGGAGTACGTTGGTAGTCAGTACGTCGAACTCGATCAAGACCGTAAGACCGTTCGATTCATGCGGCGTGGCGTAGAACTGAATTTGGGCAGTGTCGGCAAGGGGTATGCCATTGATCGTGCTGCTGACCTGCTCGACGCAGCAGGCGTGTGTGACTTTATGTTGCACGGTGGACAAAGCAGCATTCTGGCCCGCGGCGTGTGTGAGGAGAAAGACGAGACACGCGAGTGCGTTCCGTGGAGCGTAGCACTGCGACATCCACTGCGGCCGGAACGACGGTTGGCTCAGTTGGTCGTGCGGGACTGTGCGATCGGTACTTCAGGATCGGGCCAACAGTTCTTCTATCATCGCGGACGTCGCTATGGCCACGTGCTCGATCCGCGCACGGGGGCACCTGCCGAAGGCGTTCTGTCGGCAACCGTGTTGGCACCAAGGGCCGCTCGAGCGGACGCGCTGGCAACGACCTTCTTCGTGTTGGGCGTAGATGCCACGCGTACGTACTGCGAACAACATCAAGACCTGTCAGTTGTCTTTGTGCTGCCGGGTGCCCGACAAGGCACGGTCGCGATCGAGACGATTCGAACCAGCGGCGTATTGCAGTTGCTCGAGCCGTGAAGCGTAACGGTGCGGTTCGGTGCCGTGTCAGCGAGCTCATTCGCAGTGGCGATACCGGCGCTGCGGAGCCGGGGCAGTTTCGGCTGACCCTCTTGTTATGTCGGATATGCTTCCACAAACCCCGCGGCAGTGGCGTATATTCTTGCGAAGCGGCCAAGAAAACGGAAGAAAAAGGACGAAATCGACCGGTTTGGCCGGAAATCAGCCTGCGAGGCGAGTCGACTTTCCGATAACATATGCAGACTTTGGTGGCGAAGCCAGTTGGTTTGGCTGGGCCGCCAAGCAATGCTGCGGTCGAGACGGCGCGCTGTTCGCGTCGCACGTCGGTCGGGCTTTGGTTGGCACGCTCAGATCGCCTGTGAAGGGACTGGGTTTGGCCGGCAGAACGTAGTGCCAGGCTTATGTCGTGGCTTTGCCATTGACGCTTCCGACCATTCGGAGCACGAACCGCAACAGGAAATGGCGTGTCATGAAGGGGTTTTCGTGACGCGGCACGGTGCGGAGCGAACCGCCGCTGGCGGTTTCCTCATGTTGTGGTTCCCAGCCATGGCAGGGGTGAAGCGATGTGGCGACGGACCGCCTTGATCGTTGTGATTGGATTGTCACTTACGGCGCGCAGTAAGTTGAACGGACAGGAGAAAAAGGGGCGGAAGCAACCCTGCCCTGATCTTCTCTTTTCCGACCTTGGCTGGGTCCGTTTTGACGTCGTCATGGGGCAACTGGTCGCGGCCACGAACCGTACCAAACAGGATCGACAGCGAGCCGAACGCACGCTCCCTTGTGGCGGCACGGAAACACTGGTTGTTTCGATTGACCGCGGCCTCACATCGCTGCAGTATCAATTGGAGAGCGATGCCCAGAAGCTAAGCTTACAAGTGATACGTCGTGAAAATGTTTGCATACGCTGGGAATCGTTGCCTCCGGGCGGCGTACGCACGACCATGCTCTACCAGCAGACGCCGGGCAAAGGAGTGGGGCTAACGATCCGCGTTGGCACCGAAGCGGAGCGGACCTATCAAGCTGCCAGTCTGTGGCATCTCTTGGTTGCCGAACCGGAGCTCCGCGAATCGCATATCTGCGACATACTCGAATCGCTTCGCCCCGATTGGCACCTGCGAGAGGAAGTCAACACGATTCGCACGGCGTTGGTGAATACCGCACCTTGGAGCGTGCCTACCTCAATGGCGGAAGTCGAGGTTCTGGTGCGGCAGATGAAGCACGGTGATTTTTGCGTGCGCCAAGCTGCCGATCGTGAATTGCGATCGCGTGGGCGTGCGGTTCTCTGCTTGTTGGACAGACTCGATCCGCAGCGACTGGACTGCGAGCAACGGCTGCGTATCCACGAGATTCGCCGTCACTTGACAGGTAGCGGTATCGATACGCCACAGCGTGTCACCGCTTGGCTTATCAACAACAAACAGGTCTGGACGGCACTCGATAACCACGACCTCGATAAGCACGATGCGGCAACCGGTCATGTTGCCGCACGAGCGCATCTGACGCGGATCATCAAATAATACCGGAGCATGACTCGCGCGGCTGGATTCGCACAAATCCGACGCGGCGCGATCTCAGAACGAAACGAACTCTAGTCCCACCACCAAGCATCTCGTGGCAGCTTCGCCAGATCGGGTGCGGCCGCGTGATGTTGGGCATCCATGCGACCGTAAGTATCCGTCTTGACCGATTGGGCAGACACGAGTTGAGCGGTGTCGACCGAGACGCCGCCACTGACGCCAACCACAAACCGTTTCTTGCTGACATCAACGGCATTGATGATACTCTCCACCGCCCGTGGTGCCGGTCCCAGCGAAACTTGATAGGCATTTGCGTCGCCGAAGTGAGTCATATGCCAATTGACTTGAGTAGGCAGGTCTTCCGATCGCATGATGCCGCAGACCAACGCCAGATCAAAGACATTGCGCAGCTCAGCATAGACTGGATATTTCTTGGCCAGCGTGTCGAAGTGCTTCGTGAAACTATGGGCAAATTCGGCATTGAGCAAGTCGGATTTACCGGTATGGATACGTTCGCCCTTTTGCGTCAACATCTCATTTTCGCTCAACACGCGTACGCCTGGTCCGTCGAATTGATACGCGTCGCGATCCGTGGTAGTGCGGACACCTTCGTAATTGAGCGTGACCCACCAACGCAGGACGCTCATCGGCAAGTCCCGATCGCCGGCGGTCTGTTTCAAGGTGTCCAAATAGCTGACGACGCCAAGCGTTCCTTCCTCAACGCCGATGCCAATGAGTTTCATGTGGAAGTCAGCCTCGACGAGGATGCGTGCCGCGTGGGTGCGCGAATCGATTCCCCAGACATCGATATCCTGCTTGCCCAACGCGTCGCGCAGTTCGGCGATCCAGCGATCGCGACGGTTGGGGCGAACGGCCTTGCCGCTCCAGGAATCAATAAACGCCTTAGCGGCGGCCAAGTTTTCCTGGCGTGGTTTGATGGCGCAGCCTAACCGGCCATGTTGATCGTATGCATTACGTAGCAGCGTGACTAAATCGTCCAATTGCAATACGGGTGTTCCCGTTTCCACGTTGACGATGCGGCCTTGGGAATCGGTTCGCCAATCGCCAGCCGGGCCGGCCACAACGATGTCGCCCGTTTCCGGGTAGACGAGCAAGTACTTGACGCGATAGATGCCACCCAAAACACGCATCGCTTCGTCTGGCGATTTGCCAAACGCTTTGAGTAGTTGGAGTTGCCGTTCCAGACGGACCAGTGAAACTTTGCGCATGGCAGAAGTGCGACGAACCACGCGGTTGCCTGAGTCGGCCATACCCTTTGCTCGCGCGCTGCCTAATAATTCGCTGTGACGCGGCGGAGCCAACCGTTTCATGACTCCCGACGTGTCAACGTACACGCCTGTTGGAAACGATTCGATCGCACCCGCCCCCCCCACTTCGTCCCAGGAATCCGGAGCAATCGTTGAGGTGATCAACTCGATTAGCGTGTCGAAGTCGGCCATCGCCGCACCGCCGTGGGCACCGATCGGGCGCGCTCCCATTTCGCCGGTGATGCGACTGCGGGCCAAGTCGCTCTTCACGCCCAACAGCGTTGCGAGTGATGCCTCGCGAGCACCCATGTCGGCCTGCGCCGTTGCAATTTGGCCAAGGAACCGGTCACGCTGTTCCGTATCTGTGATGCCATGTGTCAATTGAAGGGCCGGCCCAAATTCGCCCGCCGCAACAGACGACGCAATGTCACGGTTCGTGGCCGTGTCGGCGGAGTTTGGAGCAGGCGGGTCAGTCGCCGCGGCACTTGCCAGGGGCACGACCAGCAGCGACGTGAAAACGAGCAGAACCAAGCAACGATTTGTCCAACCTGCGTTCCAGAAAAGTACGTTCCAGAAAAGTACCACGTCCAGTTCCTCCTCGGATTGCTGCTCACGCCAACAGCCTTGCCCAGTAGCCCAGATCGCCCGGTGTCCCAGATCGCCCGGTGTCCCAGATCGCCCGGTGTCCCAGATGTGTCCGGTAGCGCTAAGCGACGCTCTCCTGCAATCAGCCCCTGTAATCCCTTCAGCATGCCACAAACCCGAGGGGGGTGTCAAGCAACATTCCGATGATCCCAGATGATCCCAGACAGTCTGATTTGTGCTTGGCCCCTCCGGGGCTTTTCTTGGGGGGGTGGTGTCAGGTTCCGGGGTCTGACGACCCCGGCAAAGGCTGTGTTGGCCCCTCCGGGCCAATGCTAGAAGCGTGTCACAATGAAAAAAAGCGTGAAGTGAATTCGGCCCGGCAGGGCCGGTACAGCCTCTGCCGGTGCCGTAAGGCACCGGTGTGGTTCAAACTAGAAGTGGCAAGCCCCGGATGGGGCGACACAGGAATTGTGATCGGTGCAGCCTGTATCGCCCCATCCGGGGCTCTTGTGGGGTTCGAGTTGCCAGGTTCCGGGGTCTGACGACCCCGGCAAAGGCTGTGTTGGCCCTCCGGGCCAGAGCCGCCGTGGCACCAAGAGAAATGGCAAGTCGACTCCGCTGCTTCAATCCCATGCTCCCGCTGGGGATCCCAGGATCCCAGACAGTCTGATTTGTGCTTGTAGCTTGGGATGCGACTCAATCACGGCAGAGTCTCCTCGTGCCTGCGCGGTCGATTGCCACGAGCGTGGCGGTAACTGTCAAAATGGCAGTCGCGCGGAGGCATTGTGCGTCGGCTCAAGTTGCGAGTATCGCAGCCGAGACCCGAAAACGGAGTGGAAAAAGGCGGAATGGGGATTTCGCGAGTGATTTGGCGCGAAAATTGCCCAAAAGGAGGCCCGAGTAGGTCTCTGTTGACCAATTTGGCAGCTGCGTCCAGACGGCTGATCGCTTGGGGACGCGGAATTTGGCGGATATGCGAATCAACAATTGGAGGTGTAGAGCACATGTCGACTGCGACAAAGAAGAAGTCCTCGAACAAGATCAAGCTCCAGCCGCTTGGCGACCGTGTGGTCGTTGAGCGTGAAGCATCCGAGGAAAAGACGGCTGGCGGGATCGTTCTGCCCAATGCGGCCCAAGACAAACCGGCTCGGGGAACGGTTCTCAGCGTCGGCGACGGCAAGCTGCTTGATGACGGGCGCCGTAATGAACTGCAAGTGAAAGTCGGCGACCGAGTGATCTTCAGCAGCTACGCTGGTGAGACCTTCAAGGTCAACGACGAGGAATTGTTGTTAATGCGTGAAGATGACATTTTGGCCATCATCGAGGGCTGAGGAACATTGAGGGTTGGATCGGTTTGGCAACCCCGGTGGGGGGCGCGGTTCAGCAAGACCCCTGGAAATTGATCGGGCGTATATGTTTTCGCCCGTAGCCACGGCACTCGTCGGTTACAGGCGTCCGATTGTGGCAGCCAGCGTGCTTGATGTCAGCGTGCTTGATGCCAGGGGGCCAGTCGGCCAGGTGCCAGTCGGTTCGACCAAGACAGATCAATCGCAAACGCAGTTGTGGCAAGAGTGACCACGCTTATCAAGAAAAATCAAGGGAGATAACAACTCATGGCAAAGATGATTGCTTTCGACCAGGAAGCGCGTGATGCAATTCGACGTGGAGTATCCAAACTGGCGCGAGCCGTCAAGGTGACACTTGGCCCCAAGGGGCGTAACGTTATATTGCAGAAGAGCTTCGGTTCACCGACCGTGACTAAGGACGGTGTCACGGTAGCGAAGGAAGTTGACCTGGAAGACGTCTACGAAAACATGGGCGCTCGGATGGTTCGCGAAGTGGCGAGCAAGACAAGCGATGTGGCCGGTGACGGCACCACGACAGCAACCGTGTTGGCCGAGGCCATTTTCAACGAAGGGCTCCGCGCGGTTGTGGCCGGAGTCAACCCGATCCGGATGAAGCAAGGCATGGAGCGGGCCGTCACCGACCTGACAGCCAAGCTGCACAGCATGTCGGTTAAGGTGAAGGACAAAGCGGCGATGGCCAACGTGGCCACGATCGCATCGAACAACGACCGCGAGATCGGCGAGTTGCTGGCGACCGCGATGGAGAAGGTCGGCAAAGATGGCGTCATCACGGTCGACGAAGGCAAGAGCCTGCAGACGGAAGTCGAGTGGGTCGAGGGCATGCAGTTTGATCGCGGTTATCTGTCTCCTTACTTCGTGACCGATCCGAATTCGATGGAAGTGGTCCTCGAAGACGCCTATGTATTGGTCTTTGAAAAGAAGATCAGCAACATCAAAGACATGGTCCCGCTGCTCGAGGCAGTGGTCCAGCAGGGCAAGCCGCTGTTGATCGTAGCGGAAGACGTTGACGGCGAGGCGTTGGCCACGTTGGTCATCAACCGATTGCGTGGGACGATGCAATGTTGTGCCATCAAGGCACCGGGTTACGGCGATCGTCGCAAGGCGATGATGGAAGACATTGCCATCCTGACTGGCGGCACCGCCATCTTCGAGGCGTTGGGCGTCAAATTGGACTCGGTAACCCTGGGCGACCTGGGCCGTGCCAAGAAGGTGATCATCGACAAGGACAACACCACCGTCATCGAGGGAGGCGGAAAGAGTGCGGACATCAAGGGCCGCATTGACCAACTGCGTCGCGAGATTGAGAATGCAACGAGCGACTACGACCGCGAGAAACTCGAAGAACGGCTTGCGAAGTTGGCTGGTGGCGTCGCGAAGGTGAACGTGGGTGCTGCCACCGAAAGCGAGATGAAAGAGCGGAAGGCACGCGTCGAAGACGCATTGCACGCCACGCGTGCTGCCGTCGAGGAAGGTATTCTCCCCGGTGGTGGCGTAGCTTTGTTGCGTGCTGCCGCCCAGGTCAAGCCAAGCGACGAGCTGAAGGAAGGCGAGAGCATTGGCTACAACATCGTGCTGCGTTCGTGCCGGTCACCGTTGACCATGATTGCTAGTAACGCTGGCCAGGATGGTGGCATCGTGTGCGAGAAAGTACTCGATGGCAAGGGTAGCTTTGGCTACAACGCCCTGACTGACGTCTATGAAGATCTGCTCAAAGCGGGCGTGATCGATCCGACGAAGGTCGTAAGGACCGGTTTGGGCAATGCCGCAAGCGTCGCAACGTTGTTGCTGACCAGCGATGCGTTGATTGCTGAAAAGCCGAAGGAAGATAAGGGCGGTCCTGCCCCCGGTGGCGAGCCTGAAATGTACTAAACCAGCGTCGCTGTTTCCATAGCCGGAAGACCCCACTCAACACACTAATTGAGTGGGGTCTTTCTTTTTCTTGCTGCTCACGCTGGATGTGGATAGGGCACCACCGCCGAGCGGCGCATTTTGACGAAGTAAAGCGACGGGCCATGACTCTCGCAGTTGGCTGGCGGCCCTGCGGCCCTGCTCGTCGGGGTTCCCAGCACCGGCCCGTTTAGTCCGAGCGGTCGGAGGAATCGAGATAATCGGCACGAAGCGGGGCTGGGGCTTGGTCACCGGGCCCGTTTGTTTGCCACCCTATGCCATTGAGTAATATACTGGAGCGTAGGTTCGGACGTGTCGCACGGGCAGATTGCGCGGCGCGCATTACGGCAATAGGCGCGCGGCACCCGAACCAGGTCCCAGCGTGCACCAGGTCCCAGCGTAGACCGTGGCGCTAGCCCCAGGTTGTCAGGAAACCTCCTCATGAGCGCTCGTTATCTTGCCACCTTGATTCTGCTCTTCGGTGCCTTCCCGATCGTCGAGTTGCGCGCCGAGGTCTTCGTGTTGGCCAATGGCGGCCGCATCGAGGGAGAGTGGCTTAACCGCAATGCCGAACCATTGGTCATGTATGACATCGCGACCACCGGCGGTGGTCGCATGACATTGTCAGCCGACCAGGTGGAACACGTGATTATCAAGTCGGAGGCATTGCTGCGTTACGAAGCCGAGTTGCCTAAGGTTCCCGATACGGTTGAGGCGCATTGGGAGATGGCCGAGCGTTGCCGCAAAGCGGGGCTGACGCCCCAGCGCGAGATCCACTTGCGCCGCATCTTAGAGTTGGCTCCCGACCATCAGGACGCGCGACACGCATTAGGATTCAGCCGGGTCAACGACAAGTGGATCAAGCCGGACGAGTGGCTTGCGAAGCAAGGCTATGTACGACACAAAGGAGCTTGGCGACTGCCGCAAGAGGTGGAGCTCGCGGCCCAACGAGAGCGGCGCGAATTGGAAGAAAAAGAGTGGCGCAAGCGACTGCGACGCTGGCGCACGGCGATTTTCCGCGGTCGTCGGGATAGCGGACAGGCATTGGCCCAACTGCGTGCGGTCGACAGCGCCTTCGCAATTACCGGGTTGGCGGAGATGCTCAAAGACAAAGATGCAACGAAGGCCCTGAAGCTACTCTACATCGATATCCTGGGACAATTCCGCAACACCAACGCCGCTGCGGCACTCTTGGAACGGGTAATGACCGACCCTGACATGGAGATTCGCGAACGAAGCATTACCGCCTTACAGAGGAACGGTCGCCAGCAGGCACTCACCTTCCTCACCCGCAGCCTGCGAGACAAGAACAATCAAGTCGTCAATGAAGCCGCGTGGGCGTTGGGCAAGCTGGATGACCCTGACGCGATCCCCGCGCTGATCGATGCCGTGGTCACCAAGCATAAGTTCAAAATCTACCCGGGCGGGGCTCCGGGAGGCATCAACGCCGGAATGGGGAGCAACGGTGGCGGGCTGCAGATGGGCGGGCGTCCGAAAATCATCGAACGCGAAATGCAGAATCGGCATGTTCTCAGCGCACTGACCTCACTTGTCTCCGAAGGCGTGAATTTCGCTTTCAACCAGCAAGCCTGGAAAGATTGGTGGGCTCAACAACAGGTGTCCGCCGGTGTAAACTTGCGCCGTGATCTGTGACGCAGTTGCCAACGCGCCGACCGATTTAACTACTCCAGTTTCGTGCGGATAAACGTCACCTCCGGCGGTGCTGCGGCGTTCTTTGCGGCGAGAGTCTCCTGCACGTAGCGCTGCGGCTTGCGACTACCGGGGACTCGAAAATTGTCCCCTTTCTGGAGAATGGGGCGAGCTTCGGGCATGGCGCCGAAGAAGCGACTGCCGGCAGCTTGGCAGGGATACCAGTGCCCGACTCCTTGTTCATCTTCTAAGTAAAACTCAGGATAGCAGTGGCCCGGTATCCAGACTGCTCGAGCTGGGATCCCGACCGCACGGCACATGGCAATGAACAAGGAGGTCATTTCTTCGCAATCACCGTAACCGTCGTCCAACGCCTTGCGCGCACTCTTGATTTTGCGGTCAAAGCGATACTCGATTTTGTCACGTACCCAGTCGTAAATTGCTTCCGCTTGCTCCCAACCACGCTCCTTGCCTGCGATCGCTTGTTCCGCCGAGCGCACGATCACCGGATCCTTGCTATCGATATACGGGCTTGGTTTTAGGTACTTGACCAGGTCGCGGCGTGGTTTCCGAGGTAGGGTCAGCTGATCGGTACTGACCGGCGCCACAATATCGCGTTTCGTGATTTCCATCGTGATCAGCGCCTGCGCTTCTTCGCCTGCCGCGAGCCGCGGGATGCTAATACTCATTTGCTGGACGCTCTTATCCAATTCACGGAAGCGCACCGAGCGGACTTGACGAGATTGTTGCCGAGCCACAATCTTCACGTCTTGCTCGGGCCATGACATAGGGACGGGAAGCGTCGCAACGATTCCGGTCATCGTACCATGGGCCCGTACGGTCACGCCCAACTGCCAACGCTCGGTCCGCACATTCGACATGCCGACCGCCGCGTTCGCGGGGGATGGGGTCTGCGATTGAGCTGCGGATTGGGCCGCCGCGACGCCGCTCGACGGCCCGCCGAGGGTTACCGCACACAACGTGGCGAGTAGCATGGAGTTCATTGCCATGGGGCGGCTTAAGTGTGCTTTCGACATGGATTCTACCGTCTCAAATAGGAAGAGCCAACGAGCGGGAACATGGGATCGCATGGTCGTAACGGTTGGGGCTAATTGGTCGACGTAACTGGTCGATGTAATTGGGGCATCGAGGCTGCACACTCGCCGATACCATTGAGCTCCTGCCACGAAGAGCCACGCTGGATCAGGCTCCAGCTATTTGATCCCCAGTGTCTTTCGTACCGTGGTCACGGCTGGCCTGCTGCCGGGTGCGGCCTTGACAAATTCCGGCACGAAACGCATGCGCTCTTTTGCTTCAGGAACTTGCACGTTATCTCCTTTCTGGAGAATCATGTAAGGTTGTGACACCGTGGCGAATTCGGTCTTTTCCTTGAACTCGCATGGAAACCATTCGCCCTTCTTGTCTTCCCCTTCGAGGTAGAACTCGGCATAGCAATAGTTGGGCACCCACACGGTACGAGCTGGGATCTTACTGGCGCGGCAAAGCGCGATGAACAGATTTGCCAAGTCTTCATGGCCGCCGGTTTTCTGGTCGAACGTCTTAACGGCCCCTTGGAGTGGGCTGTTGGTGTGCTTTACATTTTCCTTGATCCAATCGTAGATCGCTTCGGCCTTTTCCCAAGCCGTCTCTTTGTCGGCGGTCAGGTCTTTGGATTTCATGCGGATCTTTGTATTGCGAACATCGATCATTGGACTGTTTGCCAGGCACTTGCGAACGGCGCGCGGCATCGTTTTGGGGAGGTGGTAGACCGCGGTGTCGAGTGGAATCGGCTTGGTCCGGCGCGTAATCTCGAACGTCACGGTGACCTCCGCAGTCTCGCCAAAATTCAGACGAGGAACGAGGAACACCATCCGCCGAACCCCTTCGTCGAGATTGCGATATGCCGTTTGGCGAACCGTGTCCGAAATATTCTCCTCGACGACCTTCACGTCTTGTTCTGGCCAATCGATTGGCACGGAGAACGTGCCACGCACCTTGCTGCAAGGGCCGGTGGCCGCAGCTATTTTGATGCCAACTTTCCAGCGTTGCGTTCGCTCGCGCTCGACGTCGGTGCTTCCTTGCTTTTTCTGGAATTGCAACGGTGTACCAAATTGTGCCCATGCCGAAGCGGCCGGCAGAGTTGCACCGATCAAGAGGAAAACAAGCCACTGGTTTCTCACGATTTCACGCTCCCGATCTCGTTCATCACGTCCCAATCACTCCGAGCCGGGCGTTGCCACCGCGACTTGCGATCCTTGTGCAGCGTAGAGGTCTTGCAACAGCAAATCCGCAGTGGCGAATCCGCAACAAGGGCGGGGCCGCGATGAGCCGAAAAAGTATCGACCGTCGGATGCCGCACAATGCTCCTCAGCCGGTTATCCACCTATCCTATTGTAACTCGCCAGGCTCGACATTTCCGCCACGATCCATAGTTGACTATTCAGGGCAACCGTCGCAATCGTGACAATTGACGGGAGCGACCGTGGCTTGACAAGAGCCCGGCTCAGGGGAAGTGGCACGATCCATCCCGTTCTTGTTCCGCGCGTGCTGGTCCGATGCAGCAACGTGGGTAATCGCTTGGCGAAAAGGGAGGAATCGTGCGGACAGAGCGAATGTGGAGGTCACACTCCCTTTTCCTTGCCCCTCACGGCACGAGCTGCGGGAACGTCTGTACACCGCGCCCCCAGAGGATTGCTGATGGCCGAGTGGCTAAGGAATTGAACCATGCCTCGGCGGGATACTCGCGCAAAAAAAAGCCGCCGCGAGACGACGCTTCAGGATAGCACGTCGTCCCGTCGGCGAGCTTGCATTGCCGGGAGGGCAAGGCGGGGCGGGAAGGGGATTTGTTGTCACTCGCAGGTTCTTCCGTTAGGAACCTGCCGATCGTTCGGCTGCTTAAGAGAGCGGCCACGGATGTTCTCATTTACCCTGTTCGTTCATTGCCAGACTTTTCGACACGCGTCGTTCGATCGCAGCTCCTTAGCTGCCGGGGATCATCGTGGGCGGACCGCCGGGCAACGGCATCGTTGTCCCTTCCATCATGGGAACGCCGCCGCCACTTGTCTCGCCGCAGCACGGCTCATACGACGGCGCACAGGGAGGTGCACAAGGATCGCAAGAATCGCCACGGTTTCTCAGGCAAAGCCTTGATGCGGATTCACATCCGGTCAGCGAGAACGCCGTTACCATCATTACGACCGTCAAGAATACTAGCCTCTTCATCACAAAATACTCCGCACAGGCAACATGCATCAATCACGGGGACTTTAGGCTGCACAACTCTACACCACATCGAATGATGTGCAAATGAAACAGTGGTTTTTTTTCCACATTCGTCATTTCTCAAGTCAACGTGCCATGTGGGAAAAGTGCTACATCCTCACATCGCCGCGGTTCTGACCGTGGCCTCGTCCTTCGCCACATCGCCTGCCATGGCCGATTTCACCCTGCAACGCTACGATAACGCTGTGTGAGTCACGACAAGATAGGCTCCGCGTGGCATCTCCGTTTCTTGAATCGTAGTCATTGGAATCGTCGTCAGGCGATCTGCCCCATGAACCAGCCGGTTGCATTTCTCAATGGTCAGTTTTGTCCCGCTTCGGAGTTGGCTTTATCGGTCAACGACCTGGGCGTGCTGCAAGGGATTGCGGTTAGCGAGCGAATGCGGACTTTTTCAGGCGAGTTATTCCGTTTGGACGACCATCTCGACCGGTTAGACCGTTCCCTGGAGATTATTGACGTACGGCTCGCCTATTCGGCGCAACGCATTGGCGAGATTGCGCATGAGTTGCTGGCGCGCAACCGCGATATCCTGCACGATGGCGAGGATTTCGGGCTGTCACTTTTTGTCACGCCGGGCAATCCGCCGGGGAAAGCACCGACCTTTTGCATCGAGTGTTATCGTTTGCCTTTCGAGCAATGGGCTTCCTATTACACGGCGGGACAGGCGTTGCTCGAAACCGGCATTCGGCAAGTGCCGGAGTCTTGCTGGCCGCCGGCACTGAAATGCCGCAGCCGGATGCACTATTTCCTGGCCGACAAGCGCGCTCATCAAACCGATCCCGGCGCGCGTGCCGTGCTGTTGGACCTGGATGATTGGGTAACGGAAGCGTCGACGGCCAATATCGTTTTCTTTCGCGCCGACGTGGGGCTCGTGTCTCCACCGCTACAACGCATACTGCCAGGTGTCAGTTTGGCGGTATTGGAAGAACTGGCCAGCGCACTGAAGATTCCATGGCGTTACGAAGACGTGCGGTTGGACGACTTGACGACGGCCGACGAGATCCTGCTCTGCAGCACGTCGCCGTGCGTCTGGCCGGTCACGCGACTGAACCGCCAGAGGGTTGGCAGTGGGAGCGGCGGGCCAGTATTCCGTCGTTTGCTCGACGCGTGGAGCAACCTGGTGGGGCTGGACATTGCCGCCCAGGCTCGGCAATGCGCCAAAAGTCCGTAGCTTGCGCGACAACGGGGCGCGCAGGTGGCGAAGTTCCCGCCTGTGGTGGCACGCTTTGTACCGTGGTCGTACAGCACCGTTTTGGCGTTGCATCTTACCCATTCTCGATAAACTCGAAGGCGTCGTTGATCGGCTTCATATAGAGGTTCATGAAGAGGTAGAAAATCATGAAGACCAAGATCGCGCCGATCATCCCCCAGATGATCATGGACATGATTACCGCCAGGGCCGTTGACGCCGATTCGGCCTGCGATTGATACTGTTGGGACATTCGCGCAAGCGATTCGCTCTCCGTCCCCGAGAGTTCCGCGTTTTGTAAAGCGGTCAAAAAATCATGCGGAAAGATCCCGGTCATTTCCAACGCTTCATGAAACTGCCCACCGCGTTGAATCACCGCATCGATCTCATCAAGATGGCTTGTGAAATAGTGATTCTGAGTACTTTGCAACGCCAAACGTATCGACCGCCCGGCGTCGACACCTGATTCGAGCGCCATGGAGAGGGTCCAGGCGAGCCGCGCAAGCGACATCGTTTTAATCGCCTTGCCAATCCCAGGGATATACATGACCAGCCGTCCCGGCAACGGTCCGAACCAACCACGCGTTAAGCCCAACACGACGAATGCCACGGCAGCGAGAATCAGCGCCACGATGCCAAAATAGATGGCGGCCCCACGCCCCCCCGATAGCCCGAAGACGGTGACCGGAGTGCCCAGCGCTCCGAGCAGAAAGATCAGACCGCCAATGATGAAGATTGCGGCAAACAACTGCAGGCCGGGCCAGAGAATCCCCAATAGCAGAACGCGGCGCAGTTTAATGAGATGCTGATAGTGGTCAGCCAAGCGAAGCAACACGGATTCGAGCCGACCGGCCTCTTCGCCGACACCCACGAGCTCGCACATGAGCGGGGGGAAGTAACCCCCGCAGCCTTGCATTGCTTCGGTCAATGTTGAGCCGCGGCCGACCTTTTCCGCGACACGGCCCATGTTGTCCTGAAAGCGGTGGCGGCCATGCTGGCTCTCGCGCTGCAAAACATCCATAATGTCGACACCGGCGTTGAGTGATGTACCGAGCCGGTGGCACATTTTCGACGATTGTCCAATGCTAATGTGAGCCATAGCCTGCAGTTCGTAAAGGAGGCGAGTTTCTTGCCATTGCCGGGCACGATCGCAATCGTGCCGTGATCTCTCGTAGCATATATTCTCGCAGCCAGCATGGGTAGCAACCTATCCGTGTGTGCCCCGGGGGCAACAAGGTGCGAATCTGTTACAATCGCGGCTTCACGTTGGCTGACATATCGACTGGGGTGTGGCGACTTCACCATCAGGGGTGTGGTAAAGCCGAGGCTAAGAACACGTTATTATGATTCGCCGTGAAGCGGCTAGGAGCCGAAGTTCGCTTGGTTCTACTTCACGATCGAGGTTGAAATCGAACCGGCTGTGCGTTGGGGACCATTTTTATAATACGGTAACACTTTAGCCAAATGAAGCAGCTGAGAAGGTCGGTAGGCGGCGAAATCTTGGCAAATTGCAATAACGGTCAGATTGGCAAAATCGCTTTGCCAATCCCGTTCGCGTTGCCCGCCTTCCGACCGAAAGCCCCCCTACTTCAGATGGCTGAACAGATGCAAAATACGTTCTGAGGGCGGACAGGCCTGATTTCGCGTATCGGCGCGCATGTCACGCCGTCCTTGGGGCTTGGGCCCACCCGCGATTGGTGATCAGCTGCCGCGCTGAGCAGCATATCCAATCATCCAAGACCGAATAGAATAAGCTCGTATTGCGGGCGGCCGACGTGCCGCCGGCAAGGAACAGCATCGAAAAAACCGAGCGCTGCGATCGAGCGTCACGTACGGAAGCGCAAGGTTCGCCTCCCTCTGGAATCGAAGTTCAGCTCCATGAACAAGTGGGATACCGTAGCCATCGTTGGTGTGGGCCTCTTGGGAGGGTCTATTGGGCTCGCGTTACAGCGGCGCGAACTGGCTCGACACGTGATCGGTATTGGCCGCCGCGTGACGAGCCTCGATAAAGCGTTGCAATACGGCACGGTGACCGCGACCACGACTGATTTGGCTAGTGGCGTGAGCGATGCCGAATTGATTGTCGTCTGTACGCCGGTTGGGGACATCGTCGACCATGTGTGTCAGGTTGCAGCGAGTTGTCCGCGGGGAGCGTTGATAACGGACGTTGGCAGCACGAAGAGGCAAATCGTGCGGCAGCTCGAACAGCGGCTCGACGCGGATGTGTCGTTTGTGGGCAGTCACCCGATGGCGGGCAGCGAGAAGGCGGGCCCGGAGCACGCGACGGCAAACCTGTTTGAGAACAAAGTAACGGTCGTAACGCCCGCCGCGCCAGCGCAACACGCTCTCGCTCGAAAAACATCGGTTGACCAGATCGAGGCGTTCTGGCAGTCACTAGGCGCTCGTGTTCTGCGCATGTCGCCCGAATCGCACGACGAAGCGGTTGCCATGACCAGTCACACTGCGCACGTCGTTGCGGCGGCGCTAGCCGCAGCCACGCCGCTTGGCGAGCTGCCGCTGACAGCGAGTGGGTGGCGTGATACGACCCGTATCGCGGCAGGCGACCCACGTCTTTGGCAGCAGATTCTGAGCTCTAATCGTGACCAGGTCTTGCAGTCACTGGATAAGTTTGGGAAAGTGCTCTCGCAGTTTCGCGCCGCTTTGGAGAGCGGCGACGAGGAGAGTGTCAGGCAACTCTTGGATGCAGGGAAGAAAACTCGTGACTCTGTGGGAAGTTGACATTTACCCTGCCCCTGGTCAGCCTGACGTCGCGGCAAGTGCCATCGTCGCCAGCGCTACCAACCTGGGCATGTCCAGTGAAATGACCGTCCGTACTGCCCGCGGCTATCTGCTCGAGGGCGATCTGGGCCGCGCGGACGTGGAACGTCTGGCGCGGGAACTGCTGGCCGACGACGTGGTCGAACGGACGGTGATCGGCAAGATCGGGGACGAATCGTTGCGTGTGGCGCCGCAAGGCTGTGTCCAAGTCGTTCACGTATTACCCAAGCCAGGAGTGATGGACCCGGTCGCGCAAAGCGCGCTCAAGGCGATCGCCGATTTTGAGATTGCGGTCCAAGCGGTGCGAACGCTCAAGAAAATCTGGCTCACGGAACTCCCAGAACCGCAGCTGACCGCATTGCTAGCCAAGGTACTGGCCAACGATTCCATGGAACAAGTGATCGTCGGGCCACTTGAGCTGGCACGTTTGGACATGGGGCAGCCGTACGAGTTTCAACGGGTTCTGGTACCGATGCGTACTTTGGACGACGAGGGCCTGTTGAAACTGAGTCGTGATGGCCAGCTTTATTTGACCCTGGTCGAAATGCAGACGATTCAACAATACTACGCTGACTTGGGACGTGATCCGACCGACGTCGAATTGGAGACACTGGCACAGACATGGAGCGAGCACTGCAGCCACAAGACATTGGCAGGTCGAATTGCCTATCGAGACGAAAAGGGCGAACGGCATTTCGAGAACATGCTGAAAGAGACCATTTTTGCCGCCACGCAGTTATTGCGGAAGAAGATGGGAGACGAAGACTGGTGCGTCAGCGTCTTCGAGGACAACGCTGGTGTCGTTCGGTTTGACGATCAGTTCGATGTCGTATTCAAGGTTGAAACGCATAATCACCCGTCGGCGCTCGAACCGTACGGCGGCGCAAACACCGGAATTGGCGGAGTCATCCGCGACCCGATGGGGACCGGGCTTGGAGCCAAGCCGGTTTGCAATACGGACGTCTTCTGTTTTGCTCCGCCCGACACGCCATTTGATCGCCTGCCTCCCGGGGTCCTCCATCCACGACGCGTGATGCAGGGAGTGGTGTCCGGCGTGCGCGACTACGGCAACCGCATGGGAATTCCCACCGTCAACGGAGCGATCTACTTTGACGAGCGGTACCTGGGAAACCCGCTGGTCTATTGTGGCACCGTCGGCATGCTGCCGCGCGATAAGTCGAGTAAGCAGCCGCGTGTGGGTGATCACATCGTGGCGATCGGCGGGCGGACCGGACGTGATGGTATCCATGGTGCCACGTTCAGTTCCGCCGAATTGACCAGTGAAAGCGAGACGCTTTCGGGTGGCGCTGTGCAGATCGGTAACGCGATTACCGAAAAGATGCTGCTCGACGTTCTTCTCGTCGCACGAGATCGCGGCCTCTACAGTGCCATCACGGACTGTGGGGCGGGTGGGTTTTCGAGCGCCGTGGGCGAGATGGGTGAGAAGCTAGGCGCGGAAGTCTGGCTCGATGCGGCGCCGCTGAAATACGAAGGTCTGTCGTACACCGAAATTTGGATCTCGGAAGCTCAGGAACGCATGGTCCTGTCGGTTCCGCCGCAACACTGGGACGTATTCAAGGCACTTTGCGAAAGCGAAGGCGTTGAAGCGACTATTATCGGTTCGTTCGTCGACACGGGCCGTTTGCAATTGAAATACCACGATGTAGAAGTTGCCGACCTCGATATGCGGTTCCTCCATGACGGCCGGCCTCCCATCATTCGAGATGCTTGCTACACACCACAACCGATTGAGTCTCTCGACGTACCAGCCCAGGCCGAGACGAAAACCGACCTGCTCGGCATTCTCGGCATGCTGAATGTAGCCAGCAAGGAATGGGTCGTACGCCAATACGATCATGAAGTGCAAGGTGGCAGCGTCATCAAGCCTTTGGTCGGTGTCGACAATGACGGGCCAGGCGATGCGGCCGTGTTGCGCCCAAGGCTTGACTCGCAGCGTGGCTTGGTCATTGCTTGCGGCATGAATCCCTGCTACGGCGATCTGGACCCCTATGATATGGCGGCCAGCGCCATTGATGAAGCGGTCCGCAATTGCGTGGCGGTCGGTGCCGATCCCCACCGAATTGCCATCCTCGACAACTTCTGTTGGGGCTATACGGATCGCCCGGAGACGCTTGGCTCGCTCGTGCGTGCCGCGTTGGCGTGCCACGACATTGCCATTGCCTATGGGACGCCGTTTGTCAGCGGCAAGGACAGCTTGAACAACGAATTCAGCTATGAGGATCTGCAAGGCGTCAAGCAGACCATCGCGATCCCTTCGTCGCTGCTGATAAGTGCGTTGGGACAAGTCGGCAACGTACGCAAATGCGTCACCATGGACCTGAAGCGATCGGGGAGTGTGCTGTATCAGATCGGCACGACCTACGACGAGCTGGGCGGCTCGCATTTCGCCCGGCTGCACCAACTGACCGGTGGACAGGTCCCACAGGTGCGGCCGCAGACTGCTTGTGCACTCTTTGCCACGCTCCACCAGGCGATTGACCGTGGCTTAGTGCTGAGCTGTCATGACATGAGTGAGGGTGGCCTGGCTGTCGCGTTAGCTGAAATGGCGTTTGCCGGCGGGTTCGGTCTGCAAGCTGATATCACAAAGTGCCCGCACGAACTGCACGACGTTGCGGCGGACGCACGTTTGACCGCCCTGTTGTTCGCTGAGTCGAATTCGCGGTTTGTCTGCGAAGTGAGTCCGGAAAAGCAGCGTGAATTTGAATCGCTTTTGAGAGAACAGCAAGTCGCATTTGCCGCGATCGGTAATGTTCTGCCCTCCGAGATGGTTGTCTTGAATGACGCAAGTGAACCGGGGCACTCCCGGCAATTGGCGGAGCTCTCGATTGCTCAGCTGAAAGAGGCTTGGCAAACTCCATTGCGCTGGCAATAGTCGGCGCTGTTGATTGTTTCGGCGATCTTGGCCGACCCAGAGAAATCGATCAGTCGTTTATGAACACCACAAGCTGATTTTGCCTAAGTTGAAAGCCTAGCAGTCATGCCTACTCCCCGTGCCCTGATTCTACGTGCTCCAGGTACAAACTGTGATCACGAAACGGCCTACGCTTTTGAGCAGGCGGGGGGCCGACCGGAACTGGTCCATATCAACCGTTTGCTTGATTCGCCATCGATCATTGCCGACTACCAAGTGCTCTGTCTGCCGGGCGGCTTCAGCTATGGTGACGATATTGCCGCAGGACGCATTTTGGCCAATCAGATTCGGCATCACTTGCACGAGGCCATCCGCGAATTCAAAGAAGCCGGTAAGCTGGTCTTGGGGATTTGCAACGGCTTTCAGATCCTGATCAAGTCGGGAATCCTGCTCGCTCGTGATGGCAGCAACGTCGCCGCTGATGGAGATTCACCTGCGGCCGGTAGTGCCGGGGTTGGAGATCCGGCCACGCTCACGTGGAACGACTCGGGGCATTTTGAAGACCGCTGGGTCAACTTGGTCGTCCCGCCGGGGGATTGTGTTTTTCTGCAAGGAATTCAACAGATGTATCTGCCGATCGCCCATGCGGAAGGCAAGTTCGTCGCGCGCAGCCAAGAAGTGCTCGATCGGCTAACCGAGCAAGGTCAGTTGACGCTGCGTTACTGCGACAAGGAAGGTGCTGTTTGCGACCAGGCTTTGTCGTTTCCGATCAATCCCAATGGCTCCGCAGCCAATGTTGCAGGGATCTGCGACGAATCGGGGCGAGTTTTTGGCCTGATGCCCCATCCCGAACGGTATATCGAATTGACGCACCATCCACGCTGGACGCGCGGCGAGGGGCAGGCAACCGGCGACGGACTTGCCGTTTTTCAGAACGCCATACGATACTTTGCCTAGTCCGTGATTCGCTCCGAAGCCGAGGGAGGGGCGTGGATGCGAGCGTCGTGTCTAGAAAGGGGACCGCTAATCAACGCTGACAGACGCTAATAGAAACGGGCCGTCCGCCGTGCTCGTACCGGTCGAGGCGCGGCACGCCGACAGATTGAGTTGTCGGTCGCATCTCCAAGCTGACCCCCGCCGCAGCACTTCCCTTGCCTGGGATGGCATCTCAGGCTACACCGCTTGCTTCCAGACTGGCGCCGGATCGCGGATGTCAAGGATGAAATCAATGCGACGATACGCTGCCTGCAGGGCGGTCGCGTAACTCGAAAACCCATCGAGGCGTTCATCGCGTGCTGCGGTGTTATCGGTGATAATCGCGTTGTAACGGTCGCGCCGCAGCGTCACGCCGGTCACACTGTGCTCGATCGTGATCTCCCATTGGCGGTGTTCCGCTCGCTGAACGATCGTCAGGCCGGTATGCCGAGTATGGGCACCGTCGAAACGGCGCAACGCGCCACCCGAGGAAGTGCGGCGTCGAAACATTGCAACTCCAATACTTTCTTGTGGCACGATAACACCATGCAGCCGCTGCACGGTTGTTACTGATATCGGCTAAACGAATTGCCGTCAACAGCGAGTTTTACATGGTTGGTCAACTCGCTCAAAAAACGGTCAAACAGTTCCGATTTCGTGTCGAACCGTGCGCAGGAATTGCCGGCTGACGAAGTATCTAACGGCGAAAGAAGGGCCCCAGTTGCGAGTGACGAACGGGCTGATCCTGTCGGCGGTTGCGGGCACGTGTCATGCCGATCTGGAGATGCGATCGTCGTTGCGTCCAAGAGCGTTTGAGTGAACCGAGAGTCGGAAGAGGAGGACTTCCATTCAAGTCCACGTTTTCCAGTGGCCACTCCCGCTTTCACTCCCATGCGGTTTGCGAACGATTACCCGGTGAGTTACTTAAGGTGTACGTCGCAGGCACCACCGTCGCAGGCATCACTGTCATTGGCAACACTGTCGCAGGCAACACTGTCATTGGCATCACTGTCATTGGCATCGAGTCGGCCAAGACGATACCGTCGTTTGGCGACGAGGTTGTAGAACCACTGCCAGAGGGGTAACGACCCGGGGATATGCAGCAAGGGGGCCAGAATCCATAACCACGGCATGTGACGGCTAAGATAGCGGATGGCACTGGCACCGCCGAACCGTTTGCCGGTTGAAGTGACCAAGTACAGCTGTTGCATCATCTGATCGTGCGTCAAATCCGCACACAATTCAGCGGCACGCCTGTCGTGCAGCGACAGAAAGGCGAGTCGCTGGGTCTGATCCCATTTGGCAAGTCGCTGGACCTGCCCGGTACAGAATCGGCAATGCCCATCGTAGATCACAATGTCGGCAGCCGGACGCTCGCGTGGATCAGCCAAGTGACGTTTTTTCGCCTGCATGTCTATTTTACCCAACCTTATCGAATGCCTGTTACCGCAATCGTAGCCGGTTTTCTGGGTCTGCCTAGCTGAGTTTCGCACATCGGACCGTGGTCCGAGCCTCGCCCCATTGGTGATTTGCGGGCAATTGCGTGCGTCATGTTGGCAGCGTGTGCTCCGGGCCGAGCGTGTACTTAAGCGGGATTAACACTCGGTTTGTTTCCCGATTTTCCGGTATCTCGCCCGGGGAAACCGCCTATAATGACGGGCACTTGGTCGAAAACCGTTGCGTGCATCCTAAGAACCTGTCACGCAGCTACCGGCAGCGACGCCCCATATCGAAAACCCCTGCACGTTAACCAGGTTTTGGGACAGGTTCTAAGGAGCCGTTGCGTTCGTTCAAAGGAGAATGACCCACCGTGGAACAGATTCGACACCAGATCCAGCGTGCCCATCGGCGACTCTTGCTCAATCGCGTGATCGAGTCCGTTACTTGGGCTACTTTCGCGGCGTTTCTCGTGGCACTTGTCGCGATCGTGCTACCGAAGATTTGGCCACTCGGATTGCCTGACGGCACGACGTGGGCGGTGGCTTGGTGTGCCGGCGCGCTGGTGTTTGGGATATTGTCGGGCATCACATGGGCCGTACTGCGTCAGCGTGGCGAGTTGGACGCCGCCATTGAGATCGATTTGCGTTACGGCTTGAAAGAGCGTGTTTCGAGTGCCATGGCATTGACGGACGCGGAGCTTGAAACGGAGGCGGGGCAGGCCCTGCTTGAGGACGCTGAGCGTCGCGTGGCGCGGATCGATGTGACCGAACGTTTTCGCCCGCAAGTCAGTTGGCATCCCCTGTTGCCGCTCTTGATGGCCACCTGCGTGTTCTTAATCGCGTTTCTGATCCAAGATGCTTCCCACGACGCGACTGCGGCGCGTCAGATCGATCAATCCGAACAGATTCGCAAATCGGTGGCGGAGCTGAAGAAGCGTCTTGCACAGAAGAAAAAGAAGGCTGCGGCCAACGGACTTAAGGAGGCCGACACGGTTATCACCAAGATCGAGCGCGCGGTCGACGAACTCTCAAAAAAGAGTGCCAGTCGAAAGAAGGTGCTGGTGAAGCTGAACACCCTCTCGAAAGAGCTGAAAGAACGCCGCGCAGACCTCGCTGGTAGCAAGAGAACCAGGGAGATGCTCAAGCAGCTACAAAGCGCTCAACGTGGCCCCGCCGAACGTGTTACCGATGCGCTCAAAAAGGGGGACATGGACAAGGCGATGAAGGAACTGAAGAAACTGAGCGATAAATTGCGCGGTGACAAATTGACGCCCGAGGAAAAAAAACAGCTGGCAAAACAGCTTGAAGAGCTGCGCAAGGAACTGGACAAAATGCTTGGCGCACGGCAGGAGCTGACGCAAAAACAAAGAGAGCTCCAAAAGCAAATCGATCAGCTGAAGAAGCAAGGCAAGCATGCGGAAGCTGGCCAGTTGCAACAAAAGATGGACCAATTGCAGAAGCAAATGGATGAGTTGGATCGCCAGAGTCCACAAATGCAAAAGTTGCAGGAGTTGGCCAACAAGCTTGGCCAATGTGCAAAATGTGTCAAGGAAGGAGACGCGCAACAGGCCGCCGACCAACTGGACAAGCTGGCCAACGATCTGCAACAGATGCAGGAGCAGTTAGACAGCCTGCAGACGCTTGACGAGATGATGAACGAGATCGCCGATGCAAAGAATGCGATGAATTGCGATCAGTGTGGGGGGGAAGGGTGCGCGGCATGTCAGGGCCAGGGGATGGGGATGGGAGGCGACCAATTCAGCGAGAAACCGGGAGCCGGATTGGGTGCTGGACGCGGGTTCGGGGATCGGCCGGAAGAGGAAACCGAGACCGGAGGTTATCGTGCGCGTGTGGCCGCTGACCCTCGCAAGGGCGACGCAATTCGCGTCGGTGATGCGAACGGCCCGAACGTGGCTGGCCGCTCGCGTCAGCAAGTGAAAGAAGAGATTGCCAGTTCCTTCAGTGAGGATCCGGCCCCGTTGACTCATCAAAAGCTACCACGACGCGAACGCGAGCAGACACGCGAGTACTTCGAGTTGCTTCGCAAGGGAGAATAAAGCACGAACCACCGTATCACGTCGCAGCGTTTTCCCACGCCCTCACTTCCGTCCCCGCTGCCCCGGCGGCGGAGACGGAAGTGAGGGGAATAGCTGGCATCGCGGGTAGCTCAACAGTCTTATTCACCCATGGAACGAGCCCATGGAACGAGCCCATGGAACGAGCCCATGGGAGTCTTTCCAACGCGACGTAGCTGCAGTTGCCTAAACTGTTACGAATCTGGTAGTTTCCAAACCTCAATGTCGGCCTTCAAGTCGTTAACGACTTGGGTCATCTGCAGAGCTTCGAGTGTCGATCGGTCTGGTGCCCGTCCAATCCGCCGATCAAACAGAACGTGAGTAACGCCCGTCTCGCGAAGCGCGTGAACTCCGCGCATATCGGGGAAACCTTCGAGCTGTCCATGCAGCCGGCGAATCGCTGCCGGCACGAAGGTTGAATACCCATTGACCATGGGGCGGGTGTGAAAAGTCTGGTAGTACATCCATTCGGCGGTTGGCTGCGACCCCGCCGCGCTGCGATCTTGCGGAAGCGGAAAGCACGCCAGGCAGACCTCCGCTTGTCGCTGGTCGCGTAGCCAAGAAATCCATGCGTCATCGCTCGACACGGCGGGCAGACGATACATGGTGGGAGGTTGAGGCCAAGCCTCGCAGGCTAACGTCAGGCCAACCAGCAACGTGGCGGCAAGCAAAGTCCGCGTTTCTTTGCCAGGTCGCGCGCGTCGATGCAAGCGAACGTAAACTTCGTGGAGCCCAACGGCCGCCAGAAACGCGATGCCAAGCTGGGCGAAGAAAGCAAATCGAAAGAGGTTGCGTGCGTGCCCAAAGCCCGGGTAGACGTCGGCAAGAATCGCGTGGAGCGACACCGCTCCCCAACTTAATCGAGGACCCATCGAAAGCAATATCGCGACGGCAACCATCCCGCCAAGCATCAGCACGATACGGCGGCGGCGAAACGACACGATACTCAATCCCAAGCCGATGCAGGCCATGCCCATCTTGAGCGTTCCGGGGGACAACGGCCAACGATAATGAGCATTGCTAGTGTGAATATCAGGCAGTGTGACGAGTTGTGCACTCGGGGTGCGCAAATAGTCTGTTGGCGCGGCAGATAGGTCGGAAAACCACTTCGCTGGATACTGAAACGAGTGCTCATTGGCATAGTCTATTTGGGCAACGAGAATGGGTGACAGTAGCGTGAACGCAACAACAACGGCCACCGCACCCCACCCCCATGTTCTCTTATGGCTGAGTGCGCGTCCCAGCAAGAGCGGCGCACAAGCGAGCAACAAGATACTCAAGAATAGCCCGTAGTAGCAGCAGAGTGAGTAAGTGACGGCGAAGGCCACTCCCAACTCCAGAGCTTGACGCGGTCCGGCGTGGCGTTGCAATAGGAGCAACGCGCGCAATGTCCAGATGACTCCCCACAACGAGACCAACTGAAAAACTCCCAGTTGCCAGTGGACCAATGGCAACAGTGTGATCATGGCGCCACCGCAGATGGTCGCGGGCCACGCCAACCGTAGTCGTCGCAGAAACTGAGCCGCAGACCACCCGTTGAGTGTGAGGAAAACGAGGATCAACAGGTTATACACGTGCACTGAGGATGGTAGCGTTTTCCAGAGCGGCCACGCCAGCCAACCAACGATGGTTTGCGGTTCCGAACTCGCAAAGATGCCCGGGACACCGTGATAGATCGGCGCATTCCAATAGTCTGGATAGGCGTGGTCAATGCGGTCGATGTTCCACCAAAGCGTCCACAGATTCAACAGCGGTACGGTGGTGGGGCGATGCCCCACCTGCGGCAAATGTGTTCCAGCCTGTGCCAGGAGGGGGTACGTCGAAGCAATCGCCAAGGTGCCAAATAGCAACCACTCGGCGATCGAACGCGTGATGCGGCGGCCTGTCGGGAGGGCATTGCCTCGCACGGTGATGCTCTTTTCTCGGAATTGAGTGCCGAATACCGTCGTGGTTCGCGCCATGAACGGTCACGCGATGCCTACTCGTCATCCCCCGGATAATCAACCAGCTGCTTGGAACCTTCCACGAGAAACAACTCATGGTCGACGGCAACGTTCTCGAACGTCTGCAGAACGCCGCTGGGCCATTGCACCACCAGCTTGTCGATTTGCGTGGCACGGTCGACACCGAAATGGACCACCTTCTGGTTGGTGCATTGAAAGCCGTTGCCCGCCATCAATTGGCGTACCAAGGTTCGCGATCCGATATGTGCGGTCACCGTCGTGCCGATGGCATCTCGCTCCGACTCCACACCACGCAAGTGCATTTGCAGGAAATGCCCCGGTTGCTGAGAGCGGTTGGCCAAGAAGGAAGATGGACCGTAAAGGTGCAACATCGCCAGGTCTTGGCGACCATCTCGATCCCAGTCGATCAAAGCCAGGCTGCGACCAAGGTACTTGTTGGCAAAAAACTCACCAATTGACTCCGGGTTCAACAACTCGAACCGCTTGTTGTTGCGGTTAGCATATGCTTGCGGCTTCATCATGAAAGGTTCACCCACTAAACGATAGTCCTCGATATGTCCACAGGCGAGCACGAGATCGAGTCGTCCGTCATTTTCAAAGTCAATGAACTGGGTACCGAACGCCAGCACCGGTAAACTGGGTTCGCGCAATCCTAATTCCTGCGTACTGTCTTCAAAAAAGTCGGGCGAGATCTGGCGATAGTAGGTGTTGGACTGGTTGTAGAAATGGGTCAAGAACAAATCGATCAATCCGTCACCATCACCGTCTCCGGCAGCAATCCCCATCGACGCTTGTGCATCACCATCAGGCCCGTAGGCAACTCCGATCAAGAGCGCCCGGTCAGTGAACTGCAACGGATCGCCCCGTGCTGCCGCTTCGTTCACGAAAAAGAAGTTCGGAGACATATCGTTGGATACATAGACGCTGAGCAGTCCTTGGCCATGGAAGTCGGCGACGACAACTCCCAACCCTCGTCCATCGCTGTCGGCAATTCCGCAATCTTGTGTCGCGTCGACGAATTGCCCATTCCCTTGGTTCAGATACAGCCGGTCAATCTCGCCAGGAAACTCACCAGGCGGGCACGCCCGCGGCTCGCCCGCCTTGTAGCAATCGGTGGTCAGAGCCTTCCTGCCAGCTAAGTAGTTGGAAATGTAGAGGTCTGGCAGACGATCTCCGTTGAGGTCCGCGATGGCACCGCTTGTCGACCACCGCTCGCCCCGGATCCCGGCGTGCTGCGTCACGTTGCGAAAAGTGCCATCACCTTGGTTGTGGTAGAGTTGATTGGCACCCAGATTTGCCACAAAAATATCGGGCCAGCCATCGTTGTCGAAATCACCGATAGCAGCCCCATGGCTGTAGAGGTTGTCCCCCAAGTTCGCCTGCTCGGTAACGTCCATGAACTTGCCGTTTCCGAGGTTTCGATACAGCCGGTCGCGATATTCGGTTTGTGTCGGATCGGCAGGCCACGGCCCTCCCTGAGCGGCATAGATATCGGGCCAGCCGTCCAAGTCGTAGTCGATGACGGCCATGGCGCCTCCCAATTCTTGGCAGAGCTTGAGACCGGGGACATCGGGGTCGTCACCGTTGTTGTAGGCGAAGTCGAGCCCAACTTCTTGCGCGATGTCGGCCATGCGTGCTCGACTCCACTGCTGCGAATCGGATTGCGTGTCTGCCTGAGCAATGGCAACACGTTTGGGCAACGGCAGTGCCGAAAGATCGATCCTTGCTGTTGGCATCGCGTCCGGAACGACTTGCGGCGGGTTGCTGGAAGTTAACGCCTGTAGCCGCTGGCCTTCCTTGTTGACCTCCGCATTCTCCGGGTCAATCCTCTTGACCAGGTTGTACCATGCCCAAGCTTCCCAGTAGCGGCCGAGCTGAGAACAGAGCCGGGCAACGCGGAGCATGCGTTTGGGGTCTGGGTATTTCTCGCGATCACCATACAACGGGTACATCTCCGTCAGCAATTTCTCCAATAAATCGGCGCGCGTACCAAACGGCTCCGCATCACTTTCTCGCCCCAGTGATTTCAGCACACGCGAGAGCCGGTAGTTGGCATTCTGGTGGTTAGGGTTGATCTTGGCAGCTTCCCAAAAACAACGTGCAGCTCCTTCAAAGTCACCATGGTCCTGCGCCCATATGCCCCGTACGGTCCAAATCATGGGGTGGTCGTCAGCGCCCGGTGGTAAGGAATCGAGCCATGCAAAGTATTCGGTCGGGGACACTCGCCGGCGCTGAACAAGCAGCTTGCCCAGTAGTGCGTGCGCTTCCACTAAATCACTGTGGTGCGCGAGAATTTCTCGGACCAGCTTCTCAGCCTCTTCGTTTTCTTCCGAAAAGAATTTACGCAAAGCGACGCCAAGCATGGGTACCCAATAGTCGGGTTCGGTCCGCCGTGCCAGATTTGTCAGTTCGTCAGCATCCGCACTGCGGTGATCGACGGTTGCCATCAGCATCAAAGGCTCCATCGCGATCGAGCCTTGTCGGATCGGCTCCAATAAGAATGGCACCGACTCCCAACGCCGGCCTTCGATCCCCAAGATGAACCCCAATCCATGATTTGCCGTGACGTTGACTGAGTCGATTCGCAGAGCATCGCGGAACAACTGTTCCGCTTCGCGCAACTTCCCCTGGTAAATGCAGATGTTCGCCGCCGACCAAAGACCGATTACGTACTCGCCCTTGGCTGTTTCAGGGATCGAGCGATAGGTTTCCAATGCGTCATCCACGTTGCCCAGCTTCATCGCCACTTCACCCGCCACCAGCAACGCTTTCGCGTTGCTCGGTTCCTTCCGCAAGACTTGCTTGGCCAACGCGTTGGCTAACCCGAAATCCTGTGCGCTTAACGCTGCCTTAGCGTCCTCCAGCGTGGCGGAATTGATCACGCGCAACTCTTGAGGAGTCGGCTCTGAATTGAATAGCGGCTCGGCGATGTAGTAGCCGATCGCCCCCAACACGATGATCGAAGCAAGGATGGCAATCCAAGAGAGCCCAGGTTTCTTGTCTGCATTTTTTTCCGTTGCACTCACAGTCAAGTCTCTCCCCAAACTCGATCAACGTATCTCTACCGCAGGTGGTTTCTCCCGCCCGCCATACCACTCGATTCACACGAGTGGATCTGCGGAGCTGGCAAGACGCCGCCTACCAGGCGGGCTTGTCACAGGGTCACCATCGCCCATACCGTCATCTTACTCTCACCTCCCGGCCAGCGGCCATAGCCCAACAGGCATGAGCAAGAAAGTCTTGGTGCCGACATTGAAAAACGCGAGGCAGCGAATTGCTTCGCTACCTCGCGTAAGAACATTCAATGTGAAGAACTCGGTTCTTAGAACTCACCAAGGGTTTCGCCCTGAGCACGAGTTCCAAGTCCCCACCAAGTACGCAGATCAACGCTGTTGCCAATCTGACGAACCGAACCGTCTGCCAACAGGACGTTGACGATCGTCGGGTGACGACTGCTGGCGGCAAAGACGCCGTCTTGCCAGTCACCACGGGCGATCATGCAGGAAGGACCGTTCGGAGGAAGAACCGTATTGAAGCCCGCAAAGTAGGGGCGACCATCTGGCCAACGTTCACCAGGACGTGTGCCCGTGAAGATCTGGTTCCACGAGTCATTATAGCGGCGACCGTTGTACTGGTTGCCAGTCAACCAGCAAGCGTCATACCACTCTTGCGTGATCGTTGATTGGGCGTCTACGGAGATTCCGAACGCCACGTTGGCAACGTCCCAAAGGATGTCGCGATCGCCAATGCGGCGTTCGCTCATCGCAACCGTATTGCTCGTTCCATCGCGAATGTCGCGGAAACGATACGGACGTTTGCGAGTGCGAGGGTCGCCAATGATGTTGTAGCAACCGTTGGGCTCGGGGCCCCACACATCATGATTGCGGTAAGGGTTGGTACCTAGGCAAAACTTGTAGCTGTTGTTGCCGATACCGTTGCCGCCGACACGTTCGGTGTCCGAAGGGCACAGCAATGTCGGGATCCGCACCGTCCAAGTACCGTAGTTTGTCTGCCACGGAACGGGGGCGAAGTTGCGGGTCTTGGCATAATCATAAATCTGTTGCTGTTCAAAGAACGGCAGCAAGCTGACTACACCACTCATGCTGTACTGATTCGAAGTCGTGTTGTCGCCGTCACGTCGCGTACCGCAACGCATGGCGGGGAACGACTTGTACACGTCGTGATAGTTGTGGTTAGCCAACCCCAACTGCTTCAAACGATTCGTGCACTGCATTCGTCGCGCGGCTCCACGCGCCGCTTGGACTGCAGGTAGCAATAATGCTACCAAAATCCCGATGATGGCAATCACCACCAGGAGTTCGACCAGGGTAAACCCAGGCCTCTTCTGAAAACGTACTCTCATGGTAAACCTCCAGGGAAAACAGGAAAAAAAAGACAGAAAATATTACAGGGCCATAGGTTGAAGCCAAACGCCGAGGGAAGGACTCTTCAGCGCCTTAAACTCGCAACTACCCATACCAGCAATGATAGCCTGCGAGCAGAATTGGAGCAAGCAACAAGAGCTTCTTGGCCTACTGTTGGGTGGGGCGTTGGCTGTCTGGGGAGGGTGTTTGCGGTGTTGTTGCCGCTTCCGGAAAGGCTAGTCCGCCGGGGACCGGCCGCGCCTGGTCAAAAAGTCGAACAATGAGAGCACTGGGACTGCCAGGTGCTTGTTGGTTTGTTGCGCCAGAATCGAGGAGATGTCTGCAAGATACGCCCCGCTAGGGGCGCGCTATGATAGCCTAGCTGGACAGCGCCACTTTGGAAGCAAACTCCAGACCCCATAGGCCTTGTGCCGTTGGTGAATCAGTTTGCATGGCTAGCCGGGGCACCGCCGAAAATGCCCCCTCTCTCCCGCGTCTGCCGCCTCCGGCGGCAGACGCGGGAGAGAGGGGGGAAATCATCTCGATTGCGATCTAGCTTGGCAAACTGATTCACTTGCCTGACAAGCAGGCAGGGCCTTAAGGCCAATGACCTATTACTTAGAAACATGTTACGGGTTTTGGTTCAGATAAAGTGGCGCTGTCGAACTAGGAAAGGCAACCGAACACAATTCGCCCGGAGGTCTCGCTCCATTCGACACTCGTTTGCGCGCCTAAAAAAAGGTGGCGGCGACTCAAGGGTCACCGCCACCTCGCATATGCAGGCATTTCAAAGTTGTCAGGCGTTTAGAATTCGCCGAGCGTTTCGCCCTGAGCGCGAGTTCCAAGTCCCCACCAAGTACGCAGATCAACGCTGTTGCCAATCTGACGAACCGAACCGTCGGCCAACAGGACGTTGACGATCGTCGGGTGACGACTGCTGGCGGCAAAGACGCCGTGTTGCCAGTCACCACGGTCGACCATGCAGGAAGGACCGTTCGGAGGAAGAACCGTGTTGAAGCCCGAAAAGTAAGGGCGACCGTCAGGCCAACGTTCACCAGGTCGTGTGCCGGGGAAAATGCTGCTCCACGAGTCGTTGTACCGGCGACCGTTATACTGGTTGCCAGTCAACCAACAAGCGTCATACCACTCTTGCGTGATACGCGATTGGGCGTCTACGGTGATACCGAACGCGACGTTGGCAATGTCCCAGAGGATGTCACGATCGCCGATACGGCGTTCGCTCATCGCAATCGTATTGCTCGTCCCGTCACGGATGTCGCGGAACCGGTACGGTTTCTTGCGCGCTCGAGGGTCGCCAATGATGTTGTAACAACCGTTGGGTTCGGGGCCCCAGACAGAGTTGTTTCGAAAAGGATTGGTGCCCAGGCAGAACTTATAGCTGTTGTTGCCGATGCCGTTGCCACCGATGCGTTCAGTGTCCGACGGGCACAGCAACGTTGGGATCCGCACCGTCCAAGTCCCATACGTCGTACGCCACGGAACCGGCGCGAAGTTGCGTGTCTTGGCATAATCGTAAATCTGTTGTTGTTCAAAGAAGGGCAGCAGACTGACCACACCACTCATGCTGTACTTGTTCGAGTTGTCGTTCTCGTTGTCGATTCGAGTGCCACAACGCATGGCGGGAAACGTCTTGTACACGTCGTGGTAGTTGTGGTTAGCCAACCCCAACTGCTTCAAACGATTCGTGCACTGCATTCGTCGCGCGGCTTCACGTGCCGCTTGGACTGCAGGTAGCAATAATGCTACCAAAATCCCGATGATGGCAATCACCACCAGGAGCTCGACCAGGGTAAACCCAGGCCGTCGGCGTAAGCCTACATTCATATCCACACCTCCCAAAAAAAACAGAAAAACAGAAAAACAGAAAAGAGATTTAGATAATTGATTCCCGAGCGGTCGCCACCGGTCCGGGACATTAAAGAACGAAAAAAGACAAAAGGATAAGTCAACAGCTCGAACAAGCCAAAGTTCACTCGTATCTCATGAACGCCATTATTGGAGCAGATGGCTCAGTTGCAAGCAACAGAAAATCCCCATTTCTTTTCAAAAAAAGAGACATTTTGGGACCCCGCATGAAGTGATTCTGAAGTGGTTCAAAGTCCCTCGGAGTTTGCACTACGTGAAGGATCACCCGGTAGAGCGTGTCCCGTTTTGAGACAACGCGAAAGAACGTGCGAGGAGAGCGGTGTGGCGAGTTGAGTGGCACAAAAACGGATGCACGTTTGGCCAAATAACGACATGACATTGTCACATGCTCTAGGCATCAACGCGTGCGGCAGTTGGTCGAGTTCGATAGCCAAGAAATAAAGGGGCGGCGCCAGCGAGGATGCCGCCCCAAGAAAAACGATGTTCAAAAAGAAGCAAGTTAGAACTCGCCTCGTGTTTCGCCTTGAGCGCGAGTGCCAAGTCCCCACCACGTGCGCAAATTAACACGGTTGCCAATCTGACGCACCGAGCCGTCGCGAACGTCGCGGAAACGGTGTCGTTAGCAATGCATTTCAGTCGCAAATTTTTTTGGAGGGGAAACCGAAGTCGCATCGATTCCTGGCCCGCGTGCACCGCTCGGCAGGGGGCGTGTTTTGCCGCCGTTTGTCGGGCAACGCGTTCCGCAGGTATGGTACCGAGGCGTTGCTGGCGGTTGCTCATGCGGCACGAAGCTACATGCGGAAAAACCACGCGTTTCGCCGACTGGCGGGAATAAATCGAGGAACCAAGGGATCTTTCTACGCGTGGGGAGTTGGCAACGCCCTATGTGGCTGTTAGAAGAAGAGCTACAGGTAGAGCGTCTGCTCAAGACTGCTCAAGACCGACAACTTGTCCCCGCTTGGGGGGTCCCTTTTCCTAACTACTCGTGAGGAGTGTTTTAACATGAAGAAGTTGATTGTAGCTGGAATGTGTGCGCTCATGCTCGCCGCGTTTGTTTCCATCCCTGCCGGTTGCGGCAGTGGTCAAGCGACCAAAATCACTCCGACTGGCGAAGAAGAGCAACCAGAAGAGCACGCCCAAGGCCAGGAAGAGATGAACGAGAAGCCTGATGACGCCAAGTAGGCTACTCTTACATATCAAAGCTATAGCGTCGGCGCTATAGCTTCGAGTTGGGCATCGAGTTGGAAGCAGCCAAACGGCTGGCTTTTGGACGAAACAGAACGCCTTGAAGAGACTCAAGTGGTCCTTCGAGGCGTTTTTTTGTTGCATCTTCCATTGCTGCAATGGGTGTGCGGCCGCATTGCGCACACGCTCCTCAGTTCCAATCAGGGCTGGTCGATTTTTTAACGTGTTGCGTGGTGGCCTACTGTGCCTTGGGTGGCTGGATGCTACGTCTTAGACTGGCTGACCCGAATAGGCGTCCAAAGTCTCAAGTTACTTGTCCAGCCCAACCTCGCCCATCGCGACTATTTCTTGAACCCCGCCTGGGCTGCCAATAAGTCGGCCTTCGCTGGTGGAGTTGTTGATCCCGTCTTTGTTCTGCGCGTGGGGGGCCGATGAGGTGCCGCGCGCAAGCATCTAGCAGCCGAGGGCAGCAATGCACGGGCAAGAAGGGCATGGACCGTTCTGTTCTTTTTTGCCCATCATTTTCTTTGCCCTCCAAGGAGCACCACCAGACGCGTCGTCCATGAGCGCAACGGGAGAGAAGGGGGGCAAAGAAGATTACGGGCA
>JAJRVM010000081.1 GCA_024277285.1 Planctomycetota bacterium
ACGCCTGCCTCCGTTTTGGAAAGCTGCGCAGCTTGCAAATTACCTGCACTGCCAAAACGGAGGCAGGCGTCGTATCCCATGTCCGCTAGCATGGAATTTCCTCACTCGTTGTGGTACCTTCCTTCACTGGCAGCGTACGTCGGAAGCTTGAGTTTTTGAAGCAAACGAATTCATGCAACGGATGCCGACCTATGCAACTCCTCATTCCCAATATTCCGGTTAGGTTCTTATGCCGTTAGTCTCCTACGTCGACCTGTTGAAGAACGCGCGTCAGAATTCGTACGCCGTTGGAGCCTTCAATATTTTTGGGCTCGAGTTCCTGCCCGTTATCCTACAGGCAGCGGAGGAGGAGCGCTCTCCCGTTCTGCTCCAGATCAACCCTGTTCACTACCCTTGGATGGACTTGCCAGCCTACCTCCGCTATGTCAAAGAACAGATGGCGAAGACATCGGTCCCCGTGGGTCTGAACCTCGACCACGGCAAGAGTGTGGACGTGATCCTGCAGGGAATTCAAGCCGGGTTCCCCTCCGTCATGTACGATGGCTCTAGACTGGCTTTTGCCGAGAATCTGCAGAGAACGAGGGAGGTGGTTCGGCTATGTTCACATTGCGGGGTGACCGTAGAAGCTGAGCTCGGCACATTAAATGATGAAGGACTTGACCTCACGGAAGCAAACCAAGATCTCTTGTTTACGAACCCACACGCGGCAGCTCAGTTCGTGGAAGGCAGCGGCGTGGACGCGCTAGCCGTCTCTATTGGAAATGCGCACGGCTTCTATCGAGGCAAACCTCAACTCGATTTCAAACGCCTCAAGGAGATCGCTGATGCGACACCTGTTCCTCTCGTGCTGCATGGAGGCTCAGGCATCTCCGATGACGATTTCAAAACAGCTATTTCGATCGGCATCTGCAAAATCAACATCTACACGGAGATGAGTGCGGCTGCCGTCAACCGGGTCCGTGACATCACAGTTGCGCAAGACCAAACGGACTATCCGACTCTTCTGCTGAAGGCCCGCGAGAACGTTAAGTCCGTCGTCGTCAACAAGATGCGAACGTTTGGGAGCAGCGGAAAGGCGACGCCTGCCTCCGTTTTGGCAATATAGGCGAACTCGTAACCAATGATTGATCCTGCTGCTGCTCTCCTGCCGATCCGCTCAGAACGAACCGACGGAGGCGATGCTCGGTCGGCCGCAGCGTCGAAGCGTATGGCCAAGGTCAAGCTGCTCGGCCGTGTCGCGCACCCAGTCGGAGGTCCCAAACGGAGTGCCGCGGCGGATACTGTCATTGACCGCCGTCAGTTCGGCATTTGTCAAAGGCGCGTTGACACGATCGATCCAGTTGTGGGGACGGGACACTGGCCAGTTAGACGTGAGCCAGGAATCGCGCGCGTGTTGCCGCCGCCAAAGGCCGCCCCACGGCCAGGCTTCCGCTCGGGCAACCAACCCGGCGCGCAGTGCGTTACGTTCCACATAGCGGCAAATGGTCAAGAAGTGCCCGTCACTTTGCACGGGGAAGCTCTTGAAGCGATCCTGGTAAACATGCCCTTGCCCGGTCGTGCCATGCGCCGCACGAAACCGCTTGCCATGCGTTCCCGCGAGGTACCCGAAAAAGCCCGATAGTTGATCTTGATCATCTGGTTTGACAACAAAGTGCCAATGATTTGGCATCAACTCGAAAGTCAGCACCCGAAGAGGAATCCGCGAAAGGGTGTCCTCGATCAAGACCTCGAACTTTCGGTAATCGGCATCCGAGAAAAAAAGCTGCTGGCGCTGGGCGCCCCGATTCAAAACGTGGTAGATATGGCCAGGCTCGAAATGACGTCTTCTGGAAACCATCGTTGACCCTCCTTCAAACAGGTTCGCCGCCCTCCCCTGCTAGTATACGCATGTACACTATTTAGTCAAGGCAGTTTTCCTTACCCAGCTCCCCAAAACGGAAGCAGGCGTTGCCCTCAACAAGGCATAATCACTATGAATAGATTTGACACTCTCTTCCTTGCACTTTTTGTAACGACGCTGTTTGGGTCTTTCCAGATTGCTGCAGGAAGTGACTACCATATCGCCCTCAGCGGCAACGATGGCCACGCAGGTACGCAAGCGAAGCCGTTCAGAACGTTAGACCGTGCGCGGGACGAGATTCGTGTGCTCAAGCAGGACGGACCGTTGGCCGAGCAGGTCAGGATCTTCGTCCACGGCGGCACGTATCTTCTGAAAGAGAGCCTGGTGTTCGATGCGCGGGATTCCGGCACGCCAGACGCTCCGATCGTCTGGCAAACGTTCGGAGACGAGACGGTTCGACTCTGTGGAGGACCGCCAGTATCGTCAGACGCCTTCCAAGGGGTTGCCGACCAGGCCATCCGAAGCCGGCTCGACGCAAAGGCTCGCGGCAACGTGCTCCAAGCCGACCTGCAAGCACTAGGTATCCGCGACCTTGGTAGCTATCCGGATGCCTTTCGAGGCGTTCCGGCCGTGCCCGAGCTGTTCTTCAATGACCAACGCATGACGCTGGCGCGCTGGCCCAACGAGGGTTGGGCGACAATCGCCAAGATCATCGACTCGGGTTCGGTTCCGCGCAATGGTGACAAATCGGCCCGCCCAGGTATCTTCGCGTATGACGGAGATCGTCCAACTCGGTGGGACGTTGCCGCCGGTGTCTGGCTACAAGGCTACTGGTGTTACGATTGGTACGAGGAAACGATCAAGATCAAGTCGATCGACCGAGAACAGCGGCAAGTCACGATGGCGCGACCGGCCCATTACAGCATCAAGCAGGGCAATCCTTCACCGCGGCGATATCGTGCGATGAATGTGCTGGCAGAGTTGGATCGGCCGGGTGAGTTCTACATCGACCGCACCACAGGACAGCTCTATTTCTGGCCCCCTGCGGAGATGAAGGGCGCGCGGATCGTGCTGTCAACACTCAACGCACCTCTCGTTCGGTTTGAAAATGCCACGAACATCACCTTGCGTGGCTTCCATATCGAAGCCGGTCTCGGCGACGGCATCGCAGTCACTGCGGGCCGCGGCATTCGAATTGAGTCGTGTGCTGTCCGGAACATCCGGCAACTTGGCATTCGCATTTCCGGCGGATCGCATCACGCCGTCGCAGGCTGCAGCATTCACGACACGGGCACCGGAGGCCTGCTGCTCGATGGCGGTGACCGCAAGACGCTTACGCCAGGGGGCCACGAGGCATTGAACAATCACATCTGGCGGTTTTCACAGCACCAGCTGACCTATGCTAGCGGCATCACACTTAGCGGTGTTGGCAATCGTGCCGCTCACAACCGAGTCCATGATGCGCCGCACATGGCCGTGGCGATCAGCGGCAACGACCACATCTTTGAATTGAATGTCGTGCATGACGTTTGCACTGCCAGTGACGACGCCGGGGCGTTGTATAAGGGTCGTAACCCATCGTGCCGCGGCAACGTCATTCGACACAACTTCTGGCGCGATATCGGCAGCCCGATGGGCCACGGCACGGCTGCTGTCTATTTCGACGATGGGGACGGCGGTGACACCGTTGTTGGAAACATATTCTTGCGCTGTGGCCATCCAGGACGAGGCAGTTTTGGAACCGTCTTTTCACACGGTGGCCACGATATCACAGCAGAAAACAACATCTTCATTGACTGTAAACGACCACTCGGTTCCGCGCCCTGGAACGATAAGCGATGGAAAGCGGCGGTGGACGGCGGAGGTGGTTGCCAATGGCAACGACGACTGCTTGAGGAGGTCGACATCACTCGGCCGCCCTACACCACCCACTATCCGGCCCTGGTCGGTTTTATGGACCCGCACCCCGGACAGGTCCGCGTCAATCGAGCGCGGAACAACGTACTGGTCCGCTGCGACCAGACGAGCAGTGGCAACTGGCAGGTCAGTGACCAGGAGAATTGGATTACGGATAAAGACCCAGGATTCATGAACGCCCAGACTGGCGATTATCGGCTCAAGCCGAACTCCGAAGTCTTCAAACGACTGCCCGGATTCAAACCGATTCCATTTGACAGGATGGGTCCGCAGTAGAGAACGACGCCTGCCTCGAATGGCACTGTTTCTTTCAGGGTAAGGAGTTACGTCAATCGGCGTTTTGCCGATGGCGCACACCTTGAGCGTTGGCGTTCGCGGGAATTCTTCGCGAACGCGTCGTTGAAAAAGTGATCTTGG
>JAJRVM010000082.1 GCA_024277285.1 Planctomycetota bacterium
CCCACTTGCTCAAACACCTCAACGCCACCGAATTCTGCTACCCAGGTACCCAACTCAAATTGATTTACACCATCGACCACCGACCTAAAATCAACGAATTGGAACCAAAGCTAATTCCCGGAAATCAGGAGGTCTGAGGCTCTAGGAGGCAGAGATCATGTGACACGGATCACGGTGCGTGGCCGGACCTTGGTCGCGTAAACTCGAGTCCGACCGTCTAATGTCGCTCGCACGTATCCTTTCTTTGCCAGGCGTCACAGATAGGTCTGGACGGTCACGAAGTCAATTTCGCGGTCTTCCGAGGCGGCTTGGTGTACTTCGCGAAAATTCTCTACATTGAATCGATCAATGCGACAAACGTGTCACGGGAGACTGGACCTTCGACGATGACGACATCATCGCCGTAGGGTCCGGCCTCAACTCTTAGTTTCCAGGATCGCATGTCGCTGGCAATTCTCGCCAGCAACGAGTTTGCGCGACCTTCATTTTGCGCGGCCGCTCCGGCGACAATGGTCTTAGGTGAATCTCCGATCAGGCTGATAAGGTCATCCGCCGAGCGATCGGCACGCGGAACGAACGCGATGCGGACGTTGTAAACGCTCTTGTCCGGATCTCCGAAGTCAACGCCAATGCCCATGATTTCAGCTGCTGAGAGGACGGATTCAGCCCTGCCGTCAAGCATCGACTCGGAAAACTCGTCGTTTGGAGCGACCGCCACGGAAAACGTGCCCCCGTCGACGTGTTTCCAAATCCGGTGAAGCCGACTCGTCGTTCTTGAATCGATTTCGGTCTGTTTGGCCGAAATAATTCGCATGTGGTCGGCCAGTCCGCGATTTCCGAACATCTCACGAACTCGCTGAATGCCGGCCGATTCTTCAGGCGCGATCGCCGCGAAGTGAATCGCATCCGCGGCGACTGTCCAGTTGATCGGTCGATGGCTTCGCAAGTCAAAAGCATCACCGCCAACTTGGAGCGAATGCTTCTTACCGTCAGTTTGCTGAGTTTTTGGAATGTCGGAGACACTCACGGCGACACGGCACTGAAACAATTCTACGTTATCAAACGAAAGTCCAATCTCCGGCAATGCCGCGCCTCGCAACACGCCTTCAGAAATGTCACTCACCACTGATTGAGCTACTCTGTGCTGTGCAAACTGACTCGGCCGGAACATGAAGTACCCGTGTCCGGCACCAACTGCCTTCCAGGGTTCCGTGCTCGGCCCCGAGAATGGTTTGGCAGCCGTTAGCGGGGCGTCAGCTTGGATCGCGCGCGACGCAACGCGAGCAACCGGGGCTTCATCATCGGCGAAACACGTGGCGGCGATGCTCAGCCCCAGTAGTAGCGTGACGGACAGGTATCCGGCGTACGTGAGTCGACGAGTACGAGAGCCATCCATGGAATTCAACATTGTGATCCTCCTGATCATGTCGTGAGCTGAAACGGAAACGAGAAATGTATGTGAGAAACGCGAGGAGGACGTCTGCGAGTCGAGTCTTAACGCAAGTCGGGAAAGTCCTCGCGCGTAACGGGACGTGTCGCCCAAGATCGTTGCGGCTTGTTGGTCGGCAGCCAATTCCTGAGCTAGCTTGAAGTGCCGACGCAGCACGCGGACGCACGGGTGAAACCAAAGCAATTCGCCACATAGTGTCGCCCATGCTCGATGAAGTGCATCACGATTCATCAGGTGAGCGAGCTCGTGGGCCATCGAGGCATCTTGTTCTTCATTGCTCCATTCTGCGAATGACGTCGGAACGTAGACGATGTTGGGCTTCAGCCATGTGACGCACGGAGAGTGAATTCGCGAACTCTTACGAATCTCCGGCGCGCGACGGAGATTAGCTCGCGCCGCGATTTCGCCAAAGCGAGGATCATTTGCGCGATCGTCTAACGCGAGACTTGTGCGGTGCAACGCCCCGATCGCCCGCAAGCCAGTCGCAACTCGCACGAGTACCGTCAGGGACGCCGTCACCAACATCACGCGAATGACAATAATGAACCCGTGTGCAGGATTGTCTCGCTTCACGGTTGCATTCGAGCCGTCGATCGAAAAAGCCAGCAACCGAAGTACGCCGGAATTCTGGACTTCTGATCGGAGATCCTCCCTGTTCCTTGCCACTGGTCGTCGTGCACGAGTGTCAATCATGGTGCCTTCCGTGTCCGTAGGCACATCTACCCAGCGACCAACAAGATCAATATGCCACGGGCGAGCTACTGGTACGAGCGAAGCGACAGCGATTCCTAACGACAAGGCGATTCCAAGACCGGCAAGTCGGGCGGAAAGAGACGGAGAGCGAGGCAGCATTGCACGAGCGAGTATTATCGCCAGCACCGACACCGAACTGATTTGAACGAAACAAAGCAGATAGCTTGGAAACATCTTTTAGTCCTGCTGCTCAAGGATCTTGTTGAGATAAGCCTTCTCTCGCGCGGTCAGTTTCCGGCGATCAAGCAGGTTAACGAGCATCTCTTCCCGCGAACCCGCGAACACACGCGAGATCAGGTCGCCGACGATTCGCTTCGAGACGTCTTCAAAGGTACGCGTCGGTTTGTAGACAAAGGGCCGCTGATCGTTGGTCGCCTTCAGGCACTTCTTCTCAGTCAGACTCCGGACAACGTTGGCGACGGTCGGATAAGAGAGACTCTCACCTTTCTTGGCAAGTTCTGCTCTCGCATCTTCCGCCGTCATCTTGCCTTCGTCCCAAAATATCTTCATCACCGCCAGTTCTCGCGGTGTAAGATCATGCCGTTGCTGCTTCATTGCGAACTCCCATTCGTGTTTCGGTGCATCAAATTTGCCTAGCCAAATTGGAATGACCAGACTTTACTTCGAGCGGAGTTTGGCGACAAGTTCAGTATCAGTTCGTGCATCGATGGTTGCACTAGATAAATTGACAAGAGAATCGGACGACCCCAATAATGGCCTTGATCGCACGAATGCGTGAGTAGCATGATTCGAATCAGAGGCCACTTCTTCGGAGGAAACAGGTATGAGTGCCGGATCATCGGAGGCGGCCGCGGCGGCAGCGGCGATCGCCCAGGCGACCAAGGCGTCGGGCGTGATCGTGCGCGTTGATCCTCATGACTTCCTTCGAATACTTGATCGGCAGGAAAGCCCGCTTGTCGTCCACGCCACGGGCGGCTTCTTCAGCACGAACGATCAATACCTGACGAGTTACAAAGGGTTAGCGTTCTTCGCGAAGTCCCGAGCGCCGATAAGCCTGCCCCGAGGCACTGAGGTCGTTCAGGCAAAGAAGATTTGGATTCCGGGTTAGACGGGTCGTAGAACACGTCATCTCTGCCCTTTTTCAGTTTTTTCAGTTTTCCGAGGTCCGCAGCCCGGTCGATGCCCCTCGTACTATTGAGTACCGTGGATTCAGGGAGAGGGAGAGCCATGAGCCAGCCACCAGCGACATCAATTAGGCGACGATTGTCACGCGGAAGGTGCGCCCGCGAATGCGCCTCCAGCCACCGATACGGAGTTATTGTTTCGCTATTATCGCCAGCGCGACCAGGAAGCATTCCGCTCACTGGTGTCACGGCATGGTCCGATGGTAGCGGGCGTCTGCCGTCAGATTCTGGGTAACAACACTGACGTCGACGACGCTTGCCAGGTGACGTTCATGATATCTATCGCATCTCGTAATCGGAATGCTCCCAATCCTCTGTTTCCTCTCTCTTTGGGGCGTCGGTTGGTTAGGCTACTCGGCTCCTACCGAGATCGGCGGACCGGGCAGTGTGCGCCTGACCTTGAGTTCACACGATGACAAGGGTGCAGAAACTGAGGATCCAATCGTGTTGTCGAGGTACGAAGAAACGATCGCGGACCAGCCAGGTAACGGCGAGTTGGTTGACGAGCAGATTCCGATTATACGGGGAGGCGATATCCTGCGCGAACAACCATCGACCTCATCGCAAACAAGTTAAGAACGTCGGCCACGGCCAACTTTCATCGAAGTGGCACACGCGACAGTCCCGTCAACAGTGCCACCCGGCCGCAGACCCGTTCCTGCGCCCCATGATCGTCCGGGCGACACGCGAGGTGTTGACCGGGATCGGGGCGTTAGGACGCGTCCGACAATAAGTTACCGAGTTCTGTTCCCTCTCCCCTGCCTCGCGCAACGAGAATAGCAGGGGGAGAGGGTAGGGTGACCGCATCGAGCGGTTGCTCCGGAAGTCGCGATCGTTGACCGGATTCTGAACCTGTGAACCGTCCCGGCGCCGCTTCCAACGAATCTGAAATACTTCCCCTCTCTGCGACGATCAGCGAAATCTGCGTTTCGAATCTTTCCTCAGGAACTTCAAGCGCGTTGTACCTTCTTTGTTCGATCCACGCATTGACGTGCCTACACGTCGTAGGTAAACTGCGACTACACGACGTCGGTACAATTGTGGATGCGATTTGATGAGGAGATCACGCATGGCTCGCACCGATTCGACGCCGCTGACGGACGCGCAGCGGGAAATTATGGAAATTGTTTGGGATCGCGGGCACGTCACCGTGACGGAAGTACGTGACGCGCTCGCGGAGAAACGTGATTTGGCTCGCAATACGGTTCAGACGATGATCGTGCGGCTCGAAGACAAAGGCTGGCTTAGGCATCGTGAAGCGGGCCGAAAGTTCGTCTACTGCGCAGCTCGACCTCGTATTATGTCGCTGGGTGCCAAAGTATCTCAAATGGTCGATCGCCTTTTCGCAGGCTCGCCCGAGCAGATGGTCACGGCGCTAATCGAGTACCGCGGCCTCTCGAAGGATGAAGCCGTTCGGATTCGTGACATGATCAGTCAAGCGGAAGTAACCCAAAAAAGCAAATCAAGAAAACGAGGGAAGAAGTCATGACCGCGGACATCTTTGGGAGTCTCAGTGACCAACTCCTCGTCTGGGGCATGAACATGCTCGTCCAGGTAAGCTTGATAACGATCGTTTCGCTCGTCGTTGCCTTTCTTGTCCGGCGCACGCCCGCCTTACGTTACGGGGTTTTGTGCTCTGCGATGGTGTTGGTGCTGTTGTGTCCTACGATGGCATTCGTTTTACAATTCGCGGACGCCAGTCTGCTGACCGTTTCTCTTCAAGGGGATTCACTCGTTGGACAGGCACGTGCCGAAAGGGAAGCCGGTGCGGAGCTAGTGGGCGACATTGGCCGGCCGACGTCGTTCGCCGACTCGTCGATGCCGATGGATTCGTTTCTGGGGCGTCAGCGGCTCACGTCATTATGGGTTGGACGGGCGGATAAACAGTCGCGCGAGATCGAGTCGATCCATGGAGAGGCAAGCGAAGCCGCGCCGTTGATCGACCCGGAATGGGGCCAGTACTCTGGAACGAGCGGCGAACGCGCTGCGACGACGCCCGTCTCCCCCGATGTCATTGGGATCGAAGATATCCTCACGGACAACGATGGCCGATTCCGCATCGAAAATATTGGCGAAGATCGTGTTGTCCGGCTCTTCGCAGCAGGCCCGAAAGTTGCTCGAAGCTTCTACTGGATGATTAGCCGAGAGACCAAGCCGCTCAAAACAAGATTCCACACCGAGAAAGAGGGCTTTGTCTACGGCTCAAAGGCCGACCCGATTGTGGTGAGTCCGAGTCGCCCGATTCAGGGTGTGGTGCGCGACGCCGACACCGGCGATCCGATGGCTGGAGTCAGTATCGAGTCTTACCAGTTCGCGGGTTCGAACATGATGGGTAATCGACAGTACTTGCTGCGTACAGCGACCGATGACGATGGCCGTTTCCGCCTTGATGGAATGCCGAAGAGGTCTGGCAATACGTTGCTGGTCGTACCCGGCGAGGACCTTCCTTATTTCGTGCGAGAAATCCCCGTGCCGGTCAAAGTGGGCTTCGACGTGATCAACGTCGAAGTAGAACTTCACCGCGGTATCTGGATCGAAGGCGAAGTCGTGGATAACGTGACGGGCGAACCGGTGCAAGCAATGTTGACCTACTTGCCATTCATGGACAATCCAACGGCTGCGAAGCTTCCCGAGTTCACGACCATTGGCAGTGGATACATCGACGGCGGGGTGGGACGACAGATGCCGTGGGTCACTCGGCCGGACGGTACGTTTCGCCTAGTTGGTTTCTGTTGATTAATTCGAAAAGTCGACAAAGTTTCCGGCGCGGGCTGCTTGATATTGCAAAGAAAAAACGCATCGCTATCCTGTTGAAAACACAACTAATCAAGGAGGACAACGATGCGTATTATAGCCGACGCGATTCTCGAATTTGGTGCCGCTGACGAGCAGCAGATCGAAATCGTACGTGAGTATCGCGACGAATACAAGGCGGTTAGTGATCTGCTTGACCGAGAGCCCAAGGTTCTTGAAATGGTTCATCGAGATCTTGACGCACTGAGTCAATCAACCTCGCGCCGCGGTCGCAAGGCAGTCTTCACGAGTGAGAACCTGTTTCGTGCAATCCTTGTGATGCAGCGCGAAGGTCTCGACTATCGAGAAGCGTCTGTTCGGATCGCTGAAAGCGAAACGCTTCAGAATTTCTGTCGGCTGCTGAAGAAGTCGACGATCGACTTCACACTGTTGAGCAAGGCCTATGGTGTGATCCAGCCAGAGACATGGGAAAATGTCAACCATCTCCTTGCACTGAATGCTCTGTCGGAGGAGTTGATCACGGTCGAACATGTGCGAACCGACACGACTGTCACCGAGTGCAACATTCACTGGCCGACTGACTCAAGCTTACTGTGGGACGCCTATCGCGTGGCTGCTCGAACGATGTCCTACGGGCGAGAGCTGGACCCTATCCGTTGCCCCTGGCGATTTCATGTAAAGAAGGTCAAAAAGCTACACCTGTTCATCACTCGGTATTCCAACAGCACGAGCAAGAAACGTCTTCGTAAGGTCCGCCAGGAGATGAAGAAGCTGATCTTACGAGTCGAGGAAATACTGGAGAAAGCGGGGAAATTCGTCGCTTTGACCCAACGTTCGACCTGTCTGCAATTGCTGGGACTGAGGGACTCGCTGGCGGAGCAATTACCCGTGATGTGCCAGGTCGCCGATGTCGCTCGCCGACGCGCGTTCGATGAGGAGAAAGTTCCCAACGGTGATAAAGTGTTCAGCATCTTTGAGCCCCATACGGAGCTGATCAAGCGCGGACGGCGTGATCGTCCTGTCGAATTTGGCCACAAGGTACTACTGACGCAGTCGAGAGAGAAGTTCATCACCGACTACGCCGTGCTGGAGCAGTGCTGCAGCGACAGCGAACTTCTAGAGACGGTTGTCGAGCGGCACAAGGAACGGTTCGGATATCCCCCGGAATCGGTCGTCGCGGACAAGGGATTCTGTCCGGACGCGGATACGTATGAAGAACTGGAAGAGGAAGTTGACTATTTGGGAGTACCTCGTAGCACGCGTGAATTCGGCGACACGCTGATGGGCGTCTGTCAACAATGGCGAGCCGGTATTGAAGGCACGATCTCGTGCTTAAAGCGAGCATTTCGGTTGGTGCGTTGCGGTTTTCGGGGATTTAAGAATTTCGCCTCGGCCGTTGGCAGCGCCGTCTTCTGTCACAACTTGAGAATCCTCGCAAAAGCAACGGGTGGCTGACGAATCTGAATTCACAAACTCGAAGACGCACCTTCATCACAGGGCAACCTATGCGCGCATCGTTGCGAAAACGATCCTTTCAATTCAAAACACACGAACGCTCAGTTACCGACACCACTCACGCCACATTGCATGTGACCACATTGTGGCAGTCTGCCGAAAACAACGCATTATCAACAGAAACTAGTTGGCCTTCCCGGCCGAGCGATCGTCGGCGCGAAGACCTACGGTGAAGCTGGCAAGCCCTATCGCAAAGGAGCGGGAGCCGAACGCATTGACGGTATGGACTCAGACGGGAGTTTCGCAACGTACAAGGCGCCTCTCGCGGCTTCCAAGTTCTGGTTGCATTCGATGGCCGAGGTGAATCCGTCGGTGGATGCCAAATCGACTTCGGTGAAGCTCGAAATGGAGAAGGGGACGCCGTTGTGGATTCGCGTCACCGATGCCGAGAGGTCGCCGATCCGCGGCTATCGTATCAGTGGGCAAGTACTAAGCAGTCATTGGGGCGACGCGATTGACGAACCGCGGTTCGAAGTATTCGGGCTTGCTCCTGATCAATCACGGACGATTCTTATCCTGCACACCGATCGACAGTTGGGCGCCGTCCTGCGAGTCGATTCCGGATCGGATCGCTCGAAGGAACTGACCGTTCGGCTGCGACGGTGTGGAACGATTCGAGGGCGCATGGTGGACGGCCGTGGCGATCCCTTGGCCGATGTTCGTGTTCAAGTGAATACTCATCCGATCGAGAACTACAACGCTCGTCTGGAGAACGGTTGCAAGACGGACGACGCGGGTCGATTCGAGTTTACGATGGTGCCGCCCGGTAAGTATTGGTTGCAACAGTACGGTGTTCTCTTGAATCCGAACGATGCGATTCGGTTCGTCGCCGAGTCGGGCAAGACGACGGATCTCGGTACGATCAAGATCGATCAGGGCAAACTACTGAGTTCGAAACCGAGATGAACCGTCACGGCTATAGCTTCGACGCTGTGGCCTCTCCCGAAGAAGACAAGAGAGTCGACGAGGCGTATGCGAAAGCCATTGAAGAAGTGACCGAAAAGAACGTGAATGGCGCCGAGCGACGCGCGTATGTCAATGACGCACTTAATCGAGTCGGGATTATGAATCGTCCAGCAAATGGTGTATTCCTCGATTATATCTCCCGAGGCTTCGGCCTGGTCATCACACAAGAGCGGGGTCTGATTCGCGTGTTTTGCAACCAACCGCCTCATTCGTCTGTAAGGCCATTCACCGGTCATACGACCGAAGGCATCGGGATTGGTGACACCGTTGAGGAAGTCGAAAATGCCTATGGCGCACCAGACCACAAGGACGGCGCACTTCCAGAGGGGGACGGCGGGTTGCTTTACAGGCGATACAACGCTCAACTTCACTTTAGTGACGGAAGGTTAGCGGAGTTTTCGTTCGAATCCGTCGCGAACGACAGCAGTGACCGCAAGTAGATAAAGCAGCTCAACAATGAATTCCGAACAGTCAAGATCATGATGCAAAACTCTACTGCCAGGCTGCTGTTGATACTGGTCGCGTTCCTGAATGGCCGGGCGTGTCCGGGTGAGCCAGCGCTTCCGTTACCCTCAGACAATCCGTTGGAACGCATCGCGTTCGGCTCGTGTGCAAAGTCCAACTTGCCGCAGCCGATATGGAATGCGGTGGTGGCTGCGCGACCCGGCGTTTTCATTTTTGCCGGGGACAACATTTACGCCGACACCCGCGATATGAAGGTGATGAAAACCAAGTATGCGAGGTTGGCCGCCCAGCCCGGTTTCCAGCGGTTATTGAGGGAAATACCCGTTTTGGCCACCTGGGACGATCACGATTATGGGGCCGACGACTCAGGAGCGAACTATCCAAAGAGAGCGGAATCTCAGAATGTTTTCATGGATTTTTTTGGAGAGCCCAAGGGTTCCCAACGGCGAGCCACGCCGGGCGTGTACGACGCCAAGCGGCTTGGTCCAGCCGGAAAACAGACTCAGATCATCTTGCTCGACACGCGGTATTTTCGTGGCCCTCTCAAAGCCAAGCCTCAAACAGAAACGAAGATTGCTCCCAGCAGCGGAAGAGGCGTCCGCTACGCCCCCCAGTCTGACCCCGCAGTGACCGTATTGGGCGGCACTCAGTGGGACTGGCTGGAGAAACAACTCAGACAACCGGCTGACTTGCGGCTGATTGTCTCGAGCATCCAAGTCGTTTCGGAAGATCACGACTCGGAAAACTGGGCCAATTTTCCACTGGAACAAGCGAAGCTCTTTCGCCTGATCCGCGACACCCGGGCCGAGGGCGTCCTGTTTCTCAGCGGCGACGTGCATAAGGGCGAGTTATCGGTAAGAGACGCTGGCGTTGGTTATCCCCTCTTCGATCTGACTTCCAGCGGCCTGACACAAGCCAGCTCGAAGTTTCACTTTGCCTGGCCCAATCGTTACCGGATCAGCAACATGGGCTGGGGCAACAATTTCGGGATGATCGTGGTGGACTGGGATCGCGAGGATCCGGAAATTCGGATGCAAATCCTGGACGAGTCGGGCGACATCGCGATCCAGCGCAAGATTCCTATGAGTCTGCTGAAGCGGGGAGCGCTGACCGATGCTCAAACCATTCGGAATCGGGAAGTGGAAGCCGCAGTAAGCAAGCGGCATCAACAATTGCGGGCGATCCGCCAAGCTGCCGCCTCCGTGGAGAATGCCAACCTGCCAGACGACCGCCAGAGAACCGCGAAGCATCGCGGCCTGTACGAAATACAACTGCGGACAGCCGAACCTGTCGACGACCCTTTCTTCGGTGTTGATTTCCGAGTCGCCTTCATTCGACCGGACGGATCGCAAACCGTGGTCGATGGATTCTTCGACGGCGACCGGACGTTTCGAGCGCGCGCCTATTGCGATACGACAGGCCGTTGGCAATGGAGGAGTGTGTCGAACCAGCCGGAGCTTGACGGCAAACAGGGGACTTTCCAGGTGGTCAAATCGGCCCTGCCGGGCAAGCTTCGCAAGCACCCCGACGACCCGCGGCAATTCGCGTTTGAGAACGGTCAATGGTTTTTGCACCTGGGCGATACGGGCTACCGATACGTGGCCAAAGACGAATCGCACTGGCGCGAGTACATTGACCAGGCGGCCGAAATGGGGGCGACGAAAATACGCGTCTGGTTCAATCAAGAACGCCACGGAGTCGCGGCTCTATTTGACGGGAACCGGGGCGGTTTCAATTTGTCCTTCTGGCAGGAGATGGATCGTCGAATTGCCTATGCCTATGAGCGTCACCCGGACTTGAGCCTGCAATTGATTCCGTTCGGAGAAGACACCGATGAACTGAGACGATTTGCCGACGGTGACCGGGCGTCGGCGATGTTGCCGCGTTACGCTCAAGCCCGTTTCTCGGCCTATCCCAGTATTCAATGGTGCGTCTCGAACGACCGCGAGATTGTCGGCGACGATAAGCCTCTGACCGGGCGACGAATCCGGGCCTCGACGATTGACAAGATCGGTCGCGACATGGCCAAGCGTGAACCCTGGAAGACCTTAATCACCAACCATCAATCGCGTTTCAAAGGCTTCTCGTTCGTCGACGCGTCGTGGTCCGACATCATCACCCTGGAAGATCTGGATCAGGTCTCCGGACAACTCATCAACGATTACCGAAGTCGCGGGGACGACCCCATCGTGTTGGACGAGGATCGGTATGAAACCTACCGGCCGCCCTTGCATCCGCGTTACTTCTTTCGACGAATGATGTGGGCGAGCCTGCTGTCGGGCGGAATGGCCACCTACGGCGGTCTCCGGACTTACGAACCCGAAGGCTATGATGCGAAGAATACGGAGACCGAGGAATACGAGAAAGTCCAGGGAATCCACGGATACTACGACGCGGTCGAGCAGGGCCTGCTTCTGGGAGGCGCGGACTGCTTCAGACCGATTCGTCAATTCTTCGACGATGCCGAATTAACGTTGGTCGGCATGACACCCGATGACCCGATCGCGGGAGGCAATGGCGCCCGGTGGAAATGTGCTCACGGCGACGGAGTTTTTGTCATCTACCTGGCGAACCCGAGCGGCACAAAGCCTGAAACGGATCAGCCCTCCACCAAGACTCCCTCGGTGACGGTTCAACTGCCTCGCAGAAGAACAACGACTCAGTGGTTCCAGCCGGAGAGCGGCCGATGGACTGAGCCCGCCGCGAGCCGCGAAGGCCAACAGACGTTCGAGGCGCCGGGACCCAGCGATTGGGTCCTGCTTTTGCGGCAACCGAATTGACCAGATGAACCAACAGCACTGGAGGACCGAGTTGCGGACGCCGATCTCTGCCTCCCTTTCCGCTGCTTGGCGAGCCGATGCGCGTGAGCGGTCGGTCATAGCGGCACGATTCGATCGGCTCGTGCTGCCTCGTCAATGAGACATGTCCTGGCCGATGATTCGGACCACGTAGTCATCCACGAAATCCGGAGTCCGGAAATTGACAGTACTCGACCGGACGTGGATCGTCTTCGAACCGGCCGGGCCGGATTTCGGATCGAAAAACTGGGCAGTGTACTTACCGTCCTCTAGCGGTAAGTCTGCTAGTCGAATTTGCGCACCACGAGGCGCGTAGGCAACGCCCTCAATGCCAGTCGGTGAACTCACGTAGGCGATGACCTCCTTGTTCGATGCCAACACCAGATTATGTCCGATCGGCGATATGAAGAAGTGTCCAGTAAAATCTAACGCGCCGTAGTCCTCAATGCTCTCGAAGAATCGCCGGAGTCGTCTTGCGTCACCTTCGAACTCATTCCACGCGTTTGGGTCGTAGTTGTGCGGGAACCCTGGCTTCTCCTCGCCGCCGAATCCTGGGCGGCCTCCCTTCACGTAGAAGTCCAGTTGCTGACACTTCGCCATCATCATCTTCCAGAGGTATTTTCGCAGATGATGGCGGTGTTCTGGAATGCGGTAACTCCATTTGTGCCCCGTGTCATCGGTGTCCTCTTGAGCCACATACGGTTTCCGGTAATGGCGCCGCCATTCTCGCGCGTTGCCGGTGTGATGGCAGTTGCCGAAAATCACGACGTCGAAGTAGGGTCGAGTGAAAACCCAGTCCATTTCTGACCCCGGCCGCGGATACCCGCCACTCTGGTTGAACGGAAACCCGGCCAAGTGCCCGCCGTCGGTGCCCAGGACAATAGAACGCTCCGGATTCAATTCGTCCCCCTTCGCACGCACGGCCAAAGCGACGGATTCGATCCATTGCTTGGTCTTGTCCCAGTCTTGGTAGTTCATCCCCAGTTCGTGCACGAGCTCGTAGTAAATATTGTCAAGATCGTAGGTTACTTCGATGATCTTTTCATAGTACGCCTTTTGCACTGCAAAGAGTTCGTTCCGTCCATCGGCCACCGAATGGTAGAACTGACAGCGGTTGTTCTTATTTCGTTCAGTGTCCAGGTGATCTGTGAATGCGTTGATGTTGTTTCTGGGGTTAAAGAAGTGGCCGTCCCAGTTGTATCTCGCCACGTCACGGTTATAGTTCCACAACTGCCAACCGTTGAACATCAACAAATCGACGATGATGCCCTTCGATTCGAGGTACTTACACTGCTCTCTAAATCGCTCCCAATAACGCTCGTCGAACTTCGTTAGATCAAATTGTCGGCTGCCCGGCTCTGTCTCTTGATAGGGGAACAGCACGTTCTTGATCGCACCACCGTTTTCTGTGGCAAACTTTTCGACATGCACCCAACTCCCCGGCACGTATGCTCGGCAATGATTCATGCCGTGTGTGCTCTGCCAATCGGCCCATTTCCTGTAGTCGTAGGCATCGTCCGCAGCGTAGAAAAGGAAGTCGGACATGCCGCCGAACGAGAGGAGCGGCTTGCCATGATAGGAGAAATAGACATGTTCGGTGTTCACGTTCTCTAAGCGAAGTCCTTGCTCCGGCGAGGCACACTCACCGGCGATCGTCGGCGAAACAGCGATCAGGACCGCCAGGACCGCCGCCGTCGCGCCGAATCGTCCCACCGTCAACTTGGATGAGTACCATTTCCAATACCCTCGGAGCGTGGGTAATCGACCGCGGTCGCCTTGAACACGAATCTCGTACATTGAATTAGATTTCCCCATGGGTAAGTCGGGTCGGATCTCCCCCTTTTCTAGAGACTGGGCAAGATGGAAACCTGCCTAGTCGACGACAAGTCAGAGAGCAACCGCCTTAGTCAAACGTGCGATGTGACCAATCGTCATCTTCCTGATCTACGGGCGCTTGATCTACATGCTCGCCTGGATTCTCGTGCTCGCCGTGTGCTTCAGTCGCCGTTTCGTCATCGGCTCCGATCTCGACCGAATCGGTATCACGCGATACTTGACTTTCCAATCGATCCTCATCATCGGATTTCGGTCCCTCGGAATAAGCCCACGTCTCGGCTAAGCTCGGAATCGACGCGTTTGGTGTCTCGTCCACAACCTCGTCCGCGACTCCCTCCACTGCCACCTCCACCTCTGCCACCTCGACCTCTGCCACCTCGACGTCGGTAGCGTCTACTTCACGGACTTCCTCTTCGGCGACTTCAGAGGATGAGTATTCAGCCGGGACCTCTTCCGTCACATCTTCCGCAATCGCTTCTTCTTGCTCTTCCGCGACGTCTTCCGCGACGTCTTCCATCGACGACATCATCTCGCTGCTGTCCACCTGATCGGCTGACGTCGTTGCATCGGCCAGGCCACCAGCATCTTCGATCTCAACAACCGGAGACTCAACAACCGGAGACTCAACAACCGGAGACTCAACAACCGGAGACTCAACAACCGGAGACTCAACAACCGGAGACTCAACAACCGGAGACTCAACAACCGGCGTCTCGCTGA